>QJWC01000073.1 GCA_003235475.1 Acidimicrobiia bacterium | reverse complement strand
GCCAAGGTCGGTGACGCCCATGAGGCCCTGCTCGCGGAGGGTGGGGCTGTCCGCAATCGCGAGCTGCAGAACCCGATCACCCACAGGGACGGATGCCACCTCGAACCCATCGACCGCCGACGGAGTGGCTGCGCTCGTAGTGGACGTCGTGCTCGGGGCCGCCGGGGTCGACGAACACGCAGTCGCGACGACTGCGACGGCGACTGCCATGACCATGGATCGCATGCCGGAACCGTACCCACCGATCTGGATTGGCGACCGAGCAATCCCCCTGGCTCGCTTCGCTCGCCCGTCCCCCTTGAAAGGGGGACGAACTCCGCGTCCTCCCTTCAGGGGGGACGGCAGAGCACCGCAGGTGCGATGCAGGGGGGTTGGCGCGTCGGCGGGTGCGATCCCCCTGGCTCGCTTCGCTCGCCCGTCCCCCTTGAAAGAGGGACGAAGTGCACACGTTCTCCGTCGGACGGGCCGGTAACGTCTCCGGATGGCGTCGTCGGTGATCGCGTATGTTGCCGTGAGCCTCGATGGGTTCATCGCCGAGGCCGATGGCGGCGTTGACTTCCTCGAGGGCTTCGACAGCGACGAGTACGGCTACGACGACTTCCTCTCCGGCATCGATGCCCTCATCATGGGCGCAACCACCTACGAACAGGTCCTCGGTTTCGGATGGCCGTATGGAGAGCTGCCGAGCCTCGTCCTCACGAACAGAGACCTCGAGAGCCCCGAGGGCGCACACGTCAGCTTCGCGAGAGTGCCCACCGGCGAGGCGATTCGCGCATACGCCGCTGGGTTCACGCAAGGCGTGTGGGTTGTCGGAGGTGGCGAGGTCATCGTTGCGGGCCTCGACGACGGGGCGATCGACACCCTGGAGCTCTATGTGATGCCGGTTGTACTCGGCGCCGGAGTCCCGCTGTTCCCGCGCAAGTACCGGGGCGCGCTCACGTTGGAGGCGACGCAGTCCTTCTCGAACGGTGTCGTGATGCTGCGGTATTCGGCCCAGCTCTAGCGGCGGCCCATGTCCTCGTCGGCGAGGATGTGGGAGGCCGCGCGGAAGGCCATGCCCCTGAGGATCGCTTCGGACTCGTCTGTCATGTGATAGGTCTCCGAGTCGTCGGGGAACGCTCCGCTGTCGACGTCTGCGAAGAAGGCTTCGATCGCGGTCACCGCATCGTCGGCCAGTTGCGCGTACGTCCTCACGAACTTCGGGATGTACCCGCCGGCGCCGAGGCCGGTGATGTCATGGAAGACGAGCACCTGCCCGTCGGTCGAGCTTCCTGCACCGATACCGATCGTCGGCACCTCGACCTCGCTCGTGACCATCTCGGCAACGACGTTGGGGACGCCCTCGAGGACGATCGAGAAGACGCCTGCGTCGGTGAGTGCCCTCGCGTCTGAGATCAGTTCGTACGCTGCCTGAGCCTCCTTGCCCTGGACGCGGTACCCGCCCATCGCGTGGATGGACTGCGGCGTGAGGCCGAGGTGCCCCATCACGGGGATCTCCGCGTCGATCACGGCCTCGATCATCGGAATCCGCTTGCGGCCTCCCTCGAGCTTCACCGCCTCCGCACCGCCTTCGCGTACGAAGCGGCCGGCGTTGACGACGGTCTCCTGCGGTGACGAGTGATACGAGAGCCACGGCATGTCTCCGACGATCAATGCAGATGGCTTGGCTCTGGCGACCGCTGCGGTGTGGTGGACCATGTCGTCGACCGTGACGTGGAGGGTGTCGTCGTAGCCGAGGACGACGTTTCCCACCGAGTCCCCCACGAGAATGATGTCGGCACCCGCCCGATCGGCGATACGGGCCGTTGGGAAGTCGTAGGCGGTGACCATCTTCAGCTTGGCACCGCCCTTGCGCGCCTTGACGGCTGGCGCAGTGACCTTGTTGCCCATGTTCGGTTCCTTCCTCCCCACCGCTTCGGGTTGGGGTGTTTGACCGTGTTTCGGTTGGTGCGCTGGTGGACCTCGGCCGCCGACTGGGTCGCCCGTGTCCGCGCGCCGGGAAGAGTAGTCAGCCGAATCTCGCGACGTCCCGGGATTCTCCCGCGCCTCGTCGACGACTAGCTTCTCAGCATGGCTCGCAAAGACATCTCGATGACGGCGGACGAGCGCGAAGCGTTTCTGTCCGAGGGCATGAAGACGCTGCAGGTGGCGACGATCGGCAGGGATGGTTCGCCCCACGTGGCACCAATGTGGTTCGTTCTCGACGATGGCAAGGTCGCGTTTCGCTCGTTCACGAAGTCGCAGAAGATCGTCAACCTGCAGCGCGATCCCCGGCTGACCGTGCTCGTCGAGACCGGGACTGCGTGATCAAGGGTCGGGCTCGACTCGTCGACGACCCCGCCTACGTGCTCGAGCTGTACGGCCGGCTGTCAGCCCGGTACCCGTTTTCGGGCGACCAGCCCGCGGAGTTGGACCCGGTTGCCCTCGAACAGACCTTCGGACGATTCGCCCCGAAGAACACCGCCGTCATCGTCGAGCCGGACAAGATCATCAGCTGGGACCACACGAAGCTCTCGGGTGCCTACTGACAAGCGCTGCATGCTGACGTAGCAGGCCCCCGCCGTCGGGCGGGGGCCTGTTTGCATACTGTCGATTGCCTGGTCAGCCGTCGTCCTTGGTGATCGTCACCCTCAGGGCGCTTGCGAGGAGGCCAATGCCGAGCATCAGGGCTGCACCCGGAATGATCAGCCGCCCGATGTTGGGGTCGAGTTCGTCTGCGAACACCCCTCCGAGGGCTGCGGCGACGAGCACCACACCGAGGACGAGTGAGATCGGGTCGAATGCGTGGCGTTTCACGGGGTCACCTCCTGGAGTTCGGTCACGACAATGATCGAGATCACGCCGAGGCCCACATCCGCCTTCAAGGTGAAGTCGGGCGGACCGCCCACGGGTACCAGCCCGATGTCCTCGGTGACTTCCGCTCCGATGCCGGACACGGTGCGGAACGGGCCGCTGATCTCACCAGCGCCAACTCTCAGGTCGAGGAAGGCGCTCGCGTCGGAGGGGAAATACACGGTGACTTCGCCGGCACCCATCGAGAGCTCTATCGACCCGACGGAAGCAAGCTCGTCTCCCGTCAGGTCTGACAGGTCGAGCGACAGAGTTCCCGCACCCAGCCGGTACTCGGACTGAACCTCGTTCACCGACGCCGGCGTATAGAACCGATCGCCCGCATCGAACGACCAGGACGTCGGGGCAATCGCTGCAACCCACAGGACGGGGAGCAGGAAGAACCCGACGATCGCGAGCCATCTGGCTCTGCCGATCCACGCACCAACGACCAGGCCGAGGCCGAGGACGCCAGCCGCCGTTGCCAGATAGTGGATCGGCAGGATCTCGACACGGGCGAATGCCATGTCGACGAGTGCCATCGTCGCGAGCACGATCAGTCCGACCGCGATCGTGATGCGTCCGAGCATCGAGGGCTCACGTCGAGGCCGACCCTCGCGCCGTTCCTGGCGTTCCGACCGTTC
>QJWC01000041.1 GCA_003235475.1 Acidimicrobiia bacterium | reverse complement strand
TGGAGGACGGGCACGCCAGCGCCGCTCCGCATGGTCGACGATGTCCCGAGAGAGGCGAGTCCGCCGACCATGGCGGCGTCTTCCGAGTGCGGGCTGCTCTGGAAGTGGCTCACGGATCCCCGCACCGAAATCCTCGAGGTCACGGGCAGTCGGTGGGATCCGGCTCCACCCGCGCCCGCGCTGACGCGCCTTTCCTGAACGAGCGCGATCCTCGCCCACGTTGCGCAGCATCGCGGCGGGTGACAGACTCGGACGATGCGCTTTGTGATTCGCCAGGGATCAGGCACAACGGCCACCGCCGACGCCGCGATGCTCTCCGCCCTTGGACTCCCGGGAGGTGGCTTCGTCCACATAGGTGACACCGTCGCGCGGGTCGCGCCCGACGAGATGAATCGCCCGAACGAACTCCGCATCCCTCCACACGTGCTGCGCAACGCTCGCGTCGTCGAGGGCTCCACGGCCGATGTGAGCCGCGCGGTCGTTCCTGATGCGCGTACGGTCTCATTCGGGCAGGAGACCGAGGGTGTCCCAAGAACGTTGATCGGCATCGCGGTCACTGCTGGCGATGTGGTTCCCGAAGGCGATGGTGAGATAACCGTCGTTTCGGTCGACCCCTCCCCCGCGGCCATCACCCCGACCACGCGACTCGCACGGCCAACCGAGGAGGCCAATGTCGGGCCACCCGCGGACGAAGTGCGCGCCGACACCGCTCCCGCCATGACGGTGGGCCTGGAGAACGAGGTCGACCTCCTCACCGGATGGCTGCGGCTCCTGACGTCGAGCGGCGGACTGGCCAATGGACAGAAGGTCGCGGGAGTGATCGTGTCCGGCCCGCCGGGGTCGGGGCGTTCGGCGCTCATCGGCCAGGCAGCCGACGGAGCGGGGCTGTCGGTCGTCTCCGTGGATCTGAGAACCGTCACAACACCAGAGGGCCTGCTCGGGCGGCTCGAGCGAGCCGTGGTGGCCGTGAAACCGAACACCGTGGTCGCCCTTGGCCGGCTCGATCATCTTGTTGGCCGGGATTCGGCGACACGACACCAATCTGCAGCGGTCGTCCGGTGGATGCTCGAAAAGGTCGCGGACCTTCAAGGCGTGGCGGCGGTCATCTCGACGGGTAGCTCGACGCTCGCCCACGACCTCGATGCCGCCGATCTCCTGCGGCGAACCCTGACAGTCGGTGCTCCTGACGCAAAGCGACGGTCGCGGTTGATCGAGGAGTACGTCGACCATCCCGAGGCGATCGACATCGAGGCGCTCACGAACGCGACGGCTGGTTTCTCCGCGCTCGACATATCGACGGCGATCCTCGAGGCACAGGCGACCTCGGGTGGTGAACTCACGACGGAGACACTGCTGGCTGCCATCCGCTCGACGCCGCCCTCGCTCGGCACGGCGGGCATTGGTGAGGTCCCGACGTTCGGGTTCGACAAGGTCGCGAATCTCGAGGCCGTGAAGCAGACGTTGACCGAGTCCGTCATCTGGCAGCTCACGGACCCTGGCCGGTTCGATCGGATGGGCATCGATCCGCCCCGCGGCATCCTGCTGTACGGGCCGCCCGGCACGGGGAAGACGTTCGTGATCAAGGCGCTCGCACACGAGTCGGCGGCAGCCTTCTTCCCCGTGAAGGGCGCAGAGCTCCTCGACAAATGGGTCGGCGAGTCCGAGCGCGGCGTACGTGAGGTTTTCGCTCGCGCGCAGGCCGCGGCTCCTTCGCTCATCTTCTTCGACGAGATCGACGCGCTCACCCCCGTTCGCGGGTCCTCGACGAACAATGTGACCGACTCGGTCGTCGCTGCGATGCTCACGGAGTTGGACGGTGTCGGCGATCGCGGTGACGTGTTCGTCATCGGGGCGACCAATCGCATGGACCTCATCGACCCGGCGCTCCTCCGCCCAGGGCGCCTCGAGGTGCACCTCCTGCTCGACCTTCCGGCACCTGCATCGCGCAAGGCATTCTTCGGCATCACGGATGTTCCGCTCGGTGACGACGTCAACATCGATGAGCTCGTCGAAAGGACCGAGGGATGGTCCTTCGCCGACCTCGAGGGACTCCTCAGACGAGCAGCGATCGTCGCGATGCGAAGCGACCACGACGCGGACAAGGTGGCGTGGCGTCACATCGACGAGGCCCTGGCGTCCGGGCCGGCGGCGTCATGACCGCCCCGCGGTACCGCTGGCAGCCGACGACGAAGGAGATCGCCAAGCGATACGGGCTCCTCGAGTCGGACGTCATTCGATTCGACCACAACACCTCACCCTTCCCCACGACATGGGCGGCGCCACTTGTGATGCCGCTCGCGTCCGGCCTCAACGAGTACCCCGGTGCCTCGTATCGGCCACTCCGCGAGGCTGCAGCCAGGTATCACGGCGTCGAGCCCGAGAACGTGGTGCCGGGCGCTGGCATCGACGAGCTCATCCTGCTCGCCGCTCGCACGTTCCTCGGGCGGTCGAAACGGGGCACCGCCATCACGCCGGGCTACCCGCTCTATGAGATCGCCACGCTCCAAACGGGTGCTGACTTCGTCGCGGTGCCATTCGATCCTGTCGGGTTCGGTTTCCCTCGCCGAGCGATCGGCGAAGCGGCCGAGACCGCTGATGTGACATGGCTGTGTGTCCCCCACAACCCGACGGGCGCACGGTTCGCCGACGCGGACATCGAACGGGTCATTCTCGACGCCAAGGGGGTGGTGGTGATCGACGCGGCGTATGCCGAGTTCGCCGGGGATCGATGGGCGTCCTGGATCGGGCGCCACGACAACCTCATCGTCTGCGCGACGCTCTCGAAGGCGTTCGGCCTCGCTGGCGCCAGGGTGGGGGTCGCTCTGGCATCCCCCGATCTCGCAGACGCGCTCGACGGCCATCGGCCTCCCGGGAGCATCTCGTCATTGTCGGCGGCGCTCGCCGTCGAGGCGCTCGCGGCTACTTCACGGATGGAGCGACACGTCGAGAGGATCATCAGGCGCCGGGATGAATTCGCCGGGGCGCTGCGCGGCCTCGGTATCGGCGTTCTCGCCGGGTCGAAGGCGAACTTCCTGCTGTGCGAGGTCGGAGAACAGAGCCACGAGCTCGCTGCGTCGCTCATCCGGGAGGGTCTCGTCATCAGGACCTTCGCCGACGACTCCGAGATCGGGCACTTCATCAGGCTCACCGCCCGATCCCGCGAAGACAACGAACGCCTCGTCGTTGCACTCGCCGAGAGGCTCGGCTAACTGCCGCTGACCGCAATCGCGAACGTCCCGACGACGGCAAGCGCCACCGCGAGCGCATGGCGCGGCGTCACCTTCTCCCGAAGGATGATCGCACCGATGGCCACACCGAACAGCGCAGACGTTTCCCGCAATCCGGACACGAGACCGAGGGGTTCGGTGAGCGCGGCGACCATTACGAGCAGGTAGGCACCCGCGGAAGCGATCCCGCCGACGGCAAGGCGGATCGGTTGGGCAACGACCGCCGCGCGCATCGCCGCGACGCCGCGTATCCGAGCAACGACAAGGGTGAGGGCCACCGCCAGCACGACAAAGCCGAGGCCGATGTACTGGGCGCTGTCGCCGTTTGCTCGCACGCCCGCCCCGTCGACGAGGGTGTAGGCAGCGATGAACATGCCGGTGATGACGGCCCATCCCGCGTGGCGTATCGGCCTCGTGCTCGCGAGCACGCCGAGACCCGCGGACACGAGGACCACGCCCAGGACGCCTCGGACGGTGAGCGCATCATCGAGGAGGATGAATCCGCCGACCGTCACGATCAGCGGCGCAAGGCCCCTCGCGATCGGGTACGCGACCGAAAGATCGGCTCGCTTGTACGCAGCAACGAGGGAGAGGCTGTAGAGAACGTGGAGGACCGCCGACACCGCAACGAGGATCCACACACTCCGGTCCGGCAGGCCGACGACCGCCAGAAGGGGAAGGTTTGCGACGGCACCTGCGGCGGACACCGCCCATGCGGCGATGAGGCCGTCGGCATTCGACTTGACGATCGCATTCCATGTCGCGTGAAGGACCGCGGCGGACAGGACGAGGAGAACGGCGGTGGCGGCCATCGGTGTTTGACGCCTATGCGGAGTCGACCGCGGCGAGGATCCATGCGAGCCCGTCTTCGGGATCCTCGATGCCGATGTGGAGGTTCCACCCGCTGATGTGCTCCCCTGGCTCCCACAGCACCCATCGCAGGGCGCTCGCTTCCTCGCCGAGCACGGATGGATCGTCCGGTACGGCGTCGTACTCGAGCGCCTCGAGCAGCACCCACCAGGCACCCGCTCGGCCCGTTGGCGTGCCACGTCGCCGCCCGTGCCCACCACCACTCGCGCCTGCCCACGTCATGGCCGCCATCGCGGTACCGAGGTCCGTCTCGGCAAATCGCACGCGATGCAGGCCGAGCGTCGCGATCGCTTGCTCGATCGAGCCCTCGACGATCGCCGTCTCCGCCTTGCCGAGACTGTCATCCCACCAGGGGCGGACGAGGTCGAGGAGGGCATCCGAGACGCCGTCGTCGTCGAGCGTCGAGGGCGGTGCTTTGGGAAGGCCGATCCACTCCATCGGGATGAGGTGCCCGTCCTCGGGGAAGGTGGCACGATCCGGCCGGTATTCGGCGACGGGGTACTCGGGCTCCCACGGCTGCAAGCTGGCAGGGATCGAGAGGATGTCGCGGTCGTAGTCGTCGTCCGGCACAACATCGCCGCGGATCGAGCGCTCGTGCGCGGCCATCGCCCGCGTGGTCGGAATCGTCAGGTGCGGTGCGAGGTCCTCCCAGGTGTGCGTGGATGCAGCCACCTCCCAGAGCGGGCCGAGGGTGAACCTGCCTCGGCCGTCGGTGAGCACCTTGGCAGCAAACGATGCTGGGGCGTCAAGGGCGAGGCGGTATTCGGCGTACTGGGATATGCCCCAGAGCTGCTTCCCCCGCTCGACCGCCTCGTCACACCGGTCGCGGACCTCTTCGAGCAGGTTCCAGTCCCTGGACGAACACGCACCATCGATGAAGCGACTCAGGCCCGCAAGATCAGAGGCTTCGATGAGTTCGCCGAGGGATGTCGATTCCATCGCCGCGACCCTAGACCGCGCGTCGCTCCCTCCCTAGCCGATAGCCGGCTCCGCGCATGACCGCACCGACACAGCCACGGTTCGTTGGCCGATGAAGGCGAGGGCGCTCGTCGACACCGATGTGCTCACCGTGGCACAGACCACATCTTGTGCAGCTTCCACGTCGATCTCGGTGCCCGGTGCAAGCTCATGCGCCGTCTGCTCCGTGACGTCGTGAGCGGCCACCGGATCCAGAGCCACCACGCCCTCGTGCATCGAAGCCTCGTCGATTGCCGAGGCGCCCGCCTCGGTCGCGAGATCGGCGACCGCGGCCACGTTTCGGTAGGCCAACTGAAGGCGCGCGATGTCGACGGTGAGGCCGAGCACGATGAACGCGATGACGACGAGTCCCCCGAACATCGGCAGCAGCGAGCCACGTTCCTCGGTCACCTGTCGCTCCGATACGGACTGACCGGCACCTCGACCGCGGATCGAACCGTGATACCGAGCCCTGTCGAGCCGATCCCAATGATGTCAACGCGCTTCGCCGCGATCACCGCCACCGCATCGCGCGTTCGGCGCACCTGAACCTCGATGCCGTCTGCTCCGGGATACCGCGCACCGTGTCGGGCTTCCCACACGGCAACGTCATGCGCGACATCGTCGACCGCGACCCTGGCGTCAACGATGCGAGCGACTGCGGCGAAGGACGGGATCACCACGAGCGCAAGTGCAAACGAAAGCACCAGCATCTCGATGAGGGCGGTACCTCGCTCGTTCACGGACGAAGGACCATCGCTCGGGCGCGGCGGACCGTCATGGACAGCGGTGCGAGATCCGGCCCTGGGGGCCTCCACCGGTATCGCACGGTCGCGGCAACCGAGTTGCCTTCAATCGCGAGCGTCACCTGCTCGACCTCAGCGCCCGGTATTGACGCGGCGAGATCGCGTTTCAAGCGAGCCTCCTGCACCGCGAGATCGCCGGCATCCACTGCTACACGCCTCACGGTCGCATCGACCGCTGCTCCGACGACCGAGTGCGTCGAGATGATGAATCCGATCTGCACAATGAGCACCAGCATGACAAAGAACACGACCATGCCGGCAAGGCCCTCGATCGTGTACGTGCCTCGCTCGGACCGATCCGGACCTATCCGAAGAAGCCGCTGAACTGGCCAGCGACGCCGCCCCAGATGTCCCCCGCCGTTGTGCGGACCTGCGGCAGCAACAGTGCGATGACGAGCACGGCGATCGTGGCAAGCCCGAGCCACTCGACCGTCGTTGCTCCTCGTTCCTCTGACAGCATGATGCCTTCCTTTCGTATTTCGTGTCATGGCGCTCCTGAGAGCGATTTCAGGCCCAGAAGAGTCGGGTACAGCAAGAACAGGAGCGACGTCGGCACCATCAGCGCGAGCACGGGCCCGTAGGCCGCGATTGCGCGCTTGCCACTTTCCGATGTGATGTCACGCTCGAGTGCTGCTCGGAAATCCTCGGCGAGATCCGTGAGAACCTGCGTGAGGCGCCCGCCGACGGCGTGCGCGTGGGCGAGGGACTCGTACAGTCGCGATCCATCCGCGTGGATCGAAGTACGAGCTGCTTCGGCAAGGCTCTCTCGTAGTCCTTCACCGGCTTCGGTCCTTTCGAGCACGGCAGCGAGTTCGTCCCGTGCGACTCCGGTGGTCGATGTGTGGACGTTCCGTATGGCGGTCGCCACGCTTTCGCCGGTCACGACGTGCATCGCCAGCGCGTCAGCGATGACGGGAAGCTCGAATCGCAGTCGCCTGACGCGGCGGTCGGCAAGCGTCGTCAACCTGGCGCGACGCACCATCAGCGCCCCTATTGCCCCCAGTACTGCAAGGGCTGGCGCCGAACGACCCGCACCCGACAGGAAGAGGTCACCCTGGGCAGCGAGCACTCCGACAGTCGCTCCCCCACACCCCCACAGGACGATCGGAAGACGATCGGGGCTCAACGCGTCGTCCGGTGTGGGCTCCTGCTCCAGTTCGAGGTAAACAGAGACGCGGTCGGCGATCCGCGAGGGCCTGATCGCCAACCAGCAACACATCACCGCGACACCTGCGAGCATCGCGACGGGGATCATCGGAACACCCGCGGGGCCCTGTTGAGCCTGGCTGTCCGAACCGCGAGGAGCCACCCTGCGACCGTGCCGACGAGACCGATCCCGACGACCACGACACCGCCGGCGGTCGAGAACGCACTCGCTGACTGGGGGTTTGTCGTGATCGTGAGCACAAGGATCACCCATGGCGCGGCCAGCGCCACGTTGACCGTCATGCGCTGCTCCGTCAGGGCAGCGTCGTGAGCCTTGCGGAGGCGAAGCTCGTTTGCCGCGGATTGGCCGAGGACACCCACGATGTCGCCAACGCGGCGACCCCCGGCGTCGGACGCGGCCGAGAGCGTCGCGATGATCCGGTCTGTCAGAGGGTCGTCTTCGATCGAGCGGACCTCAACCAGCCCAGCGGTAAACCCCCCGCCCACGACGACCTCCCGCCTGATCACATCGGCCATGGCCCTGAATGGACCGCCAGCGTCGTGCAGCGCATCTGTCACGGCGTCGCCGAGCGTCGCGCCCGCCGAGATCGATGTGCGAACACGCGCAAGGACGTCGGGCCACCCGTCCCGAACGGCATCGGACTTCCGCTTGTCCGCCTTGGCGGCAAGCACGAACGGGATCAAGGACAAGAGCAGGCCGACGACCAGTGCGACGAACGGGACACCGATCACGCCGATCAGCACCGCCGACGACACGACGAACACAATGATGCCCGAAGCCGCAGTGCGCGCCTGCACGCGTGGCACCGCGATCTGGGGTCGCGGGATCACGCCGGTGATGAGAACCCAACCCGCTGCCGCGGAGGCAAGTGCAGCCAGACCTCTCACCCGCCACCACCTGCAGCCACCATCTCGCGTCGGTACACGGTGGTCGTCGTGAATACGTCCGGATCATGCTGCTCCGGAACCTCGATGATCTCCGTGACGTAACGATTGGGACCGATTCGTTTGACGAACACGACGAGATCGATGACCGCTGCAACGGTGCGGCGGAGGAACGAGATGGAGATGTTGTCCCCTGCGAGGACGCCGTATGACACCAGCTTCTCGAGGGCGTCGCGGCCAGAGTTCGCATGGATCGTGGCGAGGCCGCTGCATCCGGCGTTGAGCGCCATGAGGAGGTCGAGTGCTTCGGGTCCGCGCACTTCGCCCACGACGATGCGGTCCGGCCGCTGGCGGAGTGCCTCGCGTACGAGGTCCCTGAGGGTGATCTCGGCACCACCATCGAGGCCGCCGTCCCTGGTCTGCATCTGCGTGTGATCCGGGAGGGCGACATCGACCTCGAACACCTCCTCACAGCTGACGACACGCAGATGGGGCTTGACCTCCCGAAGGAGGCAGTTGACCAGCGTCGTCTTTCCGGCACCGGGAGCGCCAGCGACGAGCACGGTCTTGTCCCCGGCGATCGCGGAGCGGAGTATGTCGGCCGCGCGACGCGGCACGCTTCCCGTGTCCGTGAGATCGTCGAGGGTCGCAGACTGCATCACGAACTTGCGGATCTGGATGTTCATGCGGTCCGGATGGGTCACGGGAGGTCCAGTGATGTGCACCCTCGATCCGTTCGGGAGCTGGGCGGAGACGATGGGGTTCGACAGGTCGATCCGCCGGCCGGTGCCGGCGAGGAGTTGATCGGCGATTCGCCTCACCGAAGCGGTGTCGGCGACATCGGAGATCAGCTCCTTCACGCCGCCCCTCACAACGAACGTCCTCTGTCCGCCGATCACGATGATCTCCTCGACCGTCGGATCATCGAGGAACTCGGCTAGGTACCCGTATCTGCGGTCGGTCGTCGGTGTCATGACACGGACAGCTGTTGGACGGCTGCAGTGAACTTTCGGTCGGGCCTCAACGCGGACACCGAGGCGCGGCGGACATTCCTGCGTTCGGGGATGACCACAGCTGGTTCGAGTCCGGTCCAGCGCCGCACCGCTTCGACGATGTCCGAGGACGTTCCGGGCCTGACCCGATTGAGCACCAACGCCGGAGGCGGTCCCACCCATCGGCCGGTGAGCTCTGCCGCACGCACGATGCCGTTCGCGGATGCATCGACAACGAGGATCGAATCGTCCGCCCGGTTCGCGGTGACACCGAAGACATCGCGGCATCCCGCATCGATGACAACCTCTTCGAACTCTGCCGCACATGCCCGCAGCAGGAGATCGATGTCGTCCCTGCGTAGCGCGTCACCGACTGGCCTGTGGAGCCCCGTGACAACGGAGAGCCCTTCTTCGCAGTGGACCGCCTCCTCGGCGATCCCTCCTTCGACCCGCAGGCTGTCGAGCACATCGACGATGTCCGGACGGGCCGGGAGACCAAGCCGTACGGCGACCGACGGACTCTCAGTATCGAGGTCGACGAGGACGGTATTTCGCTCATCGGCGAGTCCGTGGGCGAACGCGATTGCCACCTCGGTGCATCCCGGTGCACCACGGGGACCAACGACAACCGTCGTGTGACCAGCGCGGTCGGCGTTCGGCGCAGGTCCACGGGGAGCCGCAAACCGAATCGCCTGGACGAGAGCGACCACGTCGATCGTGTCGGGCACCACTTCATCAGCACCGGCGTCGGCCAGCAGCCGCATCGCCGGACCATCACCTGCCGGCGCAACGCCGACAACCGCGTGGCCACGACGCCTCCAGCGAACGATGTCCGCGGCGGTCACCCACCCGACCTCGCCGGCAGCGACGATCACGTCGATCTCGTCTTCATGCCGGTCGATGTCCGAGGGCTGGAACGCCCGTACGACGATCCGAAGGTCTGCGGTCTCCCGGGCATGGGCGACGAGTCCGGGCTCCCAGTCCCGCGCCGAGAGGACCGTGGCGACGCGTACGGTCATGGAGCGACCCTGACGAGGTCGACGCCGTCCGCTCGCACGGCGGATGCCAGCACCGGTGCGAGCGCATCGTCGACCGCGAGCAGCACATCGACCCTCCCGCCTGAGATCCGATCGTCGTCGACCGTGACGGCAACGATGTACACGTGGCTCGCGGCCAGCTCGGTCGACACTTCCCCTGTCGGCCCGCGATCCGTGACGTACACGTCCACGAAGTCGCCGGCAGCGAGCTTGCCCAGAACCGCGTGTTCAGGAGGAAGCGAGACCGCGATCGCGTTCGGCGCAGCGATGAGCTCCGGCGGCGTCAGAACGGACTCGATCACAGGTTCCCCTGCTGCGAGCGGGACGGCAAGCGTCCAACCCTCGAACTCGCCCAACGATGCGCTCGGCACGAGGCCGATGTCGGACTCCACCAACTTGGTGATGAAGCGTGTCTCGTCGATCGTGACTCCGGCTGCCACGTCATCCGCCGCAATGAGCACGGCGATCCGTTCTGGAGGACGCGTCAGAATCAGGACGAGGACGGCGGCCAGAGCCGCTGCCAGCGCCCCGACCACGTATCTCGTGTCGACGGTGGGCAGCGATGCGGCGAGGGCTCTCGATCGGATGGCCATCTACCGCCGCTCCATCGACACGACGTGCGCGAGCGAAACGAAACGCTCGACACCATCGTCGAGAAGGATCACGTGGTCGACCCCGACCCCGGTGACGAGCCCGCCGACCATGTGCCCGTCGACGAGCCCTACGCGAACCAATTCGGTGCGGTCCTCCGACTCCACGAATCGTTCGCGCAGCGTGCGCCGCCGAATCGCCGCGGCTCGCGCCGCGTCCTGCTCGGCGTTGAGCGTTTCGTCGAGCGCGTGACGAAGCGACCGGCCGAGACGATCGAGATCAGGATGACCAAAAGGGTCCATTGCCGCACTCCCTGGCGAGGTTGCCTACCTATGCGGGAGCGAGCGAACCCGATTGACGACGCGATCGCAAGAGATCCGTGCCGACATGTTTCGCGACCTAACGCCGTCTTTCGCGAACTTCACGTGTCGCGGGGACGGTTCGACTGCCTCGACGAATATCCTCAGGCCCGCCCGGCTCACGACTCGCCGGGCACTCCCATCCCCCGAGGACCAACCTTCCATGGCGATCACATGCGGCATCATCGGCCTGCCCAACGTGGGCAAGTCGACCATATTCAATGCGATGACCGGCGCTGAGATCGCAGCCGAGAACTACCCGTTCACGACGATCGACCCGAACGCCGGTATTGCCGTCGTCCGTGATCCCAGACTGGGCGCGATCGCTGACATCGTGAAGCCGAAATCGGTCGTCCCGACCGTGATGGAGTTCGTGGACATTGCAGGCCTCGTGTCCGGCGCGTCGCAGGGTGAGGGGCTCGGGAACCAGTTCCTCAGCCACATCCGCGAGACGGACGCCATCGCCCACGTGGTGCGATGTTTCGACGATGCGAACGTCGTGCACGTCGACGGGCGCATCGACCCGGTCAGCGACATCGCCACGATCTCGACGGAGCTCGCCCTCGCCGATCTGGCGAGCGTCGAGCGAGCGCTCGAGCGACACGGGCGGAAGTCGAAGGCAGGTGACAAGGATGCGGTCACGAGGGTCGCGGTACTCGAACGCCTTCACGCGCACCTCTCCGAGGGCCTACCGGTTCGCACCCTCTCGTTCAGCGCCGCGGAGCGGCCGATCGTGAGGGACCTCTTCCTGCTCACCGCCAAACCTTCGATGTATGTCGCCAACGTCTCGGAGGATGGTCTCGCCGACAACGATCTCGTCGAGGCCGTACGTGCACACGCCGACACGGAGGGAGCCGCCGTGGTGGTTGTCTCTGGCGTGCTCGAGGCGGAACTCGCGACCCTCGCCGATGAGGACCGCGACGCGATGCTCGCCGAGTACGGCATGGAGGAGCCAGGCCTCGATCGGGTCGTGCACGCGGCCTACGCCCTCCTCGGGCTCCGAACGTTCTTCACGGCCGGCGAGAAGGAGGCTCGGGCATGGACGATCAGGGCTGGCGCGAAGGCGCCGCAGGCCGCTGGTGCCATCCACACCGACTTCGAAACCGGCTTCATCAAGGCCGAGGTCATCGCCTACGACGACTTCATCGCCTGTGGCGGCGAAGCGGGCGCGAAGGAAGCTGGCAAGTGGCGAATCGAAGGCAAGGACTATGAAGTCGCCGAAGGCGACGTGGTGCTGTTCCGCTTCAACGTATAGCGCGACGACCCAGATCACGCGTGTCCGCTGAAGCCGTTCGCCTCTAATGAGCGGCCACGAGCGATCGAATAGCGCTCTCCCGCGTCGCCGGTAGGGTGACGCCGATCGCACAAGGAGCAAGCGATGGCGCAGTATCTGCTTTCCGTCTGGCACGAGGACGACTACGACCTGGACTTCGAGTCGGATGTCGCGAGAAGGCGGATGGCGAAGGTCGATGCCTTCAATGCCGACCTCCAGGCGACGGGAGCGTTTGTGTACGCGAACGGACTCCACCCCGCGGCCATGGCATCCGTGGCGCGTCCGACCGACGAGGGAGTGATGCTGACCGACGGCCCATACGCGGGGACGGAGAAGCAAATGGGTGGGTTCTGGATCGTGAACGCACCCGATCTCGAAGCTGCGAAGGAGCTGGCGCGCCGCGGGGCCGCCGCGTGCGAGCAGCCCGTCGAGGTACGACCGATGCATGGAGGATGAGATGCCGGACTGGAGAACCGACACGCTTTCCCGAATCCGGGAACTGATCTTCGAAGCCGATCCCGACATCGTGGAGGAGATCAAGTGGCGCAAACCATCGAATCCCGATGGCGTGCCGACCTTCTCGCACGACGGCATCGTGTGCACCGCGGAGACTTACAAGGACAAGGTCAAGCTCACCTTCATGAAGGGTGCGTCGGTTGACGATCCGAAGCACTTGTTCAATGCCAGCCTCGACGCCGGGACTCGCCGTGCGCTCGACATCTTCGAGGACTCGGACCTCGACGAGGCAGCGTTCAAGGGGCTGATCCGTGCGGCCGTCGCGTTGAACGCGTAGGCGTCTGCCCGATGGCGAGTGCGCCTTTCGTCCCGAACGACTTCGAGCCACCGCTCACCTTCAACGCCGACGGCTTCCACCTCGAAGTCCTCGGTCCGCAGCACAACGAGCGGGACCACGAAGCATGGATGTCGAGCATCGACCACATCCGCGCGACGCCGGGGTTCAGCGAGGACGAGGAGCCGGGTTGGCCGACTGCGATGTCACTGGAGTCGAACCTCAATGACCTCGTCAGGCACGAACGGGACTTCGCGGAACGGAAGGGCTTCACGTACTCGATCCTCGACGGCGACGACGTCATCGGCTGCATCTACATCTACCCGTACCGGGGTGATGACCACGATGCGGCCATCAGCTCATGGGTCACGCAATCCCGCGCTGACGTGGACATGCCGGTCCGCGAGGCGCTTGCGGCCTGGATCGACGAGACCTGGCCGTTCGGCAACCCGTACTACGCAGGGACAACCTGAGGCTTCACTCTCCCCACACCAGGCAGAACGGGTGGCCAGCCGGATCTGCGTACACCTGGAAACCGCTGTCGGTGGTGAGGTCAACCGGCTTCAGCACGGTCGCGCCAAGCGCCACCGCCTCGGCATGTGCTGACTGGATATCTTCCACATACAGGTCGAGGTGAACCTGTTGCTCGGGCGTGCCGTCCGGCCAATCCGGTTTGACGTGGTTCGGTGCGAGCTGAACGCCCATCCGCCACGCGCCGTCGGCGTCACTCACGCTGTGCCAGTCGTCGTCTGCCTCCACTTCCCCACCGAGCATGCTGGCCCAGAAGGCGCTCTCCCCGGCCATGTCCGCGGCATCGAACACCACGATCTGTCGCTTGAACTTCACGGCGGAACCTTCCTGCATCGGGCTGCCTGCTGACGACGGTCAGCGTATACGGAGACAGTTGGGGTCACGCGGATGCTGTCAGTCGAGGCGGTGATGTTCGCGACGCTATCGAGAACCGCGGGATCCCTGAGCACGCGGTCAGTAGAGGAACATCCCGAGGATCACGGCGCCCACCAGGAACGCGGCGACGAGCCACACAGTCGCCACGACCCACGACGGGACCCCGGTCGGAGTTTCTTCGTCTGTCATGTTGTCATCGCAAGCGTGATCGATGCGTGCAGCCGCTCGGCGTCGTTCGACCCGATCCTGAAGATCTTGCCATTCGTGAGTTCCAGTTCGACCCCGTCCAACCCCCACACGTTGTACATCCAACCTCTCGGCACCTTCCTGACGCCGAATCCGTACCAGAAGTTGTTCCGCACTTGTCGCGTGCGCGCGATTTCATCGAGGGGGATCGTGCGCCGCGGCCATCCGAATCCGAATGCTGCCACCACCGCGTCCTGATCGACGGTGACCTCGAGGCGGCTCATCAATGCGACGACGGCGACGAGGACGATCAAGCCGACAGTGACCACGGGAGCAATCCACGCGGGGCCTTCGTCCTTTGGAGCGCGCACCATGACGGCGATCGCGATCGCCACGACGACGGCGACCGGGATCACCGCAGCTCCCCATTGCACATGCCGGTACTTCATGTTCCCAGTGTCGCACAACGCGGCGCCGTTTTCGTTCAACTATCTGCAAGAGCTGCGAGAATGGGCGGATGGGCAAGTGGAAACTGGTCAGACCCCCTTTGACGGCCATGGGCCTCCTCGCGGGCCAGATGATGCACGCGATCAACCGCGCCGACCTGCCTTCGCTCGAGAACCAGGATCCCTCGTGCACGGTCGGTGACGCCTCGCTTCCGGAACTCAACATCGCGTTCCTCGGCGACAGCTCCGTCACCGCACCCGGCGTCACGCCGCTGGACCATTCGTGGCCCCGCCAAGTCGCGCTGCACCTCTCGGATCGCTACCGCGTCACCGCGACATCGGTTGCGGTAGGCGGCGCGAAGGTGCGAGACGTGCTCGACGAGCAGGTCGACCGGGCGCTCGAGCTCGAACCTGACATCGTGTATGTGTCGGTCGGTTCCAACGACGCCCTCCGTGCAACGCCCGTCGGGCGGTTCGAGATGGACTACGACGCGATGGTGGCGCGGCTCCATGAGCGCGTTCCGGCTGTCGGGCTGTCGGGGATCGGCGACCTCGGAACCATCCCGAGGCTCCCGGCCCCAGCACGAGGGTTGGCCCGCGTTCGTGCCCGGGCCATCAATGCTGCGGTCGCGAGGGTCGCCGTGAACTACGACCGGGCGATCAAATCGAACGCATGGTCAGCGATGGAAGACGTGTTCCTGCACGACGAGTCGATGTTCGCCGACGACCTCTTCCACGCATCGGCAAATGGGCACCTGCTGTTCGCCGCGGTGGCGCGCCCCGTGGCCGACAGGCTCGTCGAGATCTGGATCGAGAACCGGTCGAGGGTTCCTTAACGGTTCCGATCGAGGAAGTGTTGAATCATCGATGACACGGTGCCGATTGCGCCCGTGTTGATGCCCTCGGGAATGATGATGTCGGCGTACCGTTTCGAGGGTTCCACGAACTGATAGTGCATCGGTCGCACGGTCCGCTCGTACTGATCGAGCACGGACTCGGTGGACCGTCCTCGCTCGATGATGTCACGCTGGAGGCGACGCATGAGCCGCACGTCGGGCTCCGTATCGATGAACACCCGCACGTCGAACAACGGCCGAAGGCGTTCGTCGGCCAGCACCAGGATCCCCTCGACGATGACCGCAGGCTCGGGTTGGAGCGTGATGGTCTCACCCGTGCGCGTGTGCGAGGCGAAGTCGTACACCGGCCGGTCGATGGCGTTGCCCGCCCTCAGCGCCTCGATGTGTTCGACGAGGAGCTCCACCTCGAACGAGTCTGGATGGTCGTAGTTGATCGCCTCGCGCTGTTCGAACGTCAGGTCCGAGCGATCGCGGTAGTACGCGTCCTGCTGTAGGTACACAACGGCATCTCTGCCCACGATGTCGACCACGCTCCTGGCGATGGTCGTCTTCCCCGACCCTGATCCGCCGGCGATGGCGATGAAGAGGGGCCGCCACTCCTCCACGGGAGGCCCGAACTGGTGATGCGCGAGAATGTCGTCGAGGTCGATCGTCACGCCCGCAACGCTAGCGGAGCGTCATTTCGAGACACGTTCGGCGCGGGTCGCGCTCAACGCGCCGTCGAGAGGGTCACATCGCCCGAAAACGACGTGATGGTGAGCTTCGTTGTTCCGATCCGTTCAGCCGACGATGGCCTGATGCGATTGCGGAAGTCGCCGGACAGCGTCTTCACGGACGCGTTCACCGTGAGGCCCTGTACCAGCCCGACGTGGACGTCACCGCTCATCGTCTTGATCGACAGATCCGTACCCGAGTGTTTGCCGACCCTGATGTCACCGGTCGCCGACTTGATTCGCCCAACCTCGCTCACGCTGCCCAGGAAGAGATCTCCCGCAGCCGTCGTGACCGTCACCTCGGTGGTGTCATCGACGCGGACATCGCCAGCCGCCGAGCTGATTCGAGCGACGCCGGCAACGTTGCCGAGCCTTATGTCACCGGATCCCACTTTGACCTCGGCGTCACCCTTGATGTCTTCCGTGCGGATGTCACCGGATCCTACGTGGATCTCGGCATTGACCACGGGGAGACTGGCATACACATCTCCCGAACCGAGCTTCACGATGATGTTGGAGTTCTCGGGGATCGTCGCAATCACGTTGATGGACCCCGACACCCACCGGCGTTTGCGCTCAGAGTTCGTACGCACCGTGACGCTGTCGGACGTCGTATCGACCTGCAGGTCGTCGAGACCCTTCGCCGATCCGTCGAACTTCAGGACGACCTTGCCGGACGAACCCTTCTTGAATCGGATGTCCCCTGCGTGCAGATGGAGCGCGATCGTCGCTGGTGATGCGATGTCGTAGGTTTCTATACGTTCAGTCATGTCTCGATGGTCCCCTGGAACGTCGCACGGTTCGACCGCTTACCCGCCCTCGTCGTCCCGGCGAGCGCCCTGATGACGAACGTGTTCACCGAGTCACCCATGTCGTTGGCCGCTTCCTCGAGCTCCTCCTTGAGGTCCTCCGGAAGCCGCACCGTGATACGGGCGTCGAGTTGATCGGTTGTCACCGTGATGTCTTCGCTGCTGTCACGAACGACGAGCGACGGCTGCCCCTCCGAGAGCACGACGTCGACGGTGTGGTTCGGAAGCTGCGCGCCCACCTCGGCGGCCGCCTGCTCCGCCAGTGACATTCCGGCCTGGCGGAGGGCGGGTTCGATCGCCGTGAGGATCGCTTCACCCGCGGCCTCGACCGCGGCATCGTCCCCTGCGAGCCTGAGTTGTCCATAGACCTGGGCGCTCAGCTGCCCAACCACACTGTCGATGTCCATTGTCTCGATCCTTCTTCGTTGTCCGGCGGCCCTACGACGCCAACGCGTGGTCATCGTGTGACCGCACGAGGCGCATGAGCCTCACGTTCTGTTCGCTCGCGTCCTCGAGCCTTCCTTGCCGGATCGCCTCGACGCTCTCGTAGTTGTTGTACCACAACATGGCAGGTTCTCCTCTCTTGCCGTCGTGATGATGTCATAATGATGTCATATTGCCATCATCTTGTCAACACCTAAATGCGAACTTCTTTCGATTGTTCGTTTTCGGCACCACGACGTGCCGTACAATGGAAACCAACAACCCACACCGGGGAGCTCGATGTCGTCGGGCTGAGAGGGTGGCCCCGCCACCGACCCGTTGAACCTGAGACTGGATAATGCCAGCGGAGGAAGCCGTGGAAACCACAACCAGCCCCCGCCTCACGATGATCTTCGCTGGTGGCGAGATGTCCTCAGCCATTCATGGCCACTCCCCCGACCTCGTCATCGCGGCCGACTCCGGATACGACCATGCACGCGACGCGGGCGTCGCTGTGGATCGACTCGTCGGTGATCTCGACTCGATCTCGGCAGACGGCCTCGCCCATGCGACATCATCGGGAGTCTCGATCGAACGGCATCCGACGGACAAGGACGCCTCCGACCTCGAGCTCGCGCTGATCGCTGCGCTCGATGCAGGATCCACCGAGATCCACATCTACGGTGGCGAGGGTGGCTCAGTCGGACACCACCTCGCTGGCGTGATGCTGCTCGCAGACCACCGATGGGTCGCGATGGCCGTCCAATGGCACATCGCGAACGCAATCGTTGAAGTCGCCACATCGCAGACGCCGATCACGATCCGTGGCGCCGCTGGTACCAGGGTCTCCGTGGTGCCGATCGCAGACGCCACCGTGACGACCTCCGGATTGCGATGGCCGCTATCGCATGACGTCCTCCCGCTCGGCTCGTCCCGCGGATTGCACAACGAACTCATCGACGCAGCGGCATCCGTTGAGGTCGAGCACGGCCTCGCCTTTGTCATCCAGGAAGGAAACCAATGACATCCCGACTCGCGAGATTGATCCTCGCACTCCTCGTTCCCCTCACGCTCCTGACGGCATGCGGCGGAGAGTCTGCGCCTGACGAGATCGTTCTGCTCACACACGACTCGTTCGCCCTCAGCGACGGCACGCTCGACGCGTTCACGGAACAGACGGGCATCACGGTCACGGTGCAGACCGCCGGTGATGCGGGATCGATGGTGAACCAGGCGATCCTGACCAAGGACAACCCCATCGCGGACGTGATCTACGGCATCGACAACACGTTCCTGTCACGCGCCGTCGACGAGGGGCTGTTCGTCCCCCACACCGCCGCGGCCATTCGCTCGGTCGCCGAGGGACTTCGAGTGGACGGCGACCCCGTGACACCGATCGACTTCGGAGATGTCTGCGTGAACTACGACATCGAGGCGTTGGCGGTCGCTGGCATCGACGCGCCCTCCTCGCTTCGCGACCTCACCGACCCGCAGTACAGGGGGATGGTTGTTGTCGAGGACCCCGCGGTGTCCTCCCCGGGGCTCGCGTTCCTGATGGCGACCATCGCGACCTTTGGTGAAGACGGCGACTACCCGTGGTCGCAGTACTGGGCGGACCTCTTCGCCAACGATGTCGCCGTTGCCTCCGATTGGTCAGACGCGTACCTCGTGCAGTTCACACGAGCGGGAGGTGACCGCCCGATCGTTGTCTCGTACGCGTCCTCGCCCCCGGCGGAGGTGCTCTTCGGGGAACTCGATGCCGCTCCGACAGCTGCGGTCGCCGATGGGTGTTTCCGGCAGGTCGAGTACGCAGGCGTCGTTGCCGGCCGACCGCACACAGATGCGGCTGCTCAACTCGTCGACTTCCTGCTCAGCACGCCGGTGCAGGAGGACATCCCGCTCAACATGTTCGTGTACCCCGCAAACACGGAGGCGGCACTCCCAGAAGTATTCGCGACGTACACGGTCTTCCCACCTGCACCCATCACGATCGATCCCGATGTGATCCAGGCGAACCGTGAGCGCTGGATCAACGAGTGGGTCGCGATCGCACGCGCATGACGGCGGGTGCCCGCGGGCGAGCACTCACGGCGGTCGCGGTCGCCGTCCCGGTGCTGTTCCTCGGGTACTTCTTCGCCTACCCGGTGATAGCGATCACCGTGCGGGGTCTCGCACACGGCGGTGCCGGCCTCGGGGGTGTGTGGGACGTGCTCTCCGACCGTGGGCTGCAGCGAGTCGCATGGTTCACCGTCTGGCAGGCCACGCTGTCGACCGCGCTCACGGTCGCCATCGGGCTCCCGGCCGCGTGGGTGTTCGCCCGGTTCTCCTTTCCCGGCAAGCGACTCCTGTCGGCGATCACGCTGGTTCCGTTCGTCCTGCCGACACTGGTGGTTGCCACAGCCTTCCTCGGCCTGGTCGGCCCGCGCGGGATCCTCGGATTCGACATGACGGGAACGATCTGGATCATCCTCGCGGCTCACGTCTTCTACAACCTGTCGATTGTGATTCGGGGCGTCGGGTCGTTCTGGGCGCGTATCGACCCTCGACTCGCCGAGGCATCACGAACGCTCGGAGCAAGCACATGGCGAACCTTCCGTTCGGTCGAGCTGCCCCTGTTGAGGCCGATCATCGCTTCGACCGCGGCGCTCGTGTTCCTCTTCTCCTTCACCTCGTTCGGAGTGGTTGTGATTCTGGGCGATCTCAACCATTCGACGATCGAGGTCGAGATCTGGCGACAGGCGATGTCGTTCCTCAGGCTCGATGTCGCATCGACACTCGCAGTCCTGCAGATCGTCGGCGTCTCCGCGCTCCTGTTCCTGTACGGACGCTTCGAACGGCGCACGTCTGTGCCGTTCCACCACCGGCTCAGCGCCGCGCCGAAGCCCCGCGGTGCGCGACAGGTCGCGGTGGTCACAGCGATCGTGGTCGGCACATTCACCCTCGCCATCGGGCCGCTTGTCGTCCTCGCAGTACGGTCCTTCGCCAACCCACGGGGAGGCTTCGGACTCGAGAACTACCGCAGCCTCGCGACGCTCCCTGAACAAAGCGGCGCCTTCGTGTCCGCTCCCCTCGCCATCGGGAACTCGCTCCGCTTCGCAGTGATCGCCGTCGTCGTTGCATCCCTCATCGGACTCCTCGCCGCCCTCGCGATCCAGCGCTCATCCCGTCGCGTGTCCGGCGGCTTCAACCTCTTCGTGATGCTTCCCCTCGGCACGTCCGCGGTGACGATCGGGTTCGGGTTCCTTGTGGCGTTGTATTGGCCGATCGACCTGCGAGGAACCGTCGTGCTCATTCCGATCGCCCACGCGCTCGTCGGGATCCCGTTTGTGGTGAGAACCATCAATCCGACGCTCGCATCGGTACGCGGGGACCTCAGGGACGCGGCAGCGACGCTGGGGGCGTCACCCTGGAGGACCTTCCTCACCATCGACCTGCGGTTGGTGAGTCGATCGCTCCTCGTCGGCGCGGCGTTCGCATTCGCTATCTCGATGGGCGAGTTCGGGGCGACCACCTTCATCGTCCGTCCGAACTCGCCGACCATTCCGATCGCGATCTTCCGATTCCTCGGCCGACCGGGGGCGGAGCCGTTCGGAGCAGCACTCGCACTGAGCGCCGTGCTGATGGCCGTCACGGCCATCGTGGTCGCCGCCATCGACGCCACGGACAGGGGTCAGGAGCGTCGAATATGACGCTCCACGTAGACGGCGTCTCAGTGCGGTTCGGTGCGACCCGGGTGCTCGACGACGTGTCACTTGCGGTCGACACAGCGCAGCGTGTCGCGGTGATGGGCCCTTCGGGAACCGGCAAGTCGACCCTGCTTCGCGCAATCGCTGGGCTTGTCAGACCTGACGCAGGGTCGATTCGGCTCGACGGCGCCGACATCACGAACACACCCCCGCACCTCCGCCCGATCGGCCTGATGTTCCAGGACTACGCCCTGTTTCCGCACATGTCGGTTGAACAGAACGTGGCGTACGGGCTCCGCGTCCAGGGCACCGATGCGCACGCAGCGCACCGTCGGGCAGTCGATCTTCTCGAAATCGTCGGACTGGCCGAACACGCCGATCGCAACACCTCATCGCTGTCCGGCGGTGAGCAGCAACGCGTCGCGCTCGCGCGGACACTGGCTCCCGCCCCCGCCGTCGTTCTTCTCGACGAGCCGAT
The DNA here is from genome assembly GCA_003235475.1 of Acidimicrobiia bacterium. Lineage (GTDB taxonomy): Bacteria > Actinomycetota > Acidimicrobiia > Spongiisociales > UBA5794 > SZUA-442. Next base: position 5,617 of record QJWC01000041.1, on the reverse strand, counting down.
GGGATCGGTCGACAACGCCCTGAAGGCATCCCTCATGGACTCGACCGTGAACGCCATCGAAGCGGTTGGCGCGGCGGCCATCTACGTGACACACGACCGCCAGGAGGCGGAGCGGTTTGCCGACACGATCGGGATCATGCATGAAGGGCGGATCGTCAGGCTCGACAGCGCCGAGGGCATCTGGAACGACCCCCAGACAGAGTTCGTCGCCCGGTTCATCGGCCACGAAAACATCCTCGATCCAGGCGGGCCGGTGCTCGCCAGCGCACTCGGCACGGACAGCGGAGCCACACGAGGAGTGGTGCCGATGCACGCGCTCACGATCGTCGAGGGGACGGAGGGTGGGTCCACCGTCTCTGGAATCGTCCGGTCGGCGGTCTTCACGGATGGTGTCTACCGCATGACCGTCTCGACATCCGATGAGGAGGAGATCGTGCTCGAAAGTCGGACACGCCGTGACCCTGGAGACCCGGTCACGGTTGCGATCGACCCGAGAGCCGTACGGTCAGTCGTCCGCGACGAGGTCTGACGTTCGCACCACGCGGCCGAAGTCGGCGTCGATCGTGACGGCTGTGTAGCGAGCGATCTCACGTGCGCGATACACCTTGTTCGTCTCGGTCACGATGTCGAACGTGTGGGTCGCATCCTCGACGAACAGCACGTCGTACCCGAGGTCCGAAGCCATGCGCGCGGTCGTCTCACAGCACATGTTGGTCTGGATGCCGCACACCGCGACACCTGTGATGCCGTGCTGCTTGAGCCAAGCGTCGAGATCGGGTTCGCCGTAGAACGCCGAATGCACGTTCTTGACAACGAGAAGATCCGGGTTGCCCTTGACGGCGTCTTTGAAGGCATTGCCCTTCGATCCGGGAGCGAGCGGTGAGGTCGACGACGATGAGTCGTGCCGCACATACACGATCGGCCAACCCTGGGACCGCCACGCCTTGATGAGGAGGGCGACGTTCTGTTCGCAGTCCGGGTTGTTCCGCTGACCCCAATAGTTCGTGTCGTCGAAGCCCTTCTGCACGTCGACGACGATGAGCGCTGTACTTCCGACCCACTCAGTCACGATCAACTCCGTTCAGCAACGTCCGCCCACCGAGCGCCACTTGCGGCAATCAACCGCTCGAGGGCGACCGGGTACACCGTGTCGGGCGTGCCCCCAGCGGACCAGACCCAACGGTAGCGGCAGAGGGACACATCGGCGACAACGGGAAGAGGAGTGTCGTGGCCGAGACCCGGCGTTCCCCCGGCCACGAAGCCGGTGACCTCTCGCACGCGATCCAGGGTCGCGGGCCCGGCCTTCGCCACGCCGAAGTGCGACGCGAGCTTCTTCGTGTCCACCCGATGATCCCCGGAACACAGGACGACGACCTCCTGGTCCCCGACCGTGAACACAATGCTTTTGGCGATCGACCCGAGTTCAGCATCGACCGCCCTGGCCGCGTCGGCGGACGTCTTCGTCCCCTTCGGGAAGTGCACGATCGCGGGGGCAACACCGAGGGAAATCGCCCTATCGACCACGAGCCCGGTGCTCGCCGGTATGTCGGGGGCGCAGGAGCGGACGCCGGACTCGGTCGCGACCCAGTCGACACGCTGATCATGCAACTCTGTCGGAAGCGCATCCACGAAGGTCGCATCGGTTGCGACTCCAACCCGAACGACCCCAACCGGGAGGGCATCGAGGAGCCGGTCATACATGCCGGCGCCTCGACCGAGCCGGTTGCCGTGCCGATCGAACGCGAGCCCTGGTACGAGGACGACATCGATTGAGTCGAGATCGATGGGGGTAGACGTTCGGTCGGGCTCGTCAAACCCATACGGGTGGCGCGTCATCGGCGAGGACGACTGCCAGTGCAGGGTCAGGCTGTTGTCGGGTTCGGTTCGCGGAACGACGGTCCGCATACGGTCGAGCCCTTCGAGTGCCGACAGATCGATCTCCTCGGGCATCGCGAGGTACGTCGCGACAATGCCGTGCATCGGCGGCCACGACGTGAGACCGCGCGTCACGGCCCCGCTCGCGTGCGCGACGGGAATCGCACGCGCCCACGCACGCCACTCTGCCTTCGGTGCTGTCGGATCCGGGGGTGCGTTCATCGTCGGCACCCTAAGGAGTCGTGCGCCATTTCGGGCCGACAGCAGGCGATTTTCCGTACCATCGTTCCATGGAGGCATGGGACAACGACGACAGGGTTCGTCCGATCCCGATCGAAGACGAGGATGCGAACGGCCTGACGCCGCTCGCCCACACACCGAACCGCGAGCGTGCTTCGACGACCCGTCCGTGGATACCCCTTGTCGTTTCCTCCATCGCCGTTGCTGCAACCGTCGTGACCGTGAGCCTTCTCGGAGGACTTCGATTCGACGACTCACCCGCAACACCACCCGACGTCTTCGCCTCGCCTGATGTCGACGCGGATGGCTCGACCCCGACCCCGACCGCGACCGCCGTCCCTCCGCGGCTCGACGAGGTCCTCCCAGACACCAACCAGCACTTGACGATCATCGCGCGGAATGGCGAGGGCCTGTGGGCACTCCTATGGGATCCGTCGTTCCGTGAACCCAAGGCGGTTCCGCTCGATATCCCCGTCGGAGATGACGAATCAGTCATCGCGAGGTTTGACCGCGGTGGCTCGTTCGTCGCGGTTTCGACCTGCATTCCCGACAACTGCGGGGTCTATGTCGGCTCACCGACGGAGCCAACCCGTGCCGAGGAGATCCCCCCGGGATCATCGTTCGTGTGGCACGCGACCGAGGTCGGCAGGATTGCATGGGCCGAATATCGCACGGACAGCGGGGGCGCCGTCACCACCGCAACCGTGAACCCCCTCTCCGGCGCGCTCACGAAACAGGAAGTGGCGTTCAACCTCGCCCCGGGAGAATCCCTTCGATATTGGGACTCGCGCGGATTCATCGCCGTGACAAGCAGTGGATCGACGGCATACGACACCGACGGAACCATCCAATGGCAGTTCGACGACCTCCACGCGGTATCGGCGACCGACGTCAATGTCGTAATGCTCGATCAGGAAGGCAACTGGCAGTTCGTCGACCGCGTCCTCGGCACACCGGTCGAGATCAAAGGACTCGGATCGACCACCGGCGATGGTTCTGTGTGGATCTCGACGTCTGAGAGCGCGGACCTTGTGGCGCGCTCCGTCGGGGGACGGACGAGTACCGCGCTCGAGGTCGTCGGCGGGCCCATCTTCGCGAAACGGATCGTGTCCGTACAGCCCAACCTGCTCCCGTTCCGGTTCACCGAGCAGGGTCACTACTTCGTCTTCGTCAACCAGAAGGCGACCGAGATGACATTCGTCGACTGGGCACGAAGCGCCAGCTACAGACTCAGCTTGCCCAACGGCATGACGATGGTGGGCTTCCACCTCGATTGACGGCGATCACATTCGCGGACGCACACGCGACATGAGGTTGCCCTTGCGTCCGAGGCGGACGTCGGGATGACCGAGCCAATCTGCAAACCGTTCGAGCTCGGCTGCCATGTGACCCGCGACCAGGTCCGGGTCCGCCCCTGGTTCGACAAAGGCTGACTGCACGAGGAGCCGGTTCGCCTTCCGGTCGCTCTTCAGGTCGGTCCGCCCGACGAGTTCACCGTCCACCATCAACGGCAAGACGTAGTAGCCATACGTCCGCTTCGGCTCTGGCACGTAGATCTCGATCCGGTAGTCGAAGCCGAACAGCCGGAGAGCCCGTTCCCGGTACCACACGATCGGGTCGAATGGGCTCAGAAGCGTCGTGCCGTTGATCGAACGAGGGCGGGTTGCCTCGTGGTCCATGTACACGGGGCCCTGCCAACCCGGCACTTCGACCTCTTCCATCTCACCGGCCGCGGCCATCGCCGCGAGGATCGGGCGGGCAGTAGGGAGGTTCAGCCGGAAGTAGTCGATGATGTCGTTCGCGGTGCCGATTCCCTGATGCCGAATCGCACGCCGCAGCAGCTCGCGGTAGGCGTCCTCCTTCGCCAATCCCGGCGCAGCGACGAGATCAGGATGGACCATCCGCTCCGGGAGGTCATACAACCGCACGAAGTTCCCGGTCCTCGAGGCCGCAATCCGGCCTTCGGCGAAGAGGACCTCCAGCGCGACCTTGCCTGGCCCGTATCCCCACCATGGCTCGTTGCGATGGTTCGGCGCGTCGAGATCCATGACCGTCAACGGCCCGTGGTCCCGAACCTGGCGGTACACGTCCTCGAGGACGTCGGGGTGTGCGTCGAGAAGCGCCTGCGCCTCGCGCCACGGCCTCATCTCCGACATCTTCCACTTCCACAGCGGATAGTCATCAACGGGCAGCACCCCTGCCGCGTGTGCCCAGTACTCGAAGTTCTCGCCGCTCGTGTTGAGCCACGAGTCGAGGTTGCCGTGGTCGTAGGCACCGAGCCTGGCGTAGAACGGCATGTAGTGCGTGCGGACGCACACGTTGACCGAGTCGAGCTGGACGACACCGACATCGGACATGACGCGGCGGAAGTGCCGCGCATCGACCCTGCCGGCCGGTCGTGGCCGATTGAATCCCTGGGCTGCGAGCGCGATACGCCTCGCTGCCTCGATGCCTACCTTCCGCACCGTTCCTCCCCTGCGTGCCGGTCTACGCTACCGCCATGCTCGCAACCGCTGTGGCCGCCGTGCGGACGTTCGTCCTCGTTCCGCTTTTCTTCTTGTGGACGCTCGCACTGGCAACGTTCATCATCGTGTACGGCTCCTTCAGGCCCGCGTCGCCCATCCACGATGCGATCGTGAGGCACTGGGCGCGACTCTTCCTCGCCATCCCGCCAGTGAAGCTCGACATCGAGGGCATCGAGAACGTCGATCCGGCGAAGCGATACGTCGTGGCGTCGAATCACCTCTCGATGGTCGACATCCCCCTGCTGATCAGGGTCCTGCCGCTTGCGGGGAGGTACCTGTCCAAGAAGGAAGTGTTTCGCATCCCGGTCGTGGGCACGGCCATGCGCATCATCGGCATGATCTCGATCGACAGGGAGGCTGGTGGAGGTTCGACGCGACAGGCAGTGAACGATGGCGTGCAACTCGCTGCGGAGCGCGGCTACTCGCTGCTCGTCTTCCCGGAGGGAACGCGGGCGACGGAAGGGACGATGCTCCCGTTCAAGAAGGGAGCCTTCCGGATCGCCATCGACACCGGGCTCCCCCTGCTCCCGGTGGTGCTGGAGGGCACGGAGAGGGTCCTTGCTCCCGGCTCGAAGGTGTTCAGACGCGGCGATGTCTCGGTCCGCATCCTCCCACCGATCGACACGTCGAACATGACGAACAAGGACGATCTCAGCCAGCTGATGGCCGACGTGGAGGCTGACATCGCCACGACGTGGGAGTCGCTGCGCACGTAGCTTCGTTCGCATCAGTCGTACACCCCGATCAGATAGGTCGACCCTTCCCGCACCTCGCAGAGATACGCCCCTGCCGACGTGACGATCTGGTACCTGTCGCTGGAGGGTTCTCCCTCCCACCAGCGGCCGACATGCCGCCATGGCCCTGCCCATGAGAGCACGGGTACCCATCGACTCCTGAGGCGCACCTGCTCGGGGATTCCCTCGTTGAACGCCACCTGGAACGGAACGGGGTCTGGCGGGACAAGGGCAGGCGTGGGG
>QJWC01000022.1 GCA_003235475.1 Acidimicrobiia bacterium | reverse complement strand
ACCGGCGTCGATCGCCGATCATGCCCCCGTAGCTCAACGGGATAGAGCGACGGACTTCTAATCCGTAGGTTACACGTTCGAGTCGTGTCGGGGGTACGAGGATCCGGCTACAACCCTTGCGCTACAAGGGTTGTAGCGCCCCCATCTGGCGTCGAACGCAGCGCGTGCCAGTCCGTAGGTTGTTCGGACAATCAGTCCCTGGGTCATCAGAAGCGACTCGACGTCGTACGGGTTTCTGATCCTCTTGACCCACTGCAGATCGGGGCGGCCGCTCCTTATCCAGACCTTTAGGAGATCCCTGCCCGACTTGGGTTGTCCGCTTGGGCCGGCAGACGCCACCTACGCGAAGCGGTTGAGGATCGCGGCGCCGGTAGCAACCCATGCGGCAAGCGCAGCGAACGCGAGGTAGGCAATCACCAACCGCGTGTCCCCGAGCTTGCATCGGCTCTTCGCGAGGCCCCTTCGACGCGCCCTGACATACGCCACGACACCCAGCGTGCCGAACGCCGCGACGACCGCGGCAGGGGTGAGAAGCCAGGCCAGGACGCCGATCGTCGTATAGATGCACAGCTGGAGTGGATCGAATTCCTTCTCGCTGTACGGTCGTGTCGGGTCGTGGGTGAATACTGCGGGTGGCTCGCTTCTCATGGTGACTCCTGACTCACGGTGAGGCTGACGGGGACCGATCCGATCGCGGCACCCGAGCGTTCGGACAGTTTCTGTCGACCGAGCGGAGCCCAGGCCTGTACGGCGCAGAACGGAGCGCACTGGTCGAGGTCTTCTTCACTCCGCGTTCCGACATGGACGCAGCACTGGATCAGCCGCTCCTCGATCATTGTGTTCATGTCCATGAACGGCTTGACGGTGATCCTCTTCACCCGGGTGGCGAGCACGTTCCGGATCTGCTCCTTGCTCCCTGACGATCCGGCCGCGGCACGAAGCAGGGTGGACAGCCCAAGGTCGCAGCTCTCGCACACGTCCACGATCAGATCCCCGATGGTGGGATGCGACAGCGAACTCTGTTCGGAAAGGAGTCCGAGGAGCGATGCCTTCAACGCATCTCGAGCCTGTCTGGGGATCTGGTCGTCGGCGATGTGGTTTGCGACGAGGTCGAGGTGTTCGAGAAGCTGGTCCTTTCCGACGAGCGACACGAGCGACTTCCACGAACCCGAGTCATCCATGAGCATGTAGCCGACGCTGCAGCAGTGCGGATGGGAGCACGGCAACGCGGTGAGATCCTGCCATGTGACACGGCCGTCCGTCTGGGGGCCAAGTCGAGCGAGCACGCCGGTGTGCGTGAGTCGATCGAGCGGGTTGAGCTCCTGGCTCCGGCCGGAACCGAACTGGGGCTGAATCGACACCCCGCCCACGTATGGCGTGTCGAGCGCCAATTCGACCACATCGCCGATCTCGTCGTCGTTCACCCCCAGCGTCGCGGTCATCGTCAACGTCGTGAAGACTCCCGCTTCACTCAGTCGCTCGACGGCGCGCTTCTTCGTCGCGGAAAGGTCGGCGTTGCGGTGGTGGAGGTAGGTGCTGCTCCTCAACCCATCGAACTGGAGGTAGATCTCCACACGCTCGTTGTGCGATCTCAGCAACTCGACGAATCGGTCGTCACGTGCGATCTTCACCCCGTTCGAATTGACGATGATCCGCGTGATCGGCCTCGCGACAACTTGATCGAGGAGGGTCTCGAACTCGGGGTGGATCGTCGGCTCTCCACCCGAAAGCATCAGGACGTCGAGGCGACCTCCTTCCCTTGCGAGCCGCTGGTCGATGTTTGCGAGGATCTCGTGAACCGACGCGACGCCCGACAGCGCCGGTGAAGAATCAGCAAAACACACGGCACAACGCAGGTTGCATTCCTGGGTGATCTCCTCGAGCAGGATGCACGTGTGCTGGGTCTGCATCTCCCCGAGTCCCTTCAGGTACGCGGCGGGGATCGGGTCGTAGTTGTTCGGTGTATCAGGAACATGGAACTTCGTCGGCGCGGTCCACTGCTCGAGGTATTCGAGGATGTCTGGTCGCTCGTCGTACAGGGTGACGATCTTCCCGTGGGTCTGGCACCCGCGAACGAGCCAAACGTTTTCCTCTGCGACGCTCAGGTATCCCGACAGGCGTTCGACCTGATCGAGTGCACGGTTCGGTCGCTCTGCATGACAATCGGGGCAGAAGGCGTTGACGTATCGAACGATCTTGTCGGTTCGGGTCTCCATGCCCCTCCCCGCCGTCACGTGATGACGCCCATCGTGACAACGAGCACCGCGGCACACGCGCCGACGACGACGATAGGGATCACGACCGCAAGGACCACACCGAGAACGAATCCGGGAATCGACTTCCATCGGAAGACCGCCCAGACGACAAGTCCGACGTACACGACGGTCGACACCGCGGTCGCGAGCGAGCCTGCCGAGTCCGGGACGGCTGCCGTGACAGCGGCTGCGGCGGCCACTCCAGCGAAGCTGGCAGCGAGGAGGAAGAGGCCGCCCATCACACACCCTCGTCCCTTGCCCTGGGGTCGGTCCTCGTCCAGCGGCATGGGATTGTCGCCGTACTGCGTCATGTCATCGCTCCTATCGGCTTTGCCGTGTTGGCCGCGATACGGGTGCGCACCACCATCAGCACCATGAGGGGAATCGTGAGTGCGAGAAATATCTGCGAACCGGACAACCCGAACGCCAGATCGGGGTTTCCCCGGACGAACTCGACCGCGAAGCGGAAGAGACCGTATGCGAGCAGGAAGAGCTTGAACGACAGTCCTTCCGTTGGAAGGCGGTCGCGCGCCCACCACAACACGCCGAATGCGATCAGGAGGAACACACTCTCGTACAAGAATGACGGGTGCATCGGTTGCCCGTCGACGCATTGCGGACAGTTCGGCAACGACGCAGCTGCCTCCGCGCTCACCGACACGCCCCACGGCATCGACGTCGGCGTACCCACCTGTTCGGTCAGGAAGCAGCCGATCCGACCAACTGCGAGCCCGATCGCCACCGCCGGGGCGAAGAGGTCACCGGTGCTGCGCCGATACCCGACGATCCGCTTCGCAACGATCGCCCCGAAATACGCGCCAGCCAATCCACCGAGTATCGATCTGCCGCCGTAGAGGTACAGCTCGGAGGTCGTGGACCCCGATCCGACGAAACGCCATGCCGATCCAACCTTTGCGAGGATCGCGCCCCCGATCAACGCGCCGACGACCACCCATCCCGTCTGCTCGCTCAGCACGCCGCGACGTCTGGCCTCGAACACGTACATCGCACCGGCGACCGCCACGCCAAGTCCAACGAAGAACTCATGGGTCGGCACGCCGAATCCGAACGCCTCGAACAGGATGGGCCGCATGCATCGATCCTACAGAAACGGATCGGGCGTCTCCATATGGTCGAATGGAGTCAGCTTGTGGGATGACCAGCGATCCTCAAGTGGACTGGTGAGACCGTCCCCGGTCGATGATCGGGGACGGCTCAATCGACCCGGCGTCAACCGGTGACGATGATGGTTCCCTTCATGCCCGCGGCGTAGTGCCCCGTCTCGTGGCACCCGTAGATGAACGTGCCCGAGTCCGTGAAGTGCCATACCACCTCTCCGGTCTCGCCTGGTTGCACCTCGACGATGTTCGGTTCGTCGTGCATGCCAGCCATGTTCTCGCCGCTCGTCATCTCTTCCTCATGCTCATCCTGCGCGGCCTGGTCGCCGACGAGGAAGGTGTGCGGTATGGAGCCAGCGTTCGTCACCTTGAAGATCACCGTTTCGCCTTTTGATATCGCGACGCTCGGTGGGTCGAATGTGTAGTTGTCGTTCGCGGTGACCTCGATCGTCCGAGTCGCGTTCGCTGCGTCTCCAGGCTCACCGAATGCGCCCGCGGCGTGTTCGTCGTCCATGTTCATGTCATCGTCCTGCGAGCTTCCCGAGCTGCAGCTCGCGGCGAACAGGAGCACGACGGCGAGCAATATCGGAATCCGGTGGCGACTGGTACTCATGGGGTTTCCTTTCGCGTTGTCGAGTTGGAAAGTGTCGACGCGGATCTGCGGATTTCCAGGTCGCGCATCTTCGTGCGAAACATCTCCACCCTACCGGCAAAACCGGTTCCGAACGAATGAACGCGTCGATCAGCTCACGAACCTCTGCGGAGCGGGTCGCAGGCGTTCGGACCTACGGCGCCGAGGGTTCGATGGGGTCCCGTGGGCTCGCCATCATCAGCGCGACCTTGTCGTTGTGACGGTCGGCGAAGCCCGCCGACGTCAACAGTCCTATGAGTCCGAACACGACGGTGGTCGGCCCGAGGATGGTGATGACGGAGAGCACCGAGAACAGCCATGCGGGACTGTCGAAGTCCAGGTTCTCGAGTATCACGAGTCCCACGATCCAGACGCCGAAGCCAGCTGCGATGAACGCCGTCGATGCCTTTGTGAGTTCACGTTTCATGGTCACGACCCTACTTGTTCGCTCTCATCCGTGCGGACCGGTCGAACATCTCTCTCGAGGCCGTGTGAGGACCGTGCCGGCGCTCGGTCCACGCCCGCCATCGCTACCATTCCCCGACACCGACGTTCACACGGCCTCGCCGTGGTCGGTGTCCCATGGTGGCCGTAGCTCAGCTTGGTAGTAGCGCCTGGTTGTGGTCCAGGAGGTCGCGGGTTCGAATCCCGTCGGCCACCCCAACACGTCCCTTCCCCACATCGAGCCCGGGCAGCGACGCGAACACGAAACACGAGGAGAAACCGTGCAAACCGAGGTCAGCGAAACCGGGCGATTCGAGCGAACGCTCACCGTCCGTCTCGAGAACGACGAGCTCGCCGAGGCGAAAAAGCGCGTCGCGCGCAAGATCTCCAAGGGCATGAAGATCAAAGGTTTCCGACCCGGCAAGGCGCCGCTCGCCGTCGTGGAACGGACCGCGGGAGCCGACTACGTCCGCTCCGAGGCCATCGACGACGCCATCCAGAGCGTGATCCCTGCTGCGATCGACGAGGCTGGTCTCGAACCCGTCACGGTTCCGAGCGTCTCGGCCATCCGCGACGAGCGAGAGGACGGCGTGGTAGAGATCGACGTCCTCGTCACGCTGTGGCCGGTGCTCGAGTCGCTCCCGGACTTCGGCACGTTCGACATCGAGGTGGACACACCGGTCGTCACAGACGACGAGATCAACCAGCAATACGAAGCCCTTCGGAACCAGTTCGCCGAGTTATCCGACCACGAAGGTGCGCTCTCCGATGGCGACTTTGCGATGATCGACGTGTCGGCCAAACAGAACGGCGAGCCGATCGAATCCGCCACGGCCAAGGACCTCATGTACGAGGTGGGCACCGAGTCGTTCATCGAAGGCCTCGACGAGCTGCTCTCGGGTGCATCCGTTGGAGACATCGTTGAAGGGGACGCCACGCTGCCCGAGGGATTCTCCGACAAGGGTGGCGAAGCAGTGACCCTCACCGTCCTCGTCAAGGAAGCCAAGACCAAGACCCTCCCTGAGCTCTCGGATGAGATGGTCGCGGACGCGACCGAGTTCGAGACCGTCGAGGCTCTCGACACCGCGCTTCGCAGGAACATGCTCGCCTACAAGGTGCACGCGCAACGCCAGATCCTCCAGGACAAGGCCCTCCAGTACGCCCTCAACGAGGTCGACATCGAGGTGCCGGAAGCGCTCATCACTTCGGAGGTCGAGGCGAGAGTCCACAACCTGGTCCACCGCCTCGAGAACGACAACATCAACATCCAGGACTATCTCCGCATCACGGGCCAGGATGAGGAGGCCTTCATCGGCAATCTCAGGGACCAGGCGGACCACGCCCTTTCGACGCGCATCCTGCTCGAGTCGATTGCCGCCGTGGAGGGTTGGGAGGTCACCGACGAGGACATGATCGAACACATCGAGGGGCTGCTCCAGGGCCAGGATGGGGATCCTGCCGAGATCCTCGAGGTGTGGAAGTCCAGTGGTCAAGTTGAGGCACTCTCCGGTGATATGCTCCGCGAGCGTGCCCTACTGAGCCTTGTCGAAGCGGCCGTACCGGTCGACAAGGATGGGAACACCGTCGATCTCACGCCAGTGGTGATCGAAGACGACGAGATCGCGGAAGAGCCAGACACCGAAGAGGTTGACGAGGATTCCGAGGCCGCGGCCAGCACGGCGGCCGATGACGAATCGGAGGAATGAACATGAGCTACTTGGTCCCCACTGTCGTAGAGAACACCCCGAGGGGTGAGCGCGCGTTCGACATCTACAGCCGCCTGCTCAAGGACCGCATCATCTTCCTCGGCACCCCGATCGACGACGGTGTCGCCAACATCATCATGGCGCAGCTGCTCCACCTCGAGGGCGAGGATCCGGACAAGGACATCAACCTCTACATCAACTCACCCGGTGGCTCGACCTACGCGCTCATGGCCATCTACGACACGATGCAGTTCATCAAGCCGGCGGTTGCGACGTACTGCATGGGGCTCGCGGCATCGGCTGCTGCGGTTCTCCTCGCTGCGGGTGCCCCCGGCAAGCGGTACGCCCTTCGGCACAGCCGCATCATGATCCACCAGCCGCACGTTTCGGGCGTCGGAGGCCAGGCGACGGACATCGAGATCCACGCCAGGGAGATCCTCAAGACCCGTGAGGACATCAACGAGATCCTCGCCCTGCACACCAACAAGCCGCTCGAAGAGGTCCAGGTCGACACCGAACGCGACTATTGGCTCGGTCCCGAGGAGGCGATCGAGTACGGTGTCGTCGACTCGGTGCTTACTGGGCGCACGCTTGAGGCCGTGAACAGCTAGGAGTCCTCCTGTGGCCAAATACGAAGGTTCCGAACTGCTCAAATGCAGTTTCTGCGGCAAGTCGCAGAAACAGGTCAAGAAGCTGATCGCTGGACCGGGCGTCTACATCTGTGATGAGTGCATCGAGCTGTGCAACGAGATCATCGAAGAGGAACTCTCCGGCACGGAAGAGGTGAGCTTCTCCGAGCTCCCGAAACCCCACGAGATCTACGAGTTCCTCGACGAGTACGTCGTCGGCCAGACCCAGGCGAAGAAGGTCCTGTCGGTCGCCGTGTACAACCACTACAAGCGCGTCAGGGCCGGTCAACGGTCGACCGACAACGAGGTCGAGCTCCAGAAGTCGAACATCCTGATGATCGGACCGACCGGTTCCGGCAAGACCCTGATGGCGCAGACGCTCGCCCGGTTGCTGAATGTTCCGTTCGCCATCGCGGACGCGACCGCCCTCACGGAAGCCGGGTACGTCGGTGAGGATGTGGAGAACATCCTTCTGAAGATCATCCAGGCGGCCGACTTCGATACGAAGCGCGCCGAGCAGGGGATCATCTACATCGACGAGATCGACAAGATCGCCCGCAAGGCAGAGAACCCGTCGATCACCCGCGACGTGTCCGGCGAGGGTGTCCAGCAGGCCCTGCTGAAGATCCTCGAGGGCTCGGTGGCGTCCGTGCCCCCGCAGGGCGGTCGCAAGCACCCGCACCAGGAGCTCATCCAGGTCGACACCACGAACATGCTGTTCATCTGCGGTGGCGCGTTCGCCGGTCTCGAGGAAGTGATCGGAAAGCGGATCGGTGGCAAGTCGGTCGGCTTCGGCGCAGACGTCAAGGCGAAGCGCGATGCCCAACGCCAATCCGAGATCATCGCCGAGGTGATGCCGGAGGACCTCATCGGCTTCGGCCTCATCCCCGAGTTCATCGGACGGCTTCCGGTCATGACGACCGTGGCGGATCTGGACAAGGAATCCTTGGTGAAGGTGTTGACGGAGCCGAAGAATGCGATCGCCAAGCAGTATGCGCGGTTCTTCGAGATGGACGGCGTCGAGCTGGTCATCACCGAGGACGCCCTCGAGGCCATCGCCGAGCAGGCGATGAAGCGGGGCACCGGTGCCAGGGGCCTTCGGGCGATCATGGAGGAAGTCCTCCTCGAGACCATGTACGAGTTGCCATCGAGGACCGATGTCGCCCGGGTCGTCATCGACGGTGACGTCGTGCGCCAGCGTGTCAACCCGACGCTCGTCCCGATCCAGGACGTCACATCGACGGCCCCGAGGAGCGCTCGGCGTAGCCCGTTGAACCGATGACGACGTGGCCCACATCCGCCAAGGTCGCATTCGTCGGTTCACACGGCATCCGCAAGACCACTGCCGTCCACGCGTTCGCGAACGTGATGCAGCGCGCGGGTCGGTCGGTCGAGCACGGTCGTGAGGTCGTTCGCGACAACCCCCTCGGAATCAACGAGTCTGCGACGGGAGAAGCCCAGCTCTGGGTGATCGTGTCCCAGATCCGCCAAGAGCTCCAACTCGCCCAGAACGCCGAGGTTCTGGTTCTCGACCGTGGCGTGATGGACAACTACGCGTACTACCTGAGGGCGTGTGGCGGAGAGGACCACTTCAGCGTCGGACCCATGGTGGAGCGCTGGTCGGTGACCTACGACATGGTGGTTCGACTTCTTCCGGACATCCTCCTGAGAGACGACGGCGTGCGCTCCACGAACGACAAGTTCCGAGACGAGATCGAGTCCCTCCTCGATGAGCACGTCCCTCGCCTCGTGCCCGAGCGCAGGCTCGTGACGCTTCGTGCTTCCGACATCGGGGATCGGTTCGACTGGTGGCCTCTCGCTGAGCGCCTGGCCGCGCTCGTCGAAGAGCCGCTCTTCGCTCCCGGGGTGCCGAAGCGGCGATCAAAGCCCGTGAAGAAAGCTCGCCGCGACGCTCCTCAGCTCGAGATGGAGATCGAGACCGGCAGGTAGGGTTGCGACATGTCCTATCCGAACCCGCCGCAGAATGCTGACGAGAAGACGACCCTTCTCGAGTTCCTCAACTTCAACCGCGAGGTCATGATCGCCAAAGCCAGCGGCCTCACCAAGGAGCAGCTCGCGACGCGTGCCGCCGCGTCATCGCTGACGATCCCGGGGCTCATCTACCACCTCGCGCTCGTCGAGTTGGACTGGTTCGTGGGTGACGTCCTCGATGAACCACTCGGTGAGCCGTGGTCGTCGGTGGATTGGGAGGCCGACCCCGACTGGGAGTTCGATGTCGCCCCAACCCTCGAGCCCGAGGAGTACATCGGTGCGTACAGGGCGGCCATCGAGAGGGCCAACGAGATCGTCGAGGCCGCCGAGTCGCTCGACCAGCTGTCGGTGCGGTCGCATCCCAGGACCGGCGAGCCATGGTCCTTGCGGTGGATCCTCGCCCACATGATCGAGGAGACCGCCCGCCACGCGGGCCACGCCGACATCATCCGCGAAGCGATCGACGGCCAGACAGGTGACTGGGTCGGCCTCGAGGGTTAGCCCTTCACCGCCGTGCCC
>QJWC01000110.1 GCA_003235475.1 Acidimicrobiia bacterium | reverse complement strand
TCGACGAGCGCCATCGTCGCGAGCACGATCAGTCCGACCGCGATCGTGATGCGTCCGAGCATCGAGGGCTCACGTCGAGGCCGACCCTCGCGCCGTTCCTGGCGTTCCGACCGTTCACGGCGAGCGCGACGGGGGCCTCCGCCCTCCGTCGCGACGACAGCGGATGCCATCGCAGGGTCGAGGCCGTCCTCGACGACGTCGTCGTCACCCTCGGGAGGCTC
Source organism: Acidimicrobiia bacterium (assembly GCA_003235475.1). Classification (GTDB taxonomy): domain Bacteria; phylum Actinomycetota; class Acidimicrobiia; order Spongiisociales; family UBA5794; genus SZUA-442. The sequence continues at coordinate 31,727 of QJWC01000110.1, read as the reverse complement.
GGCGTCATTCGACGGAGGCGTCGGGTCCGTGCGGTGGATGACCACCGACGAACTCAGGTCTCCCCTGTACAGGAGGAACCCGACGATGAAGAGGACCGCCGCGATCACGAGGACCGTCGAGACGTCCGCCACCTGCGCGATGACGACGATTCCCGCGAGGGCCACCAGAAGGAAGCCGAACAGCTTTCCCGCGTCCGATGTGTCGAATCGCTCGATCCACTGGGTCACGAGCGCGTCGTCCTCGTCCTCTCTCGGGATGACGACCCACGCCGTGATGTAGGCCAGGACTCCGAACCCGCCAGCGAAGGCGAGGACGAAGAACGCAAGCCGGACGAACCACACGTTGATGTCGATGTGATCGGCGATACCCGATGCGACACCAGCGAGGATCCGGTCACCGCTGCGGCGCTCGAGGCGCCGCCCGGTTTGCTGGGGTTGTTGTGTGTGTGTCATGTCATCATCGTGTCGCATCATCCCGAAGTTTCATATCGGGAACGTTCCGCTTCAAACCCTGACCCTCAGGGATGTCTCAGGGTCGTCCCCAGTTGTCCAACCGCGGGGGCTGTGACAACATCACAGGGCACTTCCCGAAGGCGATTGTGACAGACACGGAAACGCCAATCAGTACGGGCCGCGGATGGCCCTTCCGCCGATCGACCTCCGACCGCATGGTCGCGGGCGTCGCAGGTGGGATCGCTGCGCGACTCGGCGTCTCGCCCGTCTACGTCCGCGCCGGCTTCGTGTGTCTCTCCCTCGCAGCTGGCGTCGGCGTGGTGCTCTACCTCCTTGCCGTGCTCCTCGTGCCGGGCGACGAAGGTGTCGACCCGGAGCCCGCCCACCTCGACCGGACCCAGCTGGTCGGCGTGGGGGCGATGTTCCTGGCGGTGATGCTGATCCTCCAGTCCGCCGGACTGTGGCTCGGTCCCGTCGTGTGGCCGGCGATCCTCATCATCTTCGGCCTCGCCATCGCGATCGACACCGCGGGCGTCAACTACGAGCGGAGCCTCGCTGGCATCACGGACTCGAGGCGCTCACTCTTCTTCCTGGCCGCGGGCCTGTTGATGATGATCGCCGGTCTCGTAGTGGTCTTCTCCTCCCTCGATCGTCTCCGGTCTGTGAGCGTGATCCTCCTCGCCATCCTCGTGGCGGTCGGGGGTTTCGCGATCGTGGCCGGGCCGTGGATGTGGTCCCTCATCGAGGACCTCAGAACCGAGCGGCGCGCGCGGATCCGGTCGGAGGAGCGAGCCGACATGGCAGCCCACCTCCACGATTCCGTGCTCCAAACGCTCGCCCTCATCCAGCGGACAGACGATCCGAAGCGAATGGTCACGCTCGCGCGGAAGCAGGAGCGCGACCTCCGATCCTGGCTCTTCGAAGACGCCGCAGCGGACGACCGGGGACTGAAGGGGGCGCTCGAGGATGCTGCGACACAGGTCGAGGAGGTCAACAACGTTCCGGTCTCCGTGGTCGTCGTCGGCGAGTCGACGCTCGAACCGGACCGTCAGGCCGCGATCGTCGGCGCGGCCACCGAGGCGATGATGAATGCAGCCAAGCACTCGGGGGCCGACCGCGTCAGCGTCTTCGCCGAGGCGACCGAGACGTCCGTGGACATCTTCGTCACCGACCAGGGCAAAGGGTTCGACATCGACGGCGTCGAGGAGGATCGGCGGGGCATCTCGGACTCGATCCGCCGCCGGATGCAACGCCACGGTGGGACCGCAACCATCGAGTCCGAGGTCGGGACAGGCACCGAGGTACACCTCTCCATGGAAGGAGGCACTCCATGACGTCCGTCTATCTCGTCGATGACCACAGGATCTTCCTCACGGGCGTCCAGGCCGAACTCGAGGACCACTTCGAGGTCGTCGGTTCGAGCTACGACGTCGACGGTGCCGTCGACGAGATCCGCTCGCTGCGCCCCGATGTCGTCCTGGTCGACGTTCACATGCCCGGCGGCGGGGGCGTCACGGTGGTCGGCAACGTCCAGGAGACGAACCCGGACGTTCGATTTCTCGCCCTCTCGGTGTCGGATGCGCCTGAAGACGTGATCGCGATGATCCGTGCAGGCGCTCGGGGCTACGTCACGAAGTCGATCTCGCCGGACGAACTGTCCGATGCGATCTCCCGTGTCGCGGCTGGCGAGGCGGTGTTCTCACCCTCGCTCGCAGGTTTCGTCCTCGAAGCATTCTCGCGATCGGTCCCGGTCGAGGCTGACCCCGAACTCGACGCCCTGACGCCCAGAGAGCAGGAGGTCCTCCGCCAGATCGCACGTGGCTATGCCTACAAACAGGTCGCGACCAGGCTCAGCATCTCGGTCAAGACGGTCGAGACGCACGTGTCGTCCGTCCTGCGGAAACTTCAGCTTTCGAACCGGCACGAGCTCGCCAAGTGGGCGAGCGACCGCCGAATCGTGTAGCCCCATTTCAGCCGCGGGCTATCGTCGCCTCGGAAGGGAGGTGACACCTTGGGACAGCGTTACGAACGCCTCACGACACCCCTCGTCCGGGTCGATGGCCAGCTCCGCGAAGCATCGTGGGATGAAGCCCTCGCCGCGGCAGTCCGTGGATTCGAGCGAAGCGAACCGTCCGCACGCGGCATGTTCTCGTGCTCGAAGGGCACGAACGAGATGAACTACGCAGCGCAGAAGTTTGCGCGGACGGTTCTCGCGACGAACAACGTCGACTCGTGTAACCGGACCTGACACGCTCCTTCCGTCGCCGGTCTGGCGGCAGTGTTCGGAGCGGGCGGCGGCACGTCGTCGTATGAGGAGATCGAGACAACCGATCTCATCATCCTGTGGGGATCGAACGCGCGCTCCGCGCATCCCATCTTCTTCCACCACCTCCTGAAGGGCGTCCGCAATGGGGCGAAGATGTACGCCGTCGACCCGCGGCGCACCGAGTCCGCACAGTGGGCCGACACCTGGCTGGGGATCGACGTCGGCTCGGACATCGCCCTTGCAAACGCGGTCGCCAGGGAGATCATCAACGCAGGGCTCGCCAACACCGAGTTCATCGAACATTCGACATCCGGTTTCGACGACTTCGCCGAATTCGTGGAGCCGTACACGCTCGAGCGCGCCGAGGAGATCTCTGGCGTTCCCGCGTCGGCGATCCGCGCCCTCGCCCACGATTACGCCACGGCAGAGACCGCCCAGCTGTGCTGGACGCTCGGGATCACCGAGCACCACAACGCCACCGACAACGTCGTCGCCCTCATCAACCTCGCGCTGCTCACGGGCCACGTCGGACGCTACGGGTCCGGCTTGGTCCCGATCCGGGGCCAGAACAACGTGCAGGGCGGCGGTGACATGGGTGCGCTCCCCAACAAGCTGCCAGGTTTCCAGAACGTCGCCGATGACGAGCTGCGGGGCAAGTTCGAGAAGGCCTATGGGATGACGATCCCGTCGGAGCCGGGCTGGCACGTCACGCAGATGTTCGATGCGATGGAGCGTGCCGAGCTTTCTGCAATGTACGTGATCGGAGAGAACCCGGCCCAGTCGGAGGCAGACTCGGGCCGCACCATCGAACTCCTCGAGGGACTCGACCATCTCGTGGTCCAGGACATCTTCCTCACGAAGACCGCCGCGATGGCGGACGTCGTGTTCCCAGCCGCATCCGGGTGGGCCGAGTCGGAGGGCACCTTCACCTCGTCCGAGCGCAGGGTGCAGCGCGTGCGCCGAGCCCTCGACCCGCCGGGGTCCGCGAAGGACGACCTCGCGATCCTCTTCGAGTTCGCCAACGCCATGGGGCACGAGTGGGGCACCGCGGACGCCGAGGACGTGTGGGACGAACTCCGATCACTGTCGCCGATGCACGCCGGGATGTCGTACGAACGCCTCGAAGCGATGGGTGGCATCCAGTGGCCCTGCCCGGACATCGGCCACCCCGGAACCAAGTTCCTCCACGCGTGGCTGTGGGAGGACCCGATGCCCAGGGAACCCGCTCCGTTCTCCCTCGTCGAGTGGGTTCCTCCGGTGGATCCGCTCGATGAGGACTACCCGATCCGTCTCACCACCGGCAGACGGCTCGACGCGTACAACACGGGGGTCCAGTCCTCCGGGTACCGGTCGCCGATCTACGCGGGCGCGGTCATCGACATGACCCCGGAACAGGCTGCGGATCTTGGCGCGTCGGAGGGCGACGTCGTCAGGATCACCTCACGTCGTGGATCTGTCGAAGCGCCCGTCAGGTTCACGAACGGACTCCGACGCGGGCTCGTGTTCATGGCGATCCACTCGCCCGACGACCTGGACGTCAACACCCTGACCCTCGACGCTTGGGATCCGAAGTCCGGGACCGCCGAGTTCAAGGCAACCGCCGTTCGCATCGAGACGACGTGAGGTAGCGCCATCGATCAGCACACGACCTCGCACGCCCCAACCGCAGACGAACGCGCTGCGATCGACGGCATCCTCGGACCGCCGGACTCCGTGTTTCGCGGATCACGGGAGCGGAGTTCCGCGGACGACCATGTCGCGTACGGAGGGCTGGCATCAGCCGAGTCCCGCCGCAATCTTCTGCTCCCCACCCTGCACGAAGTGCAGTCATCCGTGGGCTGGGTCAGCCATGGTGCCCTGAACTACATATCCGAGCGTCTATCCGTCTCACCAGCGGAGGCGTACGGCGTCGCGACGTTCTACGACCTGATCGCCACCGAACCGCGGCCCGAGAGGGTCGCCCACGTGTGCGATGACATCGGTTGCCTCGCCGCGGGCGCGGGTTCGATGCTCGATGACCTCCGCGATCGGCTGGGCGAGCCCGACGAGTTCGGCGGCTCGATCGCATGGACCAGGTCCCCTTGCCTCGGCCAATGTGAGAAGGGCTCTGCCGCGTTCATCCAGGTGGCTGGAGGGGACGATGTCGTGGTAGCCCCTGCGACCGCGGAGCAGGTCATCGAGATCCTCCACGCGGAGAAGCCACAACCTTCCGTCTCACCGTCACCGATTCGCCAGGACACGCGGCTCCTCGGGCGAACGACGCTTTCGCTGAGCCACCACGAGTCGCACGGAGGGCTCGAAGCACTGCGAAAGGCGCTGACGATGCTCCCGGGTGACGTCGTCGACGAGGTCACGGCGAGCGGCCTCCGAGGGCGCGGAGGTGCGGCGTTTCCTGCCGGTATCAAATGGCGAGCAGTCGGTGCGGAGGCGGGCCCGAAGTATGTCGTGTGCAACGCAGACGAATCCGAGCCGGGAACGTTCAAGGACCGCGTCCTCATGGAGGAGGACCCGTACCGCCTGATCGAGGCGACCACGATCGCTGGCTACGCCGTCGGTGCCGACAAGGGGTACATCTACATCAGGGGTGAGTACCCGGGAGCCCTGAGGCGCCTCTCAGACGCAATCGAGGAAGTCAGGGACAGAGGCTACCTCGGGGGCAACATCGCCGGATCCGACTTCTCGTTCGACATCGAGATCCGCAGAGGCGCGGGGGCGTACATATGCGGCGAGGAGACGGCACTCTTCAACTCGATCGAAGGGTTCCGGGGTGAGCCCCGGCAGAAGCCACCATTCCCCACCCAGGCCGGGCTCTTCGGAAGGCCGACGCTGGTGAACAATGTCGAGTCGCTGATGAACATCCCCGCGATCGTGCTCGAGGGCGGTGCAGCGTTCGCCAGCATTGGGACGGAGGAATCGACAGGGTCGAAACTCTTCTGCGTGTCGGGCAACGTCCTGGGGCCTGGTGTGTACGAGGCGCCCTTCGGGGTGTCGACCCGAGACGTCATCGACATGGCGGGTGGGGTCGACGGCGATCTGCAGGCCGTGCTCGTCGGTGGCGCTGCCGGCAGCTTCGTGGCGGGCGACCAGCTCGATGTCCCCCTCACGTTCGAGGACGCATCGGCTGCGGGCATCTCGGTCGGCAGCGGGGTCGTGATGGTGTTCAACACCGAGGTCGACATGGCGCCGATCGTGTCGCGGATCGCGACGTTCTTCCGCCACGAGTCCTGCGGGCTGTGTGTGCCGTGCCGTGTGGGGACGGTGCGTCAGGAGGAGTCGCTCATCCGCCTGCGCACGGCGGAGGACCGCGACGAGGAACTCGCACTCCTGGCCGATCTCGACGTCGTCATGCGGGACTCGTCGATCTGCGGCCTCGGGCAGTTGGCCACCGTCGCCGTTCAGTCGGCGATCACCATCGGGCTGATCGGAGCGAAGTCGTGATCGAACAGCGCATCGCGGATCCCGTGGCGACGGTCACCGTCACGATCGACGGCGCGCCAGTCACCATGCCCGAAACGGCGACGCTCCTCGAAGCAAGCAGGGCTGCAGGCGCAGACGTGCCGACCCTGTGTTACCTCGAAACCCTCACCCCGTTCAATTCATGCCGCCTCTGCGTCGTCGAGGTCGCTGGCTCGCGCACGCTCGTTCCGTCGTGCTCCCGGATGGTGGAAGAGGGCATGGAGGTGCAGACCGACTCGGATCGTGTTCAGCACACGCGCCGGATGGTCTACGAACTGCTCGACTCGACCGTCGACCTCTCCCTCGTCGATGACGAGACCACCCGACAGATGGAACGCTACGGGGTGCGGACCAACCGGTTCGGAGACGGGTACCGAAGGACCGAGGCCGTCAAGATCGAGGACGACCTCTACGTCCGTGACTACGAGAAATGCATCATGTGCTACCGCTGCGTCGCGGCGTGCGGCCCTGATGCGCAGAACACCTTCGCCATCGATGTTGCTGGGCGTGGGTTGACTTCGACGATCGCGACCGAGTACGACATCACCCTGCCTGACTCGGCGTGCGTCTACTGCGGCAACTGCGTCGGCGTGTGCCCAACCGGCGCCCTCATGTTCACGAGCGAGTACCGGATGCGGGAGTCCGGCGACTGGGACGAGGATCGCCAGACCGTCACCACGACCATCTGCACGTTCTGCGGTGTGGGCTGCAACCTCGAACTCCACGTCCAGGACAACCGCATCGTGAAGGTCACGTCCCCGATGGACCACGAAGTGACGAGTGGGCACCTGTGCATCAAAGGCCGGTTCGGGTACGCCCACATCCAGTCGGAATCGCCGTGAAGCACGAGGTGACCCGATACACGGCCGGCGTCGGCCGTTCGTTCACGGACGACCTGGTCGAGGAAGCCCCAGTGGAGTTCCGACTCCGGGATGTGCCGATCGCCGTGCTGATGCGCACACCCGGCGCCGACGAGATGCTCGGCCTCGGGTTCGCCATCACGGAAGGCATCGTGATCGGCCCCGACGAGGTCGCCGGCGTGTCGCACACGGGTGGGACCGTGGACGGCGACCGGTACGCGATCGAACTGGCCGAAGGCGTCACGGTCGATCCCGAGCAGTTCCGACGGAACCTCTTCACGACATCGTCGTGCGGCGTGTGCGGAAAGGCATCCATCGACGCGGTGCGTGTCGCAGCACGTCATGTCCCCGACGGCCCGGTCGTGACGCCGGCATTCGTCACCTCACTGCCGGCGGCCATGCGCGAGGAGCAGGCAGCCTTCGCCGCTTCGGGGTCGATCCATGCAGCGGCAGCCTTCGCTCCTGATGGAACGATGCTCGCGATCCGGGAGGATGTGGGGCGTCACAACGCCGTGGACAAACTGATCGGGTCGCTCGCGACCAGCGAATGGCCGCTTGGACCGATGGTCATGACGGTGTCGGGGCGGATCTCGTTCGAGATGGTTCAGAAGGCCGTAGTGGCTGGCATCCCGTTCGTGGTCGGCGTGTCAGGGGCCTCGGACCTCGCTGTGGATCTCGGCGAGGAGCTGGGCATGACCGTTGTCGGGTTCGCCAGGGGCGACTCGTTCAACGTCTACTGCGGCACGAACCGACTGGCTGGCTGAATCCCCCTGGCTCGCTCCGCTCGCCCGTCCCCCTTCAAAGGGGGACGAACCAATACACGTCCCACCTTCAGGGGGGACAGCAGAGCACGGAGTGCGATGCAGGGGGGTTCCCAAGGTGGAGGACGCGGATCCCTTGGCTCGCTCCGCTCGCCCGTCCCCCTTCTAGAGGGGGACGAAACCCAGGACGCTCCAGCTCGGCTGCCTCCCCCGGAAACCGGGGGAGCGTCACATCGACAGGTCCCCGGGGGTGTTGAGGTTCCGGAGGGTGTCAGCGGGGACGTCGATGATGGTCAGCAAGGGCACCCACTCGAGGAAGGTTCGCATCGAGCGGTCATCCGACGCGAGTCGGTCGTGGGCGAGATCGTCGAGTCCCGGGCCGTAGGCACCGCACAGCGGCTGGAGCGTCGATTCGTGCCTGACGATCACGGCCTGGTCGGGGCGTACGAGGGCTTCCGCGCATCGTTCGAGGAGTTCGCTGCCCACATTCGGCAGATCGACCGCAAGGAGCAGCACCGGCCCTCCCCCGGCGACATGGAACGCCGACACGAGCCCAGCAAGCGGGCCACCGCCCTCGACGGCGTCCCTGACCCGCACGACTCCGGGCAAGGCCAGTTCACCTCCGAGGATGACCACATCATCGGCCACGGCATGCACGGTCCGTACCGCTCGCTCGAGCAAGGTCTCGCCATCGAACACCAGAGTCGCCTTGTCGCGACCCATCCGTTTCGAGGCTCCACCATTGAGAACTGCACCGAGCATGGGTGCATTCTGCCTCGCGGAACCCGCGAAGGACGCGCGCTCGCAAACGAAAGTCGATCGGGATAGCCTCGATCGGATGAAGACCGACCTGGAAATCGCAAGGGACGTGAAGCTCCGGCCGATCGTCGACGTCGCCGCCGACATGGGCATACCAGAGGAATTCGTCGAACACCGGGGCTACGGGATGGCCAAGATCCCGCTCGCCGCACTCGACGAGATGGGCCCGCCGAGGGCCAAGTACGTCCTCGTGACGGCCGTCAACCCGACACCATTCGGTGAAGGAAAGACCACCGTCTCCGTCGGCCTCGCCCAGGGCTTCACGCGCCTCGACAAGCAGGCCGTCCTGACGCTTCGCCAACCGTCGCTCGGACCGACCTTCGGCATCAAGGGAGGCGCTGCCGGCGGTGGCTACTCACAGGTCGTCCCGATGGAAGAGCTCAACCTGCACCTCACGGGCGACTTCCACGCGGTCACGGCGGCCAACAACCTCCTCGCGGCGCTGATCGACAACCACATCTACCAGGGGAACCAGCTGTCCATCAACATCAAGCGCGTGACATGGCGCAGGGTGATGGATGTGAACGACCGTGCCCTCCGCAACATCGTCATCGGCCTCGGCACCACCCTCGACGGCGTCCCTCGCGAGAGCGGCTTCGACATCACCGCTGCCTCCGAGTTGATGGCCGTGCTCGGCCTCTCGACGAGCCTCGAAGACCTCCGCGCGCGCCTCGGACGGATCGTCGTCGGCTTCGACCGACACAGCGAGCCCGTCACGGCCGAGCAGATCGACGGTGCAGGGGCGATGGCGGTCCTTCTCAAGGATGCGCTCAACCCCAACCTCGTCCAGACGCTCGAGGGGACGCCAGCGCTCATCCACACCGGCCCGTTCGCCAACATCGCCCACGGCAACTCGTCTGTGGTGGCCGATCAGGTCGGAATCCGAGGCGGCGACTACCTGATCACCGAGGCAGGGTTCGGATCCGACGTCGGAGCGGAGAAGTTCTTCAACCTCAAATGTCAAGCGTCGGGGCTCTCCCCCGATGTCGCGGTGATCGTCGCAACGGTCAGGGCACTCAAGCTGAACTCCGGAAAGTTCGACGTGAGGGCAGGCAAGCCGCTCCCGCCTGACATGGTTGCCGAGAACCCAGACGACGTGATGGCCGGTGCCGACAACCTGAGACGGCACATCGCCAACGTCAGACAGCACGGGGTGACGCCCGTGGTCGCCGTCAACGCGTTCCCGACCGACCACGCCTCCGAGCTCGCGGCAATCGGGAAGATCGCGGAGGACGAAGGGTGCACCTGGGCCATCGCGAGGCCCCACAGCGACGGCACCGACGGGATGGTCGAACTTGCCGAAGCCGTGCAAGAGGCAGCCGAGAAGGGCTCGAACTACGCGCCGCTCTACACGCTCGACATGCCACTCCACGAGAAGATCGAGACCATCGCCACCAAGGTGTACGGCGCCGCGGGCGTCGAGTACGACATCAAGGCGCGCCGCCAGCTCGAGAGCTACGAGCGGCACGGCTACGGGAACCTCCCCATCTGCATGGCGAAGACGCAATACTCGTTCAGCCACGATCCGAAGAAGCTCGGCGCTCCGACCGGTTGGATCCTCCCGATCAGGGAAGTCGAACTCGTCGCTGGCGCTGGGTTCGTCCTCCCCCTCACGGGTTCGATCAACCGGATGCCGGGGCTCGGAGCTCACCCGGCTGCCCACAGCATCGACATCAACGAGGATGGCGAGGTCGTCGGCCTCAGCTAGGAGCGCATTGGGCAGCACCGCCGACAACAAACGGATTGCCAGGATCTGGTTCGACCGCGTCATGAATCAGCGGGACCCCTCGGCGATAGACGAGTACTACGCCGAGGACTATGTGCACCGCGGTCCGGACGGTCACGAGTTGGGTCGCGACGAGGCACACATCGTGGCGAATCGTCTCAACACCATCTCCACCGACCGCCACGCAGAGCCCATCCAACAAGTTGCCGAGGGCGAGGTTGTCACCACCCGATGGGAGAGCCGGGGAACGTACGCGATCGACATTGAGGGCGGTCCATCGGCTGGAGACCCATTCCACATCCAGGGCATCGTCCTCACGCGCGTCGTCGATGGCCTCATCGTCGAGGACTGGGAGATCATCGACTACGGCTCGAAGTCGTGATTCCGTTCTACGGGGCTGACGATCCCGACATGTTTGCCATCGAACGGCGAGCGATGGACGCGTCAGGGCGCGTGATCGCGGCGCTCGACGACATCCTCCCAGACGGGCTCGTGCTCGACATCGGCGCTGGCAACGGGTTCACGGCCGAGCGACTTACGACGCAGAGCCGCACCGTGATCGCCGCCGAACCTGCAGCGGGAATGGTCGATCCGTCGAGGCGCCTCCCGTGGGTCCGGTCGGTCGCGCAGCAACTCCCATTCCGCGGCCGCACGTTCGACGCGGTGTACGCCACATGGGCGTACTTCTTCCCCGACTTTTTGGACATCACCCCGGGGCTCGAAGAGGTGAAGCGAGTCGCCGCACCCGGAGGGAAGGTCGTGATCGTCGACAACGCGGGCGGCGACGAGTTCTCGGCGATGGCTGCATCTCCCGGCCACTCGGACCTGGAGACCTGGCATCGCCTCGGCTTCGACACCCAGATCGTCGAAACCGCGTTCGAGTTCGAGTCACTCGAGGAGGCGGACACGCTGCTCACCCTGTACTTCGGCGATCGGGCGGTTCCCGCCCTCCGCGTCGGATATCGGGTCCTGATCGCCACGATGGACGTCACCTGAGCGCGAAAGATATATCGATTCGATATAGACAGATGTATCGAATCGATATACTCTGCGCACGATGTTGGATTTTGCCGTCCTCGGCTTGCTCATGGAACGTCCCCGGCACGGGTACGAACTGAAGCGTGCCCTCGGAGAACTCGGGTTCTGGAGGGTGTCGTTCGGTTCGATGTACCCGTCGCTGCGCAGGCTCGAGAAGCGTGGCGCGATCGAGGCGACCACCGGCACCGGCCGGCGGAAGTCGTATGCGATCACCGAGGCGGGACGAGCAACGTTCGCAGCGCTGCTCGCTGCCGATCCCGATGCGAATGAAACAGACCGCGCCTTCCAGGTGCGGCTCGCATTCCTCGGCCACCTCCCCCAAGAACAAAGAGTCAAGATCCTCGAAGAGCGCCGAAACCGGCTCTCATCACAACTCAAAACCGCACGTGAAACCCTTGTGGATGCCCGCACGGCATCGAAGAACACGGACCGCTACCGGCTTGCGCTGATGGAGCACGCCATGCGGTCCACCGAGGCGGACATCTCGTGGCTGGATGGCCTGGTGGCCTCCGAGCGGCGGACCGCCACGGCTTAGACGGAATCAGGAAAGCAGGAGGACACCATGTCCAAGGTACGAGTAGCCATCGCAGGGCTTGGAAACTGCGCGAACTCCCTGATTCAGGGCGTCGAGTACTACAAGGATGCCGATCCCGACCTCAAGGTCCCCGGACTCATGCACGTCGACCTCGGCGGGTACCACGTTGGAGACGTGGAGTTCGTTGCCGCGTTCGACGTGGATGCATCCAAGGTCGGGCAGGACATCGCCAAGGCGATGTGGGCCGGTCAGAACAACACGATCCAGTTCGCTGAGGTTGCGGATCTGGGTGTCGAGGTCATGCGTGGCCCGACGCTCGACGGCCTCGGCAAGTACTACGTCGATCAGGTCGAGGAATCCCCGGCCGATCCCGTCGACGTCGCTCAGGCGCTCCGAGACTCCGGCGCCGATGTCCTCGTGTCCTACCTCCCGGTGGGTTCCGAGGAGGCGACGAAGTTCTACGCGCAGGCTGCGTTGGATGCGGGTGTCGCCTTCGTCAACGCCATTCCGGTGTTCATCGCCTCGAACCCCGAGTGGGCGCAGAAGTTCGTGGACGCAGGGCTTCCGATCATCGGCGACGACATCAAGTCGCAGGTCGGCGCGACGATCGTCCACCGCCAGCTCGCACGGCTCTTCGAGGACCGCGGCGTCCACATCGATCAGACGTATCAGCTGAACTTCGGCGGCAACATGGACTTCATGAACATGCTGGAGCGCAGCCGCCTGCAGTCGAAGAAGATCAGCAAGACGCAGTCGGTCACCAGCCAGATCGAGGAGAAGATCAACTCCGAGTCCGTGCACATCGGCCCTTCGGACCACGTGCCGTGGCTGACGGACCGCAAGTGGGCCTACATCAGGCTCGAGGGCACGTCTTTCGGTGATGTTCCGCTGAACGCCGAGTTGAAGCTCGAGGTGTGGGACTCGCCGAACAGCGCAGGCGTCATCATCGACGCCGTGCGATGTGCAAAGCTCGCACTCGACCGTGGGCTCGCCGGTCCACTGCTCGCACCGTCGTCGTACTTCATGAAGTCACCTTCGGTGCAGTACCACGACAACGTCGCACACGACAACGTCGAGGCGTTCATCGCTGGCCAGGACCCCACTGCAGCCGATCTCGCGGAGTTCCTCGCCAGCTGACGCGACCGTCCTCCTGAGAACCCCGGGTTCGGCGCACGTGGGAGGCGCGAACCCGGGGTTCGTCGCGACCAAGGCCGGTTCGGTACACTCTCGGCATCCAAGTCGGGGACGGTATGACAAGAAGCAACTGAGGAATACAACCGTTCAGCGCATCGTCGCGCCACGTTCCTCGAGGAGTTGCTCGTGCCTGCCATCCATCTTTCAGACGTGTCGTTCTCGTACACGTCAGCCGTCCCCATCATCACCGACTGTTCGTTCGACCTCGGCCCCGGCTGGACCGGGCTGGTCGGCGCGAACGGGTCTGGCAAGTCGACGTTGCTCGGACTCATCACCGGCGAACTCACTCCGGACGCCGGATCGGTGGCCGTGGAACCCGCGGGGCTGTCCCCGACGCTGTGTCCTCAACGCGTCGACGACCTGACGCCTGAGATCGAGTCCTTCGCGCTCGATTGGGATCGGGATGCCGTGCGCCTGCGGGCAAAGCTCGATCTCGACGCGTCGGCGATCGACCGATGGGCCACGCTGTCCCCAGGCGAGCGAAAGCGCTGGCAGATCGGGGCGGCGCTCGTGGCAAACCCAGACGTGCTGCTGCTCGATGAACCGACGAACCACCTCGACGCCGAAGCGCGTGGGCTGCTGTCCGGAGCGTTGAAGGAGTTCTCAGGATGCGGGGTGATCGTCAGCCACGACCGCGCGATGCTGAACGACCTCACGGAGTCCACCCTCCGGGTCGTCGGCGGGCGGGTCGAGTCATGGAATGGGGGCTACGACTCGGCGAGGGAGGGATGGCAGATGCGTGATGCCCAACTGCTGGAACGGCACGAGAAGCTGAGGAACGAGCAGAAGAAACTCGCACGACGGATTGCCGACCAGCGGAGGAAGTCCCAGCAGAAGGACGCCGAAAGGATCAGGGAACGGCGAAGCGCTGGCATCCACGACCTGGACACGAGGGGGACTGCAGCGTCGTACAAGCACGAGCGCGGCCAGAAGACCGGGGCGCAGACCGTGTTCTCGATGACCAACTCACTCGCACGGGTGACGTCCGACATCGAGGCGATCCCCTTCGACAAGCAGCTCGGCGGCCCGATCTCGTTCGACTTCGAGCCAGCGCCGAAGGAGTTCCTCATCCGCTACGACGGTCCCGTCACCGCTGGCGATCGGGAGCTCTTCGACGTCGACATCGGGGTGCGTCGGGGCGACCGGATCCGCATCTCCGGCCCCAACGGTGCTGGCAAGACGTCGCTGGTGCGAGCGCTCGTGAACGCCGCGTCGGTTCCCGAGGACCGTCTCTTGTATCTCGCTCAGGAGACGACCGCCGCGGACGCGGCTTCATGGCTCGGCACCGTGAGAGCGCTGCCAAACGACGAGCGGGGTCGCGTGATGTCGATCGTCGCGCTCCTCGGCGCTGGCCCGGGTGCATTGTTGGCCTCCGATCAACCATCACCCGGAGAGGCAAGGAAGCTCGCGATGGCGCTCGGCCTCGGGACGCCCCGTTGGCTCCTCGTGCTCGATGAACCGACGAACCACCTCGATATCGATGCGATCGAGCGGCTCCAGGACGGGCTCGTCACCTATCCGGGCGCCTTGATCACCATCACACACGACGACGCGCTCGCGGATGCGGTGACCGAACGAACATGGCGCGTCAGCCCGGAAGGGGTTGTCGCCTGATCAGAGGCGTTCCCGGAGCCAGGCGAGGTCTTCGCGATGGGACTCCGCGTCGCCGGGGGTCTCGAGGATCAACGGGGCGTCCGCAGCCTTGACGACACCGATGAGCTCGTCGGCCGGGATCTCGCCCTGTCCGAGGTTCTCGTGGCGATCACGGCTCGAGCCTGCCATGTCCTTCGAGTCGTTGCAGTGGACGAGCGCGATGCCCCCGACCATGCCCGTGATGAGGTCGACGGCGGTCGACATGTCTGCCCCTGCCGCCCATGTGTGACAGGTGTCGAGGCAGACACCCACGTTGAACTCGCCTATTTCGTCCCAGAGCGGCCCGTAGTGGGAGATGTCCTGCATCACCGAGTTGCCTCGGCCTGCCGTGTTCTCGACAAGGATCGGAACCGTCAGCTCGAACGACTCGAGCGCCTTGCGCCACCGCTCGTACCCGACCTCGACGTCCTCGTCCGCTCCGACGCTTCCTCCATGCACGATGACTCCCTTGGCGCCGATCGCAGCGGCAGCCTCCACGGTGTGGGCCAGGGTCTTCCTCGACGGGATCCGGACACGGTTGTTCGGGGATGCGAGGTTCATCAGATAGGAAGCGTGGACATAGAGGTCGATGCCGGACGCCTTCAGCTCGTCCGCATCGGCCCTGGGCAGCGGCGCCTTCCATTGCTGGGGGTTCGACAGGAAGACCTGTACGGCTTCGACGCCCCGCGCCTCCGCCTCTTCGAGGGGATGCTTCGGGTTCGTGTGCGCCCCGAGCTTCACTCGGACTCCTCGTCCGCCGCTTCCCCAGCGGGCTCGTCGTCCATCGGGGTATCCGGCGGTGCGTTGACGACCGTTGTTTCCCAGGTGAGTGACGGCGGCTCCATGGTGGCCACGAGCGCCACTCGCTGGTAGTGCGCGAGCGTTCCTTGCGCCCGCAATGCGACGTCGGTGACACGCTTCGTCCAGCCGTGGGCATCGACATAGAGGGTGTTTCCACGCCAGAAGGCCCCAATGGGATCGAGAGGAAGGTCGGCGCGATCGGAGACCGTGATGACGAGCTGCTCCCGCTCGGCTCCGTCGTAGGGATCGGCGACCATGTCGCTTCCCACCTCCTCGACGACATCCCAGGGAACCATGATTTCATCCTCGCTCGACCCGATGGCAAGCATCAGGCCTTCACCGCTCACGACCGCGTTCGGCCTACGGCGCACGAGCTCGATGACCGCGCCACCCACGACGAGCACACCGACGCCGACCATCATGCCTCCCCACACCATGTCCCCGCGCTGCTGGGCCTGGCCTCGTGTGTTGAGGACGCCGTTGTTCGCCTCGGGCTCGGTCGAAACCTGATGGAAGTACAGGACATCCAACGCGGCAACGATCAGGAGGAGGCCCATGAGTCCGAAGACGAACAACCGGATGGGTGATCGATAGACCCGCACGCTCAGCCCTCCACCCCGAGGTCCGCTGGACGGACCAGGGCCACATAGGGCACACCGAGCGCCTCGAGCCGTTTCGCTGCCGCGTCTCCAGATCGGTCGACGAGCGCAACGGCCTTCACCACGTTCACATCCTCCGCCCGGAGCGCCTCGACCGCCTCCGCGAGGGCCGAGCCGGTGGTGGTCGTGTCCTCGAGCGCGACGACGGTGCTCCCTGCCGCGACCGGGCCGACGAGGCGGCCGCCGGTTCCGTGGTCCTTTGCCTCCTTGCGCACCGAGAACGCCTTGACGTCACGCCCTGCATTCGAAGCGGCGATGGCGGTGGCAACGGCGATCGGATCGGCACCCATCGTGAGGCCCCCGACCGCGTCGACATCGGACGGCACTTCCATGAGGACCGCTTCTCCCACGATCGACGCGCCTTTGCCCGAGAAGGTTGTCTGCCTGGCATCGATGTACCACGACGATGTCGCTCCCGACCGAAGCGTGAAGGGGCCGTCCGTGCGCACGGCGTGGGCCTTGAGGTGCTCGATGAGCGCTGCTCTGGGGTCGTCAGAAAAGTTCAAGAAATCCCTCAAGTCGGTGCGCCGATCCGTCGATACGGTAGTCAGACAGGATGCCTTCCTAACCTCCCGTCTAAGCCCATTCTGGGGGTCGCTTCGGCGACCCCCAGTCTCATTTCCGGGCAGTTTCCGGGTTCTTGGCTATGCGGCGATGCCATCTACCCTCTGAGCGATGGACATCATATTTGTTCGGCATGGCCAGCCCCAGTGGGCGGTGGATGGCCTTTCGCAAGCCGATCCGTATCTCACCGAGCTCGGGCAGGAACAAGCCAAGCTCGCAGCCCACCGCATCGCACACGAAGAAGCCAAACCCGCCACGGAGCTCATCGTTTCCCCGGCCCTCAGGGCCCAGCAGACCGCAGCCCCGATCGCAGCCGAAGCAGGCCTGACACCAGCCACGGTCGACGACCTCACCGAGGTCATGATGCCGGACTGGGAAGGCGTCAACGAAGCCAAGGTGATCGAGATCTTCAAGACCACCAGGCACCGCAGCCCTGAGGAATGGTGGGAAGGCCTCCCCGGCGGCGAGTCCTTCAAGGACTTCCACGACCGTGTCACGACCGCCCTCGACAAGCTCCTCTTGGACAGGGGTGTGAGCAGGGATCCCACGGATCCGAAGCTGTGGCATGTCGACGAGGATCCGGGACGCATCGTCATCGTCGCCCACGGCGGCACGAACAGCGTGTGCCTCACCCACCTTCTCGGCATCCCGCCTGCACCGTGGGAGTGGGAGCGCCTCGTGCTGTTCCATGCCTCGTTCGCCAGGGTCAAACTGCTCCCCCTCGCTGGGGCGCACATCCCGAGCCTGCGAACGTTCAACGACCAGGACCACATCCCCAAGGACCTCAGGTCCCGCTAGGCCTCCTCGGGCTCGGCACGTCGCTCCATCAGGACGATCGTGCGGTCCGACCCTTGCCGCAGGGGGCGTGTCGTGTTCGTCCGTCGGTAGCCGAGCGACAGGTAGAGCTGCTCCGCGCTGTCGTTGCCGTCGGTCACCCAGAGTTCGTAGCGATCGACACCGTGGGTGGCTCCCCAGTCGATGACGTATTCAGCCAGCGCCCGGCCGAGGCCGGTGCCCCGCGCCTCCGGGGCGACCCACATGCCTCCAAGGCCGTGGGTGGTCAAGTCGGCGTCGACCCTTCCGTACGCCATCCCGACGGGTGCCTCGTCGATGAAGGCCCCTGCGAGCATGCCGCGCGGGTGGTCGACCGTGCTCGTCACGAGGTCGATCCACCATTCGTCGTCGTGCTCGAGCAGCTCCTCGACGGTCTCGGCAGACGCGTCGGGACTGTCCTCTGTGCCACGCAACCGAATCTCACGCCACACCGGCCATTCGTCGGCAGTGAAGGGTCGGATGACCGCGTGGCCATGCGTCCGTGCCGTCATTTCGACGGGAACTGGGCGACGTGGTCGAACGCGATGGACAGCCACTCGGCGAGGTTCGGATCATCACGGTCGTGCCACGCCGCCGGCACCGTCACGTATTCCTTCATCGGCCGTTCCTCCGGGCCGAAGTGGCTCCCTCCAGCCGCGAGGAGGGCGGCCCGGTTGTCCGGATCGAGCCGAACGCCGAGGTCGTCGCCGAACAGGCCACAGAACATGTTCCCGTTCACGAAACCGCCGAGGTTGCCGAACATCGCCTTCACCTCAGCACCATCGATTCGCTCGACGACCGCCCGGAACAGGCTCTTCGAGGCTTCGGTCGGCTTCGGAACCTTCATCGACCGTAGCGACGAGTACGCCTCGTGTAGTCGCGGAGCGCACGGAGGAAGTCGACACGGCGGAACGCGGGCCAGTACACGTCCACGAAAGAATATTCGGCGTAGGCAGCCTGCCAAAGCAGGAATCCGGACAGGCGGGCCTCGCCCGAGGTCCGAAGCACCATGTCAGGATCGGGAAGATCCGAGGCGTACATCCGGGCTGACAGGGCGTCCTTGTCGATACGATCGACGACCGATTCGGCGACCGCTTCCTCTGAGAGCAGGTCGGTGACGAGATCCTTCACCGCATCGACGATCTCCTGGCGGCCCCCATATGCGAGCGCGATCGTCACGCGCCGGGAACCCGTCGAGCACGCCTCCTCGAGCTTCTTGGCCGACGCCACGAGGTCCGCGGGAAGGAGGTCGAGGCTCCCGATGAACCTCACCTTGATGTCGCGGCCACCAGCGATGTTGGGGATCCGATCGAAGAGATCCTTCAGCACCTCGTAGTACGGCAGAAGCTCCTCGTCAGGCCTCGCGAGGTTCTCGGTCGAGAGCAGCCAGCACGTGACCGCCTCGATCTCGAACTCGGCGGTCCACTGCAGGAACTCCTCGAACTTCTCCATGCCGACGCGGTAGGACGCCTCGTAATCGGGGAGGCCATGGTCGCGTGCATAGCGTCGGTGGCCGTCGTGGATCACGCCGATGTGATGTGGAAGGAGGTCCTTGTTGAGCCCTCGGACGAGGCTGTCCTCGTAGAGCCGGTAGAGCGGCTTGAGCAATGAGTCGGACGCGGACACCGTGACTCCATCGTCGGAAACGGGGTGCGAGTCCCAAGCCTATCCGCTCACACGAAGGAAAGCCGTGCGGCCTCCGGGAGCCGGATTGGCATCGCTGTCACGCATCGGCGTGCGAGAATCGACCACAACCTCGGGTCACAGAGGACATCGAATGGAGCGTTCGAACAAGGACATCGTCCTCGAGTACGCGGACGTCATGTGGAACCAACAGGACCTCACGAGAGGACTGCGTTACCTGACACCGGAGCTGGCGGGTAGCGACGCCGTGGAACACGCGACGCAGGCGTTCGAGGCGTTCTCCGACCTGCGAGTCGACGTGCTCGAGCCTGGTCCGATCGCAGAGGGCGACTTCGTCGTGCTCCGTGCAGCGGTGAGCGCCATACATGATTCGGGACCCTTCGCCGGGCAGCCTCCCTCCGGAAAGCACCTGCGGTGGGAGTCGATTCGAATCTTCCGACTCGAGAACGGACTCATTGCCGAGACGTGGGCGATGCAAGATCGCCTGGGACTGATGGAACAGATGGGCGCGGTCTTGTCCACCGCGGACCAGGTCAACTGGGCCGCTGGCAGCGACGATTCGGACTAGAACGCGCAATATTGCGTGTCCATCGCCCTCAGCCAAACCGGGCGAGAGACCTGAACGTCGCCGCTGCTCGCTGGGGATCCCATGGCCTTGCCCACATGGGCATGTAGATGCGTTGGAACCCGATCCCCCGCCACACGTCCAGGGCCTCGTAGACCTGATCCCACGTGCCGATCGGGAGATGCACCTCGGAGATCCTCCGTCGTAGCTCGTCGGGCTCCATTCCCCACTCCTGTGCGATCTCAGCCACGACATCGGCGACCTCCGCTTCCGTGTCGACGCCGACGATCGTGAGTTGGGTCGAAATGAGGATGCTGTCGGGGTCACGCCCAGCTTTCTCAGCTGCCTCTCGGGCTCGCTGGATTCGGAGCTTCTTGCCCTCGAATCCGGGCACGTCGACGATGTTGAACTCGGACGCGAAGGTACCGGCAAGCCGAGGGACCTTCCGTGGGCCGCCGCCGCCGATCATGATCGGGACCGGGCGTTCGGGCAGCGGTACGTGCGGAAACGCCTCGAGCCTGAAGTGCTCGCCGTCGAACCCGGGGTGCGACGGGTCGAAGAAGGCCGTGAGGTATCCGAGGATCTCCTCCAACTGGTCGAAGCGTGCACCGATCGGCGGATACGGGATGCCGAACACGGTGTGCTCCTCGTCCATCCATCCGATGCCAAGGCCGAGCTTGAAGCGACCGCCCGACATCTCATCCAACGTGACTGCCGACTTGGCCAGTACTGCCGGATGGCGAAACGTGATCGGTGTCACCAACGTACCGATCTCGATGGACGACGTTTCGCGAGCGACCCCACCCAATTGGACGAGGGCGTCATACGCGGGAAGGTCCCAGCCCGTCTCCATGTCGTACGACATCAGGTAGTGGTCTGGAACCATGATTGAAGCAAGGCCCCATTCCTCCGCGAGTTGCGCAGCCTCGAGCACCGAGTCGTACTCGTACGCCATGTGCACGCCGAACTCCACCGACGCTCCCTTCGCCGCGGGCACCGCAACCTACCCCGGTGACCCCATCCACGTTGACGATGCGAGAAGTTGCTCCGGTTTCGTAGGGGCTCGGTACGCTCGTATGCATGGATCAGGCTCGATGGACCCTCGGTTCGATGCAGAACCCCGTTCGCGGCATCCTTCACGGTGCGGCTGCACTCGCAGCGGCCGTCGGGACGGTGTTCCTCTTCGTTCGCGCGCCCACAGCCGCCATCCGTGTCGGGGTCGTGGTCTTCGGCCTTGCGATGATCGGGCTCTACCTCACGTCCTCTCTGTACCACGGAGTTCCTTGGGGCGAGCGCTGGAAGCGGCGGATGCAGCGCCTCGACCACACGATGATTCTCGTGCTGATCGCCGGTACCTACACGCCGGTTGCGATCGTCGCTCTCGACGGGTGGCTCCGCCTCGCCGTCCTGGCCGTCGCCTGGGGCACGGTGGCGGTCGGCGCCCTCCAACATGCGGTCTTCCCGACCGAACGGCAAGCCTTCTCGATGGCGCTCGGAATGACGATGGGTTGGCTCGGCGTGCTCGTCGGGTGGAAGTTCGTCGAGTCGCTCGGGTGGACGGCAGCGGCTCTCGCCGTCGCGGGAGGGGCCGTGTACAGCATCGGGATGGTGCTTCTGGTGACGAACCGCCCTCGCCTGTGGCCGCGGGTGTTCTCGTACCACGAGGTCTTCCACCTGATGGTGGTCGCGGCGACCGCGATCCACTTCGTGATGGTCTGGCGTTACGTCGTTCCCCTCGCCCGCTGAGGGCGGACGATCAGGGCTGGGTGCCCTCGGGAGCGTTGGGTCCGGGGACACGTATGAGCAGAAGGCGTCCCTTCTCGTACCCACCGTTGTGGAAGCCGTACGTCTCGCCTTTGTCGATGTGGAGCACGTCGCCCGGCGTCAGGTGGAACGTGTCGCCCTCGACCGTGAATTCCAGGTCGCCCGCGAGGCAGATGTAGATGCGGTGGTCCTTCGTATTGACCCTTGACGGCCTGTCGACGCCGATCGGGAGCACCACCTCAGCAAACGACGCGACGGTGAACGCCTCGGGCGTGAGCTCGCGCAACTCGATGTCGCCAAAGGCGAACGCCTGCATCTCCGAACGGCGTTTCAGCTCCATGGGCGCGATCCTACCGATGCGAATTTCCGTGTCATCATGCCGATTCCACCCAAATCTGTCACACCCCCGAGATACGTTGTGACCATGAAGACGACAACAATCACGAGAAAAGGCATGGGGATGCTGATGGGTATCACGTGGAATCGCCGACCGGAACCACGGCTGAGCGACGACGAACTGGTCGGGCTCTTCACAAGTGCTGGGCTGGGTGTCGAGCTCGTCGACCACTGCGACGACGGGTCATGCCCCGTGTGTTTCGCAGCACTGTCGGCAAAGGCTGCCTGACCCACCCTCGCAGCGGTCACGCTGCCCCGTCAGCGAAGTTCCTTTCGCACCACCCATTTGAGGCCTGACCAGGTCTCCGACACGGCTGCCACCTTCACATCCACCAGCCCGAGTGTGGTCATGTACTCCATCACCACGTCCCGCCGCTGCAACGGGGAGTCGATTCCAGATGCCCTTTTCGGCCAACAGAGCCAGATCCCGCCGTCTGCTGGGACCGCCACCGCTGCCCGAGGAACTCGCTGCCTCATCTCGGCAACAGTGACGGCGAACACGAGCGCCAGGTCCGCCGACCGAATCCGCGAGCTCAGCGTGACGCCATCGGGCAGCGGCGCCAGCCAGGAGTCGAGGCCTGTCGGCGCAGAGATCGTCAAGACGCGGGAGCCCTCCTTGATCCCGAGCTTCTGTGGGAGGGGCGTACCGGAGTAGCCCACGGTCATCCGAGCCACGCCTCCAGATCCGCGATCTGCGTCGCGACCGAAGTGAACGAACCGCCACCCTTTGTGACGCGCCTCGACACCGACGCCACGGGGTCGATCACCGCTCCATCGCCCGGTTCGAAGCGTTCATGGGCATCCACGAGTTCGCCCTCGGTGACCGAGCCGAGATCTCGGCCGTCTCGTGCGAGAGCAGCTACCAGCTGTCCGACCGCGTGATGTGCCTCCCGGAACGGGACACCCCTGGCGACGAGCACTTCCGCAAGGTCGAGAGCCGTCACGTTCGGTGATGGTGCTGGTGGATCGAACGAGGCCGCCGCAACCATCCCCGAGAGAGCCTCGAGCGCACCCCCAAGCGAATCGCTGGCGTGGAAGACGGCGCGCTTCATCTCCTGTAGGTCGCGGTTGTAGGTCAACGGGAGGCCCTTCTGAAGCGCGAGGGCGGCCACGAGATCTCCTGCGACCGACGCTGCCTTTCCCCTCACCAGCTCCGCGATGTCAGCGTTCTTCTTGTGTGGCATCGCAGACGAACCCGTCGTGAAGGCGTCAGAGAGCGTCACCCACCCGAACTCATGGGACGCCCATAGGACGATGTCCTCCGCGAGCCTCGACAGAGTTGTCATCGTCTGGGCCGCGCACCAGACGAACTCGGCGGAAACGTCACGGGAGCCGACGGCGTCCATCGAGTTGTCGAACGATGACGCCATCGATAGCCGGGCCGCGGACGCATCAGGGTCGAGCGGAAGCGATGATCCGCCGGAGGCTCCTGCACCCAGCGGCGACACGTCGGCCCGGACCCCGGCGTCGGCGAACCGTTCGAAATCGCGTTTCAACATCCAGGCGTACGCGAGCAGATGGTGCGCCAGAGGGACTGCCTGGGCCTGCTGGACATGCGTGTAGCTCGGCACCACGGCGTCGCCGACGCGACGCGCCGCCTCGACCAGAACCCCGACGAACGATCGGATGCCGTCGGAGAGATGACCGATGGCATCGACCATGAACAGACGCATGTCGAGGGCGACCTGATCGTTGCGCGACCTGCCAGTGTGGAGCTTCCCCGCAACGGCACCCGCAATCTCCCCCAGGCGACGTTCGACAGCCGAGTGCACGTCCTCGTCAGACTCTTCCCAAGCGAATGTGCCTGCCTGTGCCTCGCCGAGGATCGTTTCGAGCCCACGGATGAGCGCGGTCGCCTCGTCCCCGGTGAGAATTCCGACGGATCCGAGCATGCCGACGTGCGCGATCGAACCTCGGACGTCGTACGCGAGGAGCCGTTTGTCCTCACGATCAACGGTGAAGCGCCACAGGGCGTCCGCAGGATCGTCCTCGAATCGTCCGCCACCCCAAAGGCTCATCGACGGTCACTCTCCCTCGCCGAGACGCTTCTCGGCGAACGTCCTGAGCCTGAGGGACTGAAGCCGGATGAAGCCCTCTGCGTCGCCCTGGTGGTACACGTCGTCTGCCTCGAAGGTGACGGTCGCCTCGTCATAGAGTCCGTGCGTGTCCGACCGTCTGCCGTCCACGGTGGCCTGTCCCTTGTACAGCTTGAGGCGGGCCTCACCGGTGACCGGCTTCTGGAGGTCATCCATGAAGTGTTGCAGCGCTTCGCGTTCGGGTGCGAACCAGAAGCCGTTGTAGACCATCTCCGCGTACCGGTTCGACAGCTCGTCCCTGAGGTGGGCAACCTCGCGGTCGAGCGTCAGTGACTCGACCGCCCGGTGCGCGTGGTAGATGATCGTGCCACCCGGTGTCTCGTAGACGCCCCGTGACTTCATCCCGACGAAACGGTTCTCCACGATGTCGATGCGGCCCACGCCGTGGCGGCCCCCGATCGCATTGAGTTCCTCGAGCAACGCCACGGGTGGCAACGCGACCCCGTTCACCGACACGGGATTCCCGGACTCGAATCCGACCGTCACGAACTCCGGGGTGTCCGGCGCCTCCTCCGGATCGACCGTCATCCGGAACATCCCCTTCGGCGGGCCGGTCCACGGGTCCTCGAGCACGCCACCCTCGTACGAGATGTGCAGAAGATTCGCGTCCATCGAGTACGGCTTCTCCGGGGTCACCGGAACGGGGATGCCGTGGGCTTCGGCATATGCGACGCAGTCCGCCCTTCCCTTGAGATCCCACTCACGCCACGGGGCGATCACCTTGATGTCCGGCTTGAGCGCATATGCGGAGAGCTCGAACCTCACCTGGTCGTTCCCCTTGCCCGTCGCGCCGTGCGCGATCGCGTCGGCACCCGTCGCTACGGCTGCACGCACGAGGCCCTTCGAGATCACGGGCCTCGCGAGGGACGTCCCGAGGAGGTAGTAACCCTCGTAGAGCGCAGATGCCCGAAATGCGGGGAACACGTAGTCCTCGACGAACTCCTTCGTGAGGTCCTCGCAGATCGCTTCGACCGCTCCCGTCGCGAGCGCCTTCTCCCTCGCCTCCTCGGTTTCCTCTCCCTGCCCGACATCCGCCGTATAGGCGACGACCTCCGCGCCGTATTCCTCCTGGATCCAGCGCAGGATCACCGACGTGTCGAGCCCTCCCGAGTAGGCGAGCACGACCTTCTTGACATCTCCCGCCATGGCTAGCCCGTCCCTTCCATACGTCGAATGACTGCGTCCGCTTCGTGTCCCTCGGCGATCACGACGAGGATCGTGTCGTCTCCTGCGATCGATCCGACCACTCCCTCGACGACCGCGGCGTCGATGCGGCTCGCGACGAACTGCGCCGCTCCGGGCGGAACCCTCAGGACGACGAGGTTGCCGCTCGGGATGCTCGACATGACGAACTCGCCGAAGGCATCGTGCATCGCTGTCTCATCCTCCGACGCCGGCTTATCACCGAGGTGGTAGGTCGACGTGCCGTTCGACCGCACGCGGAACGCACCGATGGCGTCGAGGTCCCGCGAGATCGTTGCCTGGGTGACGTCGAAGCCTTCCTTCGCGAGAACGTCACGGATTGCTCGCTGGCTCTCGACTTCGGTCGTACGGATGAGGTCGCCAATACGCCGTCGTCTGGCTTCTGTTGTTGCTCGCATGGGAAACCCAGTATACGTTAATACACGCATATTCGCATACTGCGATCAGTCGAGGTTGTCGCCTTCCCGGTACGCATCGAGCATCGAGAGCGCTTCCTCCCTCGAGTACGGTCCGTGCTCGAGGCGGTGTTCGAGCAGCATCGCCATGATCTCGCCAACCTGTCTGGAAGGCTCGATCCCCAGGTACTCCATGACATCGTTTCCGTCGATGGGCGGCCGGATCTTCGAGAGCTCTTCCTTTGCCGCAAGCTCTCCGATGCGGACCTCGAGCTCATCGATCCGGTTGTCGATCGCCTGGGCCCGGCGCTTGTTGCGCGTCGTCACGTCGCACCGCACGAGCTCGTTGAGGTCCTCGAGCAGCGGCCCGGCGTCCCGCACATAGCGCCGCACGGCCGAATCCGTCCAACCCATCCGGTAGGTGTGGGGTCGCATGTGCAGGAACACCAGCTGCGACGTGTCATCGACCATGTCCTTCGGATAGCGAAGCACCCTCATGCGATGGCGTGTCATTCTCGCTCCGACGACCTCGTGGTGGTGGAACGAAACGCCGCCATCCCCGAACTCGCGCGTCGCGGGCTTCCCGACATCGTGGAAAAGGGCCGCAAGCCGAAGCCGGAGTCGGGGACCGGTCTTGCCGACCACTGCGATGGTGTGTCCGAGGACGTCCTTGTGGCGATGGATCGGATCCTGCTCGACCGCGAGGGCCGGGAGCTCCGGTATGAACTCCTGGGCGAGCCCCGTCTCGACCAGGCCGGTGAGCGCCACTTCGACATGTTCGCCGAGCATCAGCTTGTCGAACTCCGCGCGGATCCGCTCTGCAGATACGATCGAAAGGCGCCCGGCCATCCGCGAAACAGCCTCGACCGCCCTCGGATCCGGCTCGAAACCGAGCGTCGAGGCAAACCGGAACAGCCGCAACATCCTGAGCGGATCGTCACCAAACGAGATCTCGGGGCCACTCGGCGTTCGCAGCACCTTCGCAGCGAGGTCCTCGAGTCCTCCGTGCGGATCGATCATCTCGGGAGTGTCCGATGGCCCGGCGGGCACCCGGATCGCCATGGCGTTCACGGTGAAGTCGCGACGGGAGAGATCCTCCGAAAGGCTCTCTGAGAATGAGACGTGGGGCTTGCGCGAATCGTCCCGGTAGACCTCGGAGCGGAGCGCACGAGCCCGATCGTGCCGAACTCCTTCCCGGCAGTGAAGGACGAGGAGGCCCATCCGGCGCCTATCGACTCGATCGCATCCGGCCTTGCCGACGTCGTGAAGTCGAGATCCTCCGACTCACGATCGAGGAGGGCGTCGCGGACGGACCCCCCGACGAGATACAGCGGATATCCCGCCTCTTCAAAGCGGGCTGCGAGCGCGACGAGGGCCTCTGAAAACACCGAGGAGAGCCGTGGCGGGATCATGTGCCTGTCTCCCTCGCACGGTTGGCGAGCTCGTCGGCGTACTCATTCCAGGTGAACCCGACGTGCGCCTTGATCCACTTGAGTGAGAGCTCCGGCCGGGACCGATAGACGCGGTACGCCTTCTGCACGAGATCGAGGTTTTCGACTGGGCCACTCTTGCGTTTCCACCCTCGCTTCTCCCATCCCGCCGCCCACTCGGTGATGGTGCGCACGGCGAGGTTCGAATCCGAGTAGACGGGAACGGACGTCTCCGGGGGAACGAGTGCCGCAGCCTCGATGAGGGCGGTCAGCTCCATCCGATTGTTGGTCGTCACCCCGCCGAATCCGGAAGCCTCCGCGACGATCTCGCCGTCGACGACATAGACGGCGCCCCAGCCTCCGGGGCCGGGATTGGGTACCGAACTGCCGTCCGTGAACACGCCCGTTTGCGGATCGGATTCGTCAAGTGCCAGCGCAGGGTTGGAAGGGGTACCGACTCTCGGCTTCGCCGTGTCGCGGCAGTCGAGGCACTGTGACGGCTTCCACCCCGGATATCGGTCGAGGATGGAAGGCGCGACGTCGAACGTCGACCCACACGTGCGGCAGGTGAACTCGGGCATCCGCGGAGGGTAGACGTCAACCACCCCGGAATCGATACGCCCCCGAAGCGGCGAACGGGTTCAGGCGCTGCTCGTGATCCCTGTCGCGATCTTGAAGTCGCGTGGGTTCGTGACGTGCATGAGTCCGTCCGAGAAGGACACAGCGCCCGCCTCGTAGAGCTTGGTGATCGACTGGTCGATCGTCTGCATGCCGTAGAACGCGCCCTCGGCGATGACCTCGTACAACTCGGAGATCTTTTCGGCATCGACGAGGCACTCGCGTACGGACTCGGTCCCGAACATGACCTCGGTTGCCACGACCCGGCCCTGGCCCTCGAGCCTCGGGAGGAGCCGCTGGGAGACGATGCCCCTGAGTGTCGTCGCGAGCATCTGGCGGACGCGCCGCTGCTGGTACGGCGGGAACGCGTCGAGGATCCGATGCACCGTTTCGACAGCATCGATCGTGTACATGGTCGAGACGACGAGGTGGCCGGTCTCTGCAGCGACGAGTGCTGCCTCGAGCGACTCCTGCGTGCGCAGTTCGCCGACGTAGATCACGTCGGGATCCTGGCGGAGGGCCGAGTGCATGCCGTCCTCGTAGGACGCGACATCGACCCCGACCTCCCGTTGGCTGACGATCGAGCGGTGATCCTTGTGGAGGACCTCGATCGGGTCCTCGATGGTGATGATGTTCGTGCGCCGGCTCGTGTTGATGTGATCGATGATCGCCGCGCACGTGGTCGTCTTGCCCGCACCGGTGGGACCGGTGATGAGGATCAGGCCGTCAGCCTCATCGCACACCTTCGAGACGACTTCCGGGAGGCCCAGCTCGGTGATCGTCTTGATCTTCGGCGTGACCGCACGTACCACGATGTTGACCGAGCCACGCTGCAGGTAGCTGTTGACCCTGAAGCGGCCGAGCCCCGGTGTGCCGTAGGCGAAGTCCCTGTCGCCGTCGGGATCCGCGTCGATGTCGACACGATCGGGCAGCAATTCGGCAAGGAGGGCCGCCGTGTGCTCTGGAGTGAGCGAGGGAAGATCTGCGAGGTGCAGCGAACCGTCAATACGGTACGCCGGAGGTGACCCGACCTTGAGGTGAAGGTCTGATCCTCCGATTTCAATGAGCTTCGACAGGAGTTCGTCGAGCTTCGGCAACTGGTCCATGGTGTACGTCCTCCAGTGGTTCCACCCAGAGGTCGTATCGGCGCGAAGGCGGGAGGGCTTAAAGGAGTTCCCAGTACGGCGACAGCGCCTCCACGGCGAGATCGCACACGCGCTCGACCGAACCCGACATCGCTGTCGGGAGATCGGCCGCGTCTGTGATCCCCAGGACGCCGTGGATCGACTCCCGCGTCGATGCCTCCACCGCCGAAAGGTCGTACCCGCCTTCGAGGAACGCCACGATCCTCGACGATGGCACGATCGCGGCGATCGACGCTGCCATCGCGCCGTAGCTGTCGGTCTCAAGGAGGAGTCCTCCGAGCGGGTCCTTCCGGTGTGCGTCGTAGCCAGCGCTCACGAGGATCCAGTCTGGCTCGAACTGCTTGATCGTCGGCAGCACCACCCTGTTGTACGCCGCGAGGTAGGCCGACGCGCTCGTCAGCGAAGGCAGCCCGACGTTGACGGTGAACCCCTTGCCGAGACCCGTGCCCACCTCCGTGACCCACCCCGTTCCGGGGTAGAACGGGTACTCGTGGAGCGAGGCGTACAACACGAATGGATCTGCGGCGAAGGTGTTCTGGGTGCCGTTGCCGTGGTGCACATCCCAGTCGAGGATCGCGACCCGCGCACCGCTGACCCGAAGGTGCATGGCGGCGACCGCGACGTTGTTGAAGAGGCAGAAGCCCATCGCCTTGGCGTGTTCGGCGTGGTGGCCGGGCGGCCTCATCGCGACAAATGCCGTGTCCGCGCGGTCGGTCGCCAGTGCATCGATCGCCGCAGGCCCCGACCCGGCCGCGTTCAGTGCGGCGGTCCAGGAAGCCTCGACCGCGTAGGTGTCCGGATCGAGCGATCCTCCTCCCGCCAGACAGAACGCCTCGATCGAATCGATGTACCGGCCGTCGTGGACCATCTCCAGAAGCGCCCGCTCGACGGGCGGCGCCATGCCTTCAACGACATCCGTGAACACCGACCGGCAGCCCCTCAGTGAGGCGAGCACGCGGTCTGGCCGCTCCGGGTGACCGGGGGGCCCCACATGCAACTCGCTCGACTCGTGCGAAAGGACCAGGACTGACATCCCGATGATTGTGGCATGGAATGGGCCGCATCCAACACCAGGTACGCTCCATTTCGGTAGGACCGAAGGGATGGCACATGGCGCTCGCAGAGACCCCACAGCGCGTGTTCCAAAGGGGGACATGGCCGGGATCGATCGCGTTCAGGCGAGGGTGGGCACGCGCCGAGGCCAGGCCGTGGAACGACACGTTCGATGATGCCGTCCTTCGAGTCATACGAGGCGGCACCCCTTTCATCGCCGCATGCACGACCAGGCTTGCCGAGGTCGGTGCGCCTTCCGTGTTGTCGACGCCGCTCGCGGCATCCGCCGTCAAGCCTTGGGAGCTGGCCGGGTTCAAGGAGCACCTCGCGCTCGCACTGATGCGGCTCTCGCTCGACAGCCCCATACCTGCACCGGAGCATCTTGTCGCGAGGGACGAACAGTTCGACATCGACCTGATGCTCCAAGTCGACAAGGCAGCCTTCCCGGAGTTCTGGCGCTTCGACCGTGCGGCGTTGGTCGAGTCGACGCAGGCCACGGGTCGCTCATCGGTATTCGTCATCCGCGACGGCGACCTCGGTCTCGCCGGATTTGCCGTCCTGGGGTACGGACACGCGATCTCATACCTCCAGCGCCTCGCGGTCCATCCCGACTGGCAAGGCAAGGGCATGGGGCGAAGCCTCGTGCGGGCGGTCGCCCGAAGCGCGAGCCGCGCAGGTTCACGCGCAATGCTTCTCAACACCCAGCACGACAACGAAGCGGCGATCGGTCTCTACGAAGCGCTTGGATTCGTCAAGCTTCCCGAGTCGTTGTCGGTGCTCAAGGCGGGGTGACCCGTGCCTCCGCGGCTTCCGGAGAGGTATCGCCTGAACATCCGCCTCGGCAGTGACGGCGACATCGAGGAGTGGCTCGGCCAGGACGAAGCCCTCGACCGACCTGTTCTGATCAGGTACCTCGCCCCTGAAGCATCCGAGGACCGCCATGGTTCGTTCCTCGCCGGCGTGCGATCCGCGGCGTCCCTCACCGAGATCCACCTCCAGAAGGTCTTCGCTGCCGCGGAAACGTCTGCTTCCGCCTATTCCGTCTCCGAGTGGGACGGGGGCGTGACCATCTCGGACAGGGTGCGCGTCGGAGAAGGGCTCCCCATCGATGAGTTCCTCTCGAACGCTCCCGGCCTCTGCATGGCGCTTGCCCGGTTCCACGACGAAGGCGGGGTCCACGGTGCTATCGACGACTCGGCCGTCCACTATTCGGCAGCCCACCCCGCAAAGATCGGCGCCTTCGGCAGGGTCCAGCAGTGGTCCGATCCAAAGCAGGACACGATGGCGCTCGCCGAGGTTCTCAGGGCAGCGCTCACAGGATCGTCGGACCCGTCGGTACAGCCGTCGCACGTTGTCGACGGCGTTCCCCCGAGCATCGATGCCACTCTTGCGGCCGGGCGTGCCGGCGAGATCGACGCCCGAACGATGGCTGGCGAGCTTGCGGCGACGAACATCGCCAAGCCAGTCGCTGTCCAGCCGTCTCGCCCCTGGAGGGCGCTCACCGCTTTCGCAGCCATCGTCGTGCTGATCTCGCTGCTCGCCGCCGTCGGCCTTGCCTCCGAATTCGACCCGGATTCGCCATTCCTGTATCCGGTATCGGCCGAGCGTCAGCCGCCGACCACGATCCCTGTACCCGTCGATGAGGAGATCGACACAAACGCCCTCGCCGTGGGCGCCGCCGTGTACGACCCCTTCGGAGACGGCACTGAGGAAGATGACTCGGTCACACTCGCCATCGACGGCGACCCGAACACGTCGTGGCGCACCGAGGCGTACTCGCGCCCGATACGCGACTTCAAAGACGGGGTCGGCCTGGTCTTCGACGTCGAGGGCACGCCTTC
>QJWC01000027.1 GCA_003235475.1 Acidimicrobiia bacterium | reverse complement strand
TCCGAACACGAGCAGCAGGAAGAGGGGCAGGACCAGGGCGAACTCGACGAGCGACGCCCCCTGCTCGCGGTTCCGAATACGTTTGATCATTTGGTGTCCCTTGGCCGCGACCACAGTCTATGCGTGTGCCTTCCTACCAACGGATGAGCCGAAAGGTCCTCCGCTGCACCCCGCCTGCTCCCCAAGCAGTGATCGAAGTGATCGCTGAACGCCATGGTACGGCAGACCTCCCCAACCTTCAAGGGCACTCGGTAGTCATTTCGTGACACACCGTAGTTATCTAGTCATCGGCGCCCGGCAAGTGCGTCTTTAGGCGCGTATCAGTAGCGGAATGTCCTTTTCTGCTGGCGTCAGGCCCCCGTGATACCCCACGAGGCGGTCGTTGATGATGGGCGTGAACAAGCCAGCTTCCGGGGCTGCGATGAATGCGGCGTCGGGTCGCCGCCCTGAGAACTCGTCGGACAGGGGAGTGGCGCCCCACCAGGAGGCGACGACGTCACCGTCGATCAGCTGCCCGGGAACACCATCGAAGACCGACCCGGGATCGCCGTGGACGAGCAGACAACGGGCATCGCCGTAGAGGACCACATTCGGGTCGGGGGGAGAGATGTGATGCTTGTCGTGCTCGGCGATGTCGAAGTGGCCGTGGTCGGCGGTACCGAGCAACGCGGCCGAACCGGGCACATGCCGCTCGAGTCCGGACCAGAAACGGTTCGCGTCGGCGATCGCGCCTGCGTACATGGGGTCGCGCTGGCCCGCGACATGCGCGGCGACGTCGACGTGGGGGAGGTATGCAAAGACGAGCCTGTGTGGATGGGACGCAACGTCCTTTACCACCTCGATCCCCTCGTCGACCGAGGTGTACGGCTCGAACCGCGCCCCCCGGTACAGCACTGTCGTCAGGGGTGACTGTTGGAAGTTGGCGGGCTGCACGACCACGGATTCGAC
Source organism: Acidimicrobiia bacterium (assembly GCA_003235475.1). Classification (GTDB taxonomy): domain Bacteria; phylum Actinomycetota; class Acidimicrobiia; order Spongiisociales; family UBA5794; genus SZUA-442. Next base: position 1,594 of record QJWC01000027.1, on the reverse strand, counting down.
GCCGATCGCGGCCAGCCGCTCCCACAGGTTCGGCGTGGGGAGAAACGTCTCGAGATCGAGGGATACGTCCACGGTCGGATACCCGTCGGAAGCGACGGCTCGCATGTGGATGGTGTTGATGGTCGTGCCGAACTGCTGGTCCCACAGGAGGTAGGCGATCAGCCCGTGCTCCGCTGGAGTCAGCCCGGTCGCAACGGTCGCGAGGCTCGCAGTCGTCATGGTGGGGAAGGGAGCCTCGATCGTTGCCGCCATCGCAGAGGCGAGGTCGGGTGCGCCCGGGTGGTCGAGCTGGTGGGCCCCGAGTCCGTCGAAAAGGACGAGGGCATAGGTCTCGGCCCGGGGGATCAGCGCCGACAGATCGCTGTCGAGAACCAGGTTCGACGGGGACCCGCCAAGCCGTTGTTCGAGCTCAGCCATGAGGTTGACGAGCCCCCGCCCGACGTAGTTCGGTGGCGTGAGCCAGGTGCGGTCGAAGTGCGGATCGGTCATCCTTTGGGACGCTAACGCCGCCGGGGAGCGCACCGGAGAACGGCTGTAATGCCGTCTGGCCGCACGGCTGGCATTAAGATCGCCCTCTGTTGGCGGTCGACGATCGACGCAGGCTCGGAGGACGTTCCCGGTGCTCAACCAGTACTACGGCGACTACATCACAGTCGCGGTGTTCGTGGCAATCGGCGCGATCCTCGTCGGCGGGGCAGTCGCAGCGAACCGGGCGATCGCACCCCGTGCCCCTGGCGGGTTCAAGGACGTGGCGTACGAGTCGGGGATCGAGCCGATCGGTGGCGGTTGGAACCAGAGCCACATCCGCTACTACATCTTCGCCCTGCTCTTCCTGATCTTCGATGTCGAGGCTGTGTTCATCTTCCCGTGGGCGCTCCAACTCGAGTTCTTCTCGAGCATCGGATCGGGGCTGACGGTGCTCGTCGAGATGTTCGTGTTCGTGGGAATCCTGCTGCTCGGCCTCGTCTATGCCATCCGCAAGGGAGTGCTCACGTGGGAGTGATCGAGAAGTTCGGCGCTCCGAAGCCTCTTTCGTGGCTCCTCAACTGGTCCCGCAAGTACTCGCTCTGGTACTTCCAGTTCGGCCTCGCGTGCTGCGCCATCGAGGTGATGGCCGTGAGCGGACCCCGCTACGACTTCATGCGGTTCGGCATCGTGCCGCTGCCCGCTTCTCCACGGCAGTCGGACCTCATGGTCGTGGCTGGCACCGTGACCGACAAGATGGCCCCGGCCATCAAGCGCCTCTACGACCAGATGCCGGAGCCGAAGTACGTGATCTCGATGGGGTCGTGCTCGAACACGGGCGGCCCGTATTGGGACTCGTACTCGGTGACGAAGGGCGTCGACCAGGTGATGCCGGTGGACGTCTACGTCCCGGGATGCCCTCCCCGTCCCGAGGCGCTCCTCGAGGGCATCGTGATGCTCCAGAAGCGCATCCAGAACGAGGACGTGAAGAAGAAGTGGAGTGGGGTCGATGAGCGACGCGCCTGACACCACCGCCGAGTCCACCGACATGGATGACTTCGCCGCGGCCCTCGCCGAGAAGGTTGGCGCAGAGTCGTACACCGTCGACTTCGAAACCGTGCAGATCAAG
>QJWC01000079.1 GCA_003235475.1 Acidimicrobiia bacterium | reverse complement strand
TGGATGCCCGAGGCCTCCACCTCCCACTCAACCCGCGTCGATGTCGGCCGATCGGCTGTGTGGAACGCCCTCCAGAATCCGGGCACATGGCGCGCCATCGGCCCAATCGACGACGTATCGCAGCCGCGTCATCGCGGCGATGGGGTACTCAGTGGATTCAATTGGACGACGAATCTCGGAGGCAAGAAGTACAACGGCACGGCGAACGTCACGGTTTGCCATCCGGAGTCGACGTACGGGCTTCGTCTGGAGACATCAGAAGTCGTCGGCGACATCCTGACCGAGATCGCCGCGGCCGATGGATCGACGACGATCACCGTGACCCTCACCTTCCGCACGAAGGGAATGCTCTCGGCGATGTTCTTCCCCGCGATCAAACAGGCGATGGCAACAGGGTTCCCGCAGCAGGTCGAGGCATTCGCAGCCAGCTTCTAGGCGGCAGCGTCGCTCGCCGCGATCACGGCTTCGTCGATCGCCAACGCATCGTCCGCGCGAAGCCACAACCAGAGCCCGATCAACACCACGCCGGTGACCGCGACCCAGTAGTTCACGAACGCCTGGACACCCGTCACGAAGATCACCGAGAGAGCGGCCGCAAAGGCCACGAACATCGTCGGCAGCGTGTCCACTCGACGGGCGAGGTACACCGCCACGACGATCGTGGCGGCGACGGACAGCCACACCGGGATCGACAGGCCATACCCGACGAGGCCGAGCGAATCGGGGCGATCAGTATCCACGAGCTTGATGGCCCTTGGAATGAGCACCACGGGATCCCAGAGGGCGAACGGTACATACGTCACGACGACCACTGTGGCCGCGTGTGCCAGGCGCTTCCATCGATCCGGGTAGGCGACGAGGAGGAGGATCGGAAGGAACACGATGAAATACTCCTTCGTCGACAGCGCGGCACCGAAGAGCAGGGCGGACGCGACGGGGTGCTTCTTCCACACGACTGCGGAGCCGAGCAGGAAGGGGAGGGCGAGCAGATCCGTCCACGCACGATTGATCATGTACTCGAGGGATGGGTTCGCGACGAACACGGACACGCACGCGATCGTTCCCACCGCAAACCGGCGGGAACCCCGAAGCGTTGGCCACAGGAGCATCCCGAGGAACACTGCGACCGCGATGACCGAGACCCACCGCGCATCCCCTAGGTAGCGCCAGGACAGCGAGTATGCGACGAGCACCGAGGGTGTGTAGAAGTACCCCTCGATCACGGAGTCGTCATCCGCGTACGGGTTCGAGTCACGCACGACCGTCTCCGTGAACGGGTTCTCACCATTCCACAGGTGCTTGGCCCCCTCGATGTGCATGTCGTGGACGTCGATGTACGGAACGGGTGAGAGGTTCGATGAGGCACTCTGTGCCGCGACGACCCACGTCAACGCAACGAGGCATACAACCACACCGATGCGGAATGCCCGCTCGCTGAGCGTGTCGAGGGCATGAAGGGCATAGAGCAACCATCCGGCGATCATCACGAGCGGGATCGACCAAGCGAGTTCGACGACGAGTGGCCTCAGCACGAGCTCGGCGCCGGGGTTCGAATGCATCCAGAATGAGAACGCCGAGAGGAATACGACCCCGAGGCCCGCCACCCGAATCACCCGCGCGAACGCCTCATCGGTATCCGACCAGCGGGAGAACACGGCAGCTGCGAGCGCCATGGTGCCGATGATGGCGAGCATCGAGGACGAGGGCTGTCCGGGAATCACCATCGCGAGGGCAACCATTGCCACGAGGGCGAGGTACTCCGTCGGAAGGCTACGGCGGAACTTCTCGGTCAGATCGGGCGGAATGGTGGGCATCTGGTGAACCTAATCGGCACACGCCCACGCCTCGTGAACCGCTTTCTCGCTTACTCGGCTTCCTCTACCTCGGCGTCCCTGAGGGCCGACGCGGCAGCACGAGCTTCTTCGACCCCGCCTTCCGTCAGCTCGGCGCGGTCGGTCAGGAGCGTCACCTGGTTGCGGTATATCTGGAGGAACCCCCCGTGGATACCAGCGGTCACCGAACCCGAGTCATGCCGCACCGTGACGGCACCGGTCGCCAGGGCTGCCATCGTCGGCTCGTGGTTGGCGAGTACGCCGATGTCGCCTTCTGTCGTCCTCGCGAGGAGCATGTGCGCCTCACCCGACCAGATGACTGCCTCTGGCGTGACGATGTCGACCTGGAAGTTCGTTGCCATCAGACGTTCGCCTCGAGCTCCTTGGCCTTTGCGATCGCATCCTCCGCACCGCCGACCATGTAGAAGGCCTGCTCAGGCAGGTGGTCGAGCTCACCGTCGAGGATCGCCTTGAACGACGCGATCGTCTCCTCGAGCGGTGTGAAGATGCCAGCCTGGCCCGTGAACTGCTCCGCGACGAACATCGGCTGCGAGAGGAATCGCTGGATGCGTCGAGCCCGGTTCACGACGAGCTTGTCCTCCTCTGACAGCTCGTCCATACCGAGGATCGCGATGATGTCCTGGAGGTCCTTGTAGCGCTGGAGCACCAGCTGGACCTGCGTCGCCACGTGGTAGTGGTTCTCGCCGACGATCAGCGGATCGAGGGCACGACTGTTCGAGTCGAGCGGGTCGACCGCGGGGTAGATGCCAAGTGCCGTCAGCGGACGTGACAACACCGTCGTCGCATCGAGGTGCGCGAACGCCGTGTGCGGCGCCGGGTCGGTGATGTCGTCCGCCGGGACGTAGATCGCCTGGAGCGAGGTGATCGACCGCCCTTTCAGCGACGTGATCCGCTCCTGGAGCTGACCCATCTCGGAAGACAGTGTCGGCTGATACCCCACAGCGGAGGGCATACGTCCGAGCAGCGTCGACACTTCGGAACCGGCCTGGGTGAACCGGAAGATGTTGTCGATGAACAACAGCACGTCCTGCTGCTGCACATCCCGGAAGTACTCAGCCATCGTCAGCGCCGAAAGGGCAACGCGTAGGCGGACGCCCGGGGGCTCATCCATCTGGCCGAACACGAGAGCGGCTTTGTCGATGACACCGGAGTCCTTCATCTCGAGGAAGAGGTCGTTCCCCTCGCGGGTCCGCTCACCGACCCCTGCAAACACTGACACACCGCCGTGCTGCGTCGCGACACGGTTGATCATCTCCTGGATGAGCACCGTCTTGCCGACCCCGGCACCGCCGAAGAGGCCGATCTTCCCACCCTCGAGATACGGGCAGATGAGGTCGATGACCTTGATGCCGGTCTCGAAGACCTTCTTCTGGGGCTGCACGTCCTCGAACGCTGGCGGCTCACGGTGGATCGGCCATCGTTCGCCCGTGAACTCCAGGTCCGGGGCGTCGAGCGCCGTTCCCCACACGTTGAAGATGTGGCCGAGCGTCTGGTCGCCGACGGGAACCGAGATGGGGGCGCCCGTGTTGCGAACCTCGGCGCCACGCACGAGGCCGTCGGTCGGGGCCAGCGCCACCGCGCGAACCTGATCGCCACCGAGCTGCTGTGCGACCTCACAGATCACCGTGTTCGTGTAGTCACCGATGGTCAGGTCCACCTCGAGCGCATGGTTGATCTCGGGCAGCGAATCGGACGGGAACTCCACGTCCACGACGGGACCCGCGACCTTGACGATCCGGCCACTTGCGAGGGTTGCAACGCTCATTTGTTCGATCTCCGTGTTGTTGTCGTTCAGCCGCCTGACAGCGCCTCGGCGCCGCCGACGATCTCACTGATCTCCGTTGTGATCTCCGCCTGGCGGGCTTGGTTGGCCTCCCGGGTCAGGATCCTTGTCAATTCTTCAGCATTCTCCGTGGCGGCCTTCATAGCCCTACGACGCGCGGCGTGTTCGGAAGCGGACGCTTCGAGCAGCATCCCGAAGATCGTGCCCTCCAGGTACCGCGGCAGCAGCCTTCCGAGGATCTCCTCTGGCGACGGCTCGAATGTGTAACCGGACGCGACCACGGCAGTTCCGTCGTCATCCGCGGCTGGCGGCTCGATCGGGAGGACGTTCCACTCGGTCGCCGTCTGCGTGAGGGCAGAGACATACTCGGTCGTGTACGCCTCGACCGCATCGACGCGCTCGGTTGCGTACTCATCGAGGAGGATGTTTGCGATCGTCCGAGCGTTCACGTACCGCGGCGTGTCCGTCACCCCGAGCCACGCGTGCTCGATCGAATACTTCCGATACCTGAAGTACGCCTGCGCTTTGGCGCCGACGGTGTACACCCTGACACGGAGGCCGTCCCGTTGGTGGCGGTTGATCGCGGCGTCGGCAAGGCGGATCACAGACGAGTTGTAGCCGCCGGCCAACCCCCGGTCCGAGGTCACGACGAGGACACCGACCGTCTTCGGCTCTCGGCGCTCGAGAAGCGGGTGCTTGAGCGAGCCCGTCGCATGAGCGATGTTGCGGATGACCTCGTTCATCTTCTGCGTATACGGCTTGGCCTGGGCGACGCGGACCTGCGCCTTGCCGATGCGCGCCGTGGCAATCAGCTCCATGGCGCGCGTGATCTTCATCGTCGATTGGACGCTCTTGATCCTCCTGCGGATCGCCCGAACTTCGGCAGACGCCACGGCTCGCTAGCCCTCCATCTCTCCGGTTGCGTCCCCGTCGTCGAGGGTTGCCTTGTAGGCGGCGATCGCAGCCACGAGCTCAGCTTCGGGGAGGTCCCCAGTGTCGGAGATCTGGGCAAGGAGCGATCCATGACGGGACCGCACGAACTCGACGAGGCCAGCCTCGAACTTCGCCACGTCGCTCGGATCGACGTCGTCCATGTGGCCCTCGGTCACCGCGTAGATCGCCACGACCTGCTCTGCCACTGGCATGGGCGCGTACTGGGCCTGCTTCAGCACCTCGACGACGCGGCGACCTCGGTCGAGCTGAGCGAGTGATGTCGCGTCGAGCTCGGAACCGAACTCAGCGAACGCCTCGAGCTCCCTGAACTGTGCGAGGTTGAGTCGCAGTGGCCCAGCGACCTTCTTCATGGCCTTCACCTGTGCATTACCGCCGACGCGTGACACCGAGATACCGGCGTTGATCGCGGGGCGGATGCCTGAGAAGAAGAGGTCCGTCTCGAGGAAGATCTGCCCGTCGGTGATCGAAATGACGTTCGTCGGGATGTACGCCGAGACGTCGTTCGCCTTGGTCTCGATGATCGGAAGGCCCGTGAGCGAACCGCCACCGAGCTCGTCTGAAAGCTTCGCGCAGCGCTCGAGAAGCCTGCTGTGGAGGTAGAACACATCGCCCGGGTACGCCTCACGCCCGGGAGGACGGCGCAGCAGCAACGAGATCTCGCGGTACGCGATCGCCTGCTTCGTCAGGTCGTCGAAGATCACCAGGGCATGCTCGCCTTTGTACATCCAGTACTGACCGATGGCGGATCCCGCGTACGGTGCGTACATCTGTAGGGCGGCAGAGTCGCCAGCAGAGGCATTCACGACGACGGTGTAATCCATCGCGCCAGCCGCGGTGAGGGTGTCGACCACTTCGGCGACGGTGGAGTTCTTCTGTCCGATCGCCACGTAGATGCACTTCACGCCAAGCCCCTTCTGGGCGAGGATCGTGTCGACGACGAGCGCCGTCTTCCCCGTCTGGCGGTCGCCGATGATCAGCTGGCGCTGGCCACGGCCGATCGGCGTCATCGCATCGATTGCCTTGTACCCGGTCTGGAGCGGCTCGGAAACCGGCTGGCGCTCGACGACCGACGGTGCCTGCGTTTCGAGCAAGCGACGCTCGGTCGCGTTGATCGGGCCCTTACCGTCGAGCGGCGCGCCGAGCGGGTCGACGACACGGCCCAGCATGGCGTCGCCGACGGGTACTGAGAGCACTCGGCCGGTCGAACGGACCTCATTGCCTTCTTCAATCCCTGACGCGTCACCCATGATGACGGCACCGATCGAGTCCTGGTCGAGGTTCAGCGCGACGCCGAGGAGACCGCCGGGGAACTCGAGCAGCTCTGATGCCATCGCGTTCGGGAGCCCCCCTACGCGCGCGACGCCATCGCCGACGGACAAGACGTGACCCATCGTCTCGGCTTCGAGGGTCGGAGTCCAACCTTCGAGGTTGCTTCGGAGTACCGAAGCGATGTCTCCGGTGTCGATTGTCAGTTCAGCCATCGTGGTTCAGCCCCATTGCTCTCTCAGCTCGGCGAACCGGTGGTGTACCGACCCATCGAGCACCGTATCTCCAACCTTTGCGACGAGACCTCCGACCACCGCCGGGTCGATCGCGACCTTCACCTGGACCCTGCGTCCCGTCGACGATTCGAGGGCCGCCTTCAGCCGCTCGATCTGCTCGTCGTCGAGTGGCGAGGGCGCTGTGACCTCGGCGACGACTTCGCCCTCGGCTTCAGCACCGAGCTCTGCGACCCTTGCGCCGATCGCTCGGAGGTTCCGCGACTGGCCCGCGGCGACGAGGAAGTTCATGGCGGCAACGGTCACGCCCGCTGCGTGGGTCCCCAACAAGTCGTTGATGATCCCCTGCTTTCGCTCGCCGGGGATGCGTACGTCAGCGAGCGTGTCGATCAGCTCGGGGCTTCCACTCAGCCCGACAGCTGCGTGGTACATCTCATCCGCGGCCGATGCCGGATCTTCCTCCGCAGAGGCGATCCGGAGAAGCGCACTGGCGTACGCGTCGACGTGACGTGCTGCGTCATCCATCAGCTAATGCACCCCGCCGAGTTCTTCGATGTACCGATCGACGAGCTGACGCTGCGTTTCTGCGTCGATGCTCGAGGCAACGACCTTCTCCGCGACGTTGATGGAGAGATCAGCAACCTGGCGCCGAAGGTCGTCGGCGACCCTGGCGCGCTCGGAAGCGACTTCCTCGTGCGCTCGTTCCTTGATCGCTTCGGCCTCGCCCTCGGCCCTCGCGATGATGTCCGCCTTCACGGCTTCGCCTGCCTCGCGGGCGTCGGCGATGATCTTGGCGGCTTCTGCCTTGGCACCTGCAACCTGCGCCTGATAGTCCTCGAGCAGCGAAGATGCTTCGATCTTGGACTTCTCGGCGGCCTCGAGCTCGGACTTGATGGCAGCTTGGCGTGCCTCGAGGGTCTCCTTCAGCGTCGGAAGCGCAAACTTCCACGCCACCAAGAAGATGATCGCAAACGCGATGATCCCCGCAATGAGCTCCTCGCCCGCGGGCAGGAGCAGCTTGACGCCGTCAGAACCCTCGGACGCAGCGGCCTCGGTCGCCAGGATCGCACTCGCTAGCAATTGCATCATCAGTTCCTACGCGAGGAAGTAGAGCACGAAGCCGATGAGGGCAAGCGCCTCGGTGAAGGCGATACCGAGGAACATCGTCGTCCTCGCGAGACCTGCGGCTTCGGGCTGGCGAGCCATCGCTTCAATGGCCGATCCGGCGACAATGCCGATACCGATGCCCGGACCGATGGCGGCGAGTCCGTATCCAATGAGCGCAACGGCGCCCTTGATTTCTTCCATGAAGGTGTCCTTCCTTCTTCCTTGACTAGTGATCCGGATAGAGCGACGTCTGTACGTAGACAGCTGACAACAGCGTGAAGATGTATGCCTGGAGCATGATCACCACGATCTCGAAGACGTAGATGCCGAGACCGAGGGCGAACCACGGGATGCCGATCGCTGCCCGTGCCCCGATCTCTCCCACATGGGACATGAAGATCCACCCGGATGCAAGAAGCAGCGTGAGCATGAGGTGCCCTGCAACGAGGTTTGCGAAGAGCCGGACCGCAAGCGTGATCGGCCGAAGAGCGAACGTCGACACGAGCTCGATGAGGCCGACGAGTGGGCGGAGCGCGACGGGCACCGATTTCGGCCATGCGATGTCGACGATGTACCGGATGCCCTGCCGCTTGGCCCCTGCGACCACGAAGACCACATAGGTGAGCAGCGCGAGGAACGCCGGGATGGCGATCCGCGAAGTGATCGGGAAGTTCACGAACGGCGTCACCTCGTAGAGGTTCCCCATCAGCACGAACAGGAAGATCGAAAGCAGCCACGGTGCGAAGCGTGCGCCGTGCTCTCCGATGATGTCGACGGCGATACCGTCCTTCACAAAGGTGATGATGGCTTCGACGATCACCTGGAACTTGCCGGGGACAACGGACTTCTTCCTGAGTCCGAAGTAGAGGACGAGGGAGACGATCACCGCGGCAAGGAGGATCAGGAACACGGTCCTCGTCACGGGGAGCGGACCGAGGTAGAAGATCGGCGTCCTGAACTCGAAGAGCTCACGCACGTTCTCCGGCGCACAGATGATTTCCGTTGACGGGTCACATGTCGCCGATGCGAGTATCAAACCCACTCAAGTTCCTTTCTTCCTCCACGGAGCATCGCAACCGACTCGAGCACCAGCAGTGCAAGGAATGCCGCGATCGCCGCGAGCCCGAGAGCCAAACGATCAACATTGAACAACCACGCAACCACGAACATCGAAACTGCGAGGAGGCCGAAGCGGACGATGAAGCCGAACATCGCAACTGCTCGATAGATGTTGAGGGAGAGCTTCGCCGCCTTCGAGAGCGCCCACCCCGACAGCAGGAAGTTCGCCAGCACGATGCCGACGCCCACGGCGGCCGAGATGCCGCCGAGGGATCCACGGGCGAACCACGCAACCGCAACGATCAGCGGCCCGACGACGAGTGCTCGACGGACGATGTTGCGGGCCATGATGGCTTCGACGTCTGCAGCAACCGGGGCAGGTTGCGCATACGCCTCGGCGAGCGTCAGGTCAACGTCCATCTCGACCTCGAATCGCTGCTTCGGCGTGATGGTCGAAGGCTTCTGTGTCTGCCCTGACCTTGAAGAACGCACCCACCGAAGCCGCAATGACGAACAACACGACGAAGAGCGGGGTGGTGTCGAGCCATGCGTCGAGCGCAAGCCCGATCAGAAGGCCTGCCAACACGGAGCTGAAGACATCACCGGCGCCAGACCAGCCGCGAATCATCTCGCCCTTGTGGGTGGTGGTTTCCACTTGTGGAACTCTCCGGAAGGTTGCGTTGACGGCGGAACGATAGGAGGACGCGCGTCACCACTCGCAACCGCCGCGACCCGATTCTGGCAGGGTTTCGGGGGTTAGCTGACGGCGACGTACCCGTCGAAATCCGCCGGATACGCAGGAAATGCGTCGGCGAGCTCGCGAACATGGTCGCGGAGCGGTTCGAGCACGCCCGCGTCGTCCCGGTGCTTCAGGATCTCGATGATGAGGGTGCCCAGGGTGACCATCTGCTCCTGGCGCATCCCCGCCGTGGTCACCGCCGGCGTCCCGATCCGGATTCCAGAGGTGATGAAAGGCGACCTCGGGTCGAAGGGGATGGCGTTGCGGTTCAGGGTGATGCCCATGTCGTCGAGCAGGGTCGCGGCTTCCTTCCCGGTCAGTTCCTCGTCAATCGATCGCAGGTCGACGAGGAACATGTGGTTCTCGGTTCCTCCCGAGACGATGCGTGCGCCGAGGCTCGTCATCGTGTCTGCGAGGACCGAGGCGTTCCGCACGATCTGGTGCGCGTACGCCGAGAACTCGGGTGTTCCGGCCTGGAGGAAGCACAGTGCCTTCCCTGCGATCTGGTGATTGATCGCCCCTCCCTGGGAGAAGGGGAAGACCGCCTTGTCGACGGCCTTCGCATATTCCTCCGTACACAGGATCAGCCCACCGCGTGGCCCACGAAGCGCCTTGTGCGTGGTGGCGGTGACGATGTCGGCGTACGGCACCGGACTCGGATGGGCGCCGCCCGCGACGAGGCCGATGATGTGGGCGATGTCGACCAAGAGCACCGCGTCGACCTCGTCGGCGACGGAGCGGAAAGCTGCCCAGTCGAGGATCTTCGAGTACGACGAGTAGCCAGCGACGATGACACGCGGCTTGTGCTCGATCGCGAGCCGTCGAACCTCGTCCATGTTGACCTGTTCGGTCTCCGAGTCGAGGCCGTACGCGACGATGTTGAACATCTTCCCCGAGAAACTCACCGGCGAGCCATGGGTGAGGTGCCCTCCCTGGTCGAGGCGCATACCGAGGATCGTGTCCCCATGTTCGGCCACGGCGAAGTACGCCGCCATGTTCGCTTGGGACCCAGAGTGGGGTTGGACGTTGGCGTGATCCGACCCGAAGAGTGCCTTCGCCCGCTCTATCGCGAGCGTCTCGACCTCGTCGACAACCTCACAACCCTCGTAGTACCTTCGGCCGGGGTAACCCTCCGAATACTTGTTTGCGAGGACGGACCCGGTGGCCTGCATCATGGCCGTGCTCACGAAGTTCTCGCTTGCGATGAGCTGGATCTTCGCTCGCTGCCGCTGGGCGTCCTTGGTGATCAACCCGGCGAGGGTCGGGTCAGCCTCAGCGAGGGGCGACATGTCGGTCATGGGTTCTCCTGTCGGCGAGCGCGGCAGCAAATCTAATGGTGATGGGGCCGCCCACACGTCTGCGAGGTCACTCCTCGGCGAGGACCTGGCGGGATCGTTCGTAGCCGATGTCGGCGATGCCCACGACGGTGAACACGAAGAGCGGCGCCGTTGCTCCATAGACGGTGCTGTCAACCCCCCACACCCAATACAAGATCATCGCGAGGGCAACGACGAACGAGACCCGCGTCACGATGCGGGACACGTCACCAGCCGGGGGGATTGCCAGGGAAGCGCCCGTCCCTGCGCCCGCGATTGGCGCCGCAACGGAGAACAAATCGATGTCCGTCGCCCCACCGATCATCAGCAACGCCAACGCGACAAGGAGCGCCACCACTGCCGCCCGAAAGCCCACATCGGCTGGCTCGGCACCCCCGCTGAACCCGGCGAGGAGGTACATCGCGAAGATGAGCCCGACACCGATGATGACGAAGCCAACCGATTTCTGGCTCGGTATCGAGATGAACCCGAACCACAGCGCCATGGTCCAGACGATCGTGGCTGTGATGATCGCGAACCACTTCCCTGACCTCACGGGCGTACCGGCCCCCTCCTCAGCACCACTTCGGTCGGCCGCGTGAGGTCGACGAGGGTCGAGGGTTCACCACCGCCTGCCTCCCCGGGCAGATACGTCAGCACGCTCCCTCCAAAGACGGCTTCGGCGTCCTCCGCAGAATTCACCGGCTGGTCCTCGGAGACATTGGCGGACGTCACGGCCAAAGGGCCCGTTGACCTGAGGAGTGCGAGCGCGACGTCGTGGTCTGGACAACGGAGGGCAATGGTCCTCCTCTTCGGATCACCGAGCCACGCAGGCGCAGTGTCGAGGCGCGGCACGACCAGCGTGAGCGCTCCGGGCCAGTGCTTCGCAGCGAGGTCGAGGGCGCGGTCGGTCATCGCCCCGAGTTCGAGGCCCTGATCCAGATCGGCCACGAGCAACGCGATCGGCTTTCCGCTCTCCCTGCCCTTCACGTCGTACAGCCGGTCGAGCGCCGCCTCGTCGTAAGGATCCGCCGCGAGGCCATACACGGTGTCGGTCGGTACGCCGACCACCTCTCCACGCTTGATGGCTCGTACTGCTGCGGAAACGTCCACCGTCGCCCTCCTGGGTCGATCCGTCACGCTACTCCCCTCCCCGAGTTCCGATCACGAAGCGAGGTTTGCCGAACATGTCGACCTCGAGGTGGCAGTCGACGTCGACGAAGAACGAAGGAGCGATGTCTGCCCTGAACTCCGACACTTCGCAGGCGAGAAAGCCTCCCGGTGCGAGCCATTGCCCAGCTTCAGCGCCGATGGCACGGATCACCTCGTCGCCGACGGGCCCGGCCGTGAGCGCACGGTGGGGTTCGCGAAGGACGTCACCGTCCAGATCGGAGAGTTCGTGGTCCGCGAGGTACGGCGGGTTCGCCACGAGGAGGTCGACGGACCCCTTGATCGAATCGGGAAGCGGGTCGAAGAGGTTCCCGCACGAAATCCACACAGGCACGCCGTTCGATTCGGCGTTGGACCTTGCGACGGCAACGGCGTCTGCGGAGATGTCGGTAGCGAAGACCTCGGCGTCTGGCGCCGCGAGGGCGATCGAGATGGCGAGATTCCCGCTTCCAGTGCACAGGTCGACCACCGTGCGGGGTGCAGGCACCCGCGCCAGTGCGATGTGCAGCATCTCCTCGGTCTCGGGCCGCGGGATGAGGACGCGCTCGTCGACCGCGATGAGGGCACCGCCGAAGGGGACATCGCCCTCGATGTACTGCAGCGGCTCGCCGTTCCGGCGCCGTTCGACCATTGCACCGAATGCCTTGGCGTGATCGGGCGTGACGTCGGTGTCGAGCAACAGCACGCCACGAGAGGTGTTCGTGGCCTTTGCAAGGAGCCTGACGGCTTCGTGTTCCGGGATCCCGGATTGATCGATGAGGCTCCGGGAACCGATGCCCGACGTCACGCGCCCTCTGCGAGCTTGCGCGCCACATCGTCCGCGGCGAGGGCTTCATGGATCGCGGCGAGGTCACCGTCGAGGACGTCAGGAAGGTTGTGCACGGTGAGCCCGATCCTGTGGTCCGTGACGCGGTTCTCCTTGAAGTTGTACGTGCGGATCTTCTCGGCGCGCTCGCCCGATCCCACCTGCGACCGGCGCACCGACGCACGCTCGCCGAGCTGTTCCGCGAGCTGGATCTGGTACAGCCTCGCGCGAAGCACGCGCATCGCCTTCAGCTTGTTCTGCAACTGCGACTTCTCGTCTTGGCACGACACCACGATGCCGGTCGGAGTGTGCGTGATGCGAACCGCAGAATCCGTCGTGTTCACCGACTGGCCACCGGGGCCCTGGGATCGCATCGTCTCGACGATGAGGTCGTTGTCGTGGATCTCCACCTCGACGTCCTCGACCTCGGGAAGGACGGCAACCGTGCCGACCGATGTGTGCACGCGTCCCTGCGACTCGGTCTTGGGCACGCGCTGGACCCGATGGGGGCCTGCCTCGAACTTGAACCTCGAGTAGGCGCCCTTGCCCTTGATCGCGATCGTCGCATCCTTGAGGCCGCCGCCGTCCGTGGGTGACACGTTGATCGCCTCAACCCCCCAGCCGTTGCGCTCGGCGTACCGCTCGTACATGCGATAGAGGTCGGCGGCCCACAGCGCGGCCTCGTCCCCGCCAGCAGCGGATCGGATCTCGATGATGACGTCCTTGTCGTCGTCCGGGTCCTTTGGAACGAGCAACACGCGCAGTTCCTGATCGAGACGGTCGCGCAACGCCGTCTGCTCCGCGATGGTCGTATCGAGGTAGCCCGCCATGTCGTCGTCGACATCCCCGTCCGCGAGTTCGGAAGCTTCAGCGATCTCGGTTTCGGCAGCGACGTACTCGCGATAGGTCTCCACGATGGCCTTGAGCTCAGAGTGGCGCGTCGCCACCTCGCGGTACTTGTCCTGGTCTCCGAGCACCTCGGGGTCGGCAAGCTGCTCGAGTGTCGCTTCGAACGCTTCGCCTATCTGGTCGAGGCGCCGTCTGAGGGAATCATCCATCGTTCGACCCGAGGTCGTATTCGGCGGCGAGTGCGGCAGGGGCGACCTCACCGCGCTCCTTGACCTCCTCGACGGCATCGGGCTCGAGCGCGGCAAGCAGCGAAGCGACCGCCACCTCGACCATGTCGTCTTCGGGCTCTTTCGTGGTGATGGCTTGGATCCACATTCCGGGCCGCGACGCCCATGCGAGCCACGGTTTCCCGGCGGCGGCCCGCAGCACCTCATACGACACGCCCGCGATGACCGGAATCAGCGCGACGCGCGCGATGACCTGCACGGCGAACGGCAGCGGCGCGAGGGTCAGAAAGACGACGAACGCCACCATCGCAACGATGATGATGAACGAAGTGCCGCACCGGGGGTGCCGGGGGCTGTATTCCTGGATGTGGCTGATGTCGAGAGGGTCGCCGTTCTCGTAGGCGTGGATCGTCTTGTGCTCGGCGCCGTGGTACTGGAATACGCGCTGGATATCGGGATTCCGACCGACGAGCCATATGTAGCCGACGATCAGGAAGATCCTCAGCAGCCCATCGAGCACGACGAACAGAAGGGAGTTCCCGCCTACGAGCTCCTTGAGCCAGTGAGCCGCGAAGGCCGGGCCGATCACGAAGATTGCCAGGGCGGCGCCGATCGCGATCACCATCGTGATCACAACCTCGCGTCGTCCAATCGGATCCTCGTCGTCGCCGGCTTTTTCAGCTGACCATGACAGCGCCCGGAATCCGAGGGTGAGCGATTCAATCAGCACGAAGATGCCTCGAAGGAACGGCACCTTCGCGAGCCGGTTCCTGCTGCTGAGTGCAGGGAGAACGTGGCGCTTCGCCTCGATGATGTCGTCCGGGCGACGCACGGCGACAGCCCAGGCGTCGGGAGCGCGCATCATGACGCCCTCGAGAACCGCCTGGCCGCCAACTGACGCGCCAGGAGCTCGGCTCAACTAGCCCTCCGTGGCTTCCGCGGGGGTGTCGTCCGAGGCGGCCTCGGCAGCGGCTTCAGGTGCCGCTTCGGCGTTCGATGTCTGGCCGTAGCGGCGGCGGAACCGCTCGACGCGGCCCGTCGTGTCGACGAGGATCTGCTTGCCCGTGTAGAAGGGATGGCTCGCTGAAGAGATCTCGACCTTTGCGAGCGGATAGGTGTTGCCGTCATCCCACTCGATGGTCTCAGACGTCTCGATCGTCGACTTCGTGAGGAATTTGAAATCCGACGAGCTGTCCTGGAAGACCACTGGTCGGTAGTTCGGGTGGATGTCAGACTTCACGTGTACTCCTGATGTTTTCCGGAACTCTAATGGTGTCGCTACTGACCGCTCTTGGCGACAGAGTCGAGGAACTCAGCGTTTGACTTCGTGCTCTTGAGCCTGTCGATGAGCAGCTCGAGCGCGGGCCCGGATTCGAGTGCGAGCAGGACGCGACGCAGTTTCCAGACTTCCTGCAGCTCCGTGCGGTCGAACAGGAGCTCCTCACGCCTCGTGCCAGACGACTCGATGTCGATCGCCGGGTAGATGCGCTTGTCGGCCAGCTTGCGGTCGAGGCGAAGCTCCATGTTGCCGGTGCCCTTGAACTCCTCGAAGATGACCTCGTCCATACGGCTACCCGTCTCGACGAGCGCGGTACCGAGGATCGTGAGGCTTCCGCCCTCCTCGATGTTTCGCGCTGCGCCGAAGAAGCGCTTCGGCGGATAGAGCGCCGTCGAGTCCACGCCACCGGAAAGGATCCGGCCCGAGGCGGGCGTTGCAAGGTTGTGGGCCCTGGCGAGTCGAGTGATCGAATCGAGCAGGATCACGACGTCCATGCCACCCTCGACGAGACGCTTCGCGCGCTCGATCGCGAGCTCTGACACCTGCGTGTGCTCCTCGGCGGGTCGGTCGAACGTCGAGAAGATGACCTCGCCCTTCACCGAACGCTGCATGTCCGTGACTTCCTCCGGACGCTCGTCGACGAGGACGACCATGAGATGGCACTCAGGGTTGTTCGCGGCGATCGAGTTGGCGACATCCTTCAGGACGGTCGTCTTACCGGCCTTCGGCGGCGACACGATGAGACCGCGCTGGCCCTTGCCGATCGGGGCGATGAGGTCGATGATGCGAGCCATCATCAGTCCTGGGTGCCCATCGACCTCGAGTCGAAGACGCTCATCTGGGAACAGCGGTGTGAGCTTGGCGAACTTGGGGCGCTCGGCCGCCTCCTCCGGATCGACGCCGTTGACCTTCACCGCACGCACGAGTGCGGGGAACTTTTCCTGGGCCCTTGCGGGGCGTATGGGGCCCTCGACGATGTCACCCTTGCGGATTCGCGCCTTGCGGATGATGTTCGCGGCGACGTACACGTCCTTGTCGCCCGGCAGGTAGCCGTTGACGCGAAGGAATCCGTATCCCTCGGGGAGGATGTCGAGGATGCCCTGCCGGACCTCGAGCTCTGACTCGTCGATGGGCTCGCGGTTGCGGCTCCGGTTGCGGCTCCGGTTCCGGTTGCGGTTCCGGTTCCGACCGCCGTCCTGATCGTCGCGATCACCGTCGTTCGATCGGTCGCGTGGCGAGTCGTCGCCATCGGAAGACTCGGACGCCACGGCAGCGACGTTTTCGGGTGCGTCCTCGGGAAGCATCGACGGGTCGAACTTCTCCGCATCGAGGATCGCCTCGATCAGCTTGGACTTCTGGAGCCCGTCGTGCTCGACGTCGACGCTGGAAGCCATTTCTCTGAGCTGTGGGAGCTTGAGCTCTTGCAGCTTGGCCCTTGGGGTGCTCATCTCGGGTGTGCCCCTTTCGAGATGTCGGGGTCGGGTGGTCACTAGGACCGAACATCAGCGCACAACGCGATTCGTGCCGGATGGCGCTTGGGATACCCACACACGACCGGACGCGGCCAATGGGGTGGGAATGCGCAGCAGTATATCCGGCGGCGTTCCATATCCGCCCACTTTCGGGGGTCAGTCGTCGAAGGACAGGGTGTCCGAAGCTGCGATGGCCTGAGTACCGGAAGGCTCGTCGAGTTCGAGTTCTTCGATCTTCGTCCCGCGTGACGCGATCTTGTTCGCGCTGATGCGGATGTCCTTGATGTCGCGGTCCGCGAGGTCGAAGTGCGTCTCGAGCTTGCGCACGCGGTCCGTCATCCGTTCGACATCCTTGAGCATCGTCGAGATCTCGACCTGGATGAGGCTCGCCTGCTCACGCATGCGGACATCCCTCAGCACCGCGCGCACCGTCGTGAGCGTGGCCATCATCGTCGTCGGTGACACGATGAACACCTTGCGCTTGTGGCTCAGTGCCACGACCTCGGGATGGTGCGCGTGGATCTCTGCGTAGACCGCTTCCGACGGAATGAACATGAGCGCGGAGTCTGACGTCTCGCCCGGCAGGATGTATTTCTCGGCGATGTCGTTGATGTGCTTCTTCGTGTCGACGCCGAGCTGCCGCGCATGGCGCGTCCGCTCATCGGCCGACTCGGTCTCGAGCATCAACATGTAGGACGTCAACGGGAACTTCGCGTCGATGACGATCGGACCGGGAGGGTTCGGCAGCTTGATCACGCAGTCCGCGCGGCGCGCATTCGACAGCACCACCTGGAAGTCGTAGGCGCTCGGGGGAAGGGCGTCGACGACGATGTCGTTGAGCTGCACTTCGCCGAATGCGCCACGGGCGTGCTTGTCGTCGAGGACGTGTTGGAGGGTCACGACCTGTTCGGAAAGGTCGGTGATGTTCCGTTGCGCCTTGTCGATCGTCTCGAGGCGGTGCTGGAGCTCCCCGAGCGACTTCGCGGTCTGCGTCGCGGAGTCCGTGAGGCTCTCACCCATCGTCGCCTGCACCTGCGTCAGCTTCTCGTTGAGGTCCTTGGCAAGCTCCTTCTGCGAGGTGCTGAGCGAGTCGGTGAGGGCTTGCGACGTCACGACCTGCTGCTGGGACACGGCGTCGACCTTGCCGACCAACGCCTGTTGGGCCTGGATCATCGTGGCAAGGCGAGCCTCTACGCTGGAGTTCCCGCCGCCGTTCGACGACCGAATCGCCCACACCAAAGCGACGCCCGTTCCGACGACCGCTGCGATGAGTATGACGATGAGGAAGCTGGTCATTACCTGCCCTTGTCCAACTTCTCACATCGTAGAAGGGGGGTATGACAGATTCGCGGACCGCCCGATCAGCCGAGCTCCGCAGCCGCCGCGACGGCCTCGATCGTTGCAGGAACGGTGGCGGGGAGGTCGATACGCGCCGTTGCAGTGTCCGGGTCCTTGAGGCCATGGCCGGTGATCGTGCAGACGATGGTGCCCTCGGGCAGCGCATCAGCATGCTTGATGATCCCGGCGACACCTGCCGCGGACGCAGGCTCGCAGTACACGCCGACCCGCTCGGACAGGAGGGCATACGCGGCGAGGATTTCTTCGTCCGTGACGGCATCGATACGCCCGGCCGAGTCGTCGCGTGCGATGATCGCCGCATCCCACGATGCCGGGTTCCCGATACGGATCGCGGTCGCGACCGTCTCGGGGTTCTCGACGATCTCGCCGTGCACGAGCGGCGCAGAACCAGCAGCCTGGAACCCCCACATGTGCGGCCCGGCGCCCCGCTCCGTGTACCCCCTCCAATAGGCGGTGATGTTGCCAGCATTACCGACCGGCAGGGCATGGACCACCGGTGCATGGCCGAGGTCGTCGAGCACCTCGAACGCAGCGGTCTTCTGCGCCTCGATGCGATACGGGTTGACCGAGTTGACGAGGGCGACGCCGAGGTCGGAGGCAAGGCTCCGGACGATCTCGAGAGCGTCGTCGAAGTTCCCTTCGATCGGCACGACGGTTGCGCCGTGGGCAAAGGCTTGCGCGAGCTTTCCGGCCGCGATCTTCCCCGCAGGCAACACGACGAGGCAGGGAATCCCAGCGCGCGCCGCATACGCAGCTGCTGACGCTGAAGTGTTCCCCGTCGACGCACAGGCAATCGCAGACGCCCCCTCCTCGATCGCCTTCGAAACCGCGAGCGTCATCCCGCGATCCTTGAACGATCCGGTCGGGTTCATGCCCTCGAACTTGAGGAACACGTCGCGCCGCACGATGTCGGAGACCGCGGGCGCGGGAATCAGCGGCGTGCCGCCCTCGAGCAGCGTCACGACAGGGGTCGCGTCCGTCACTGGTAGCGACTCGCGGTGTTCGGCGATGACGCCGCGCCAGGTCACGCGTCGTCCTCGAGGACGCGTATCACGGCCGCAACGTCCCTCACGGCCTCGATCGCGGCGAGCCGCGCAACCGCTGCGCGCTGCTCGGATTCCGCGGCCGCGTGCGTGACGATGATCAGCGAGGCCTCGCTGTCGACGCCCTCCTGCCACACGGAGCGAATCGACACGTGCTCCTCCCCGAACGCCGAGGCGATCTGGGCGAGGACGCCCGGTTGGTCGTCGACGACGAGCCTCACGTACCACCGCGTCGACATGTCCTCGAACGAGGCGAGCTCACCAGGCGAGAATCGGATGCGAGGCGCCACCTGTGCGCCGGCGAGCATCTCCCTCGCCGCGTCGATGACGTCCCCGAGGACCGCGGTCGCCGTCGGGTCGCCGCCGGCGCCGGGACCTGAGAACAGAAGCGACCCGACTGATGGGCCCACGATGAAGATGGCGTTCGTGGCACCCCGGATGGAGGCGAGCGGGTGGTCGGCAGGGATCATCGCCGGATGCACCCTCGCGCTCACGCCCGCTGAGGTGCGCTCTCCGACGGCGAGCAATTTGATGACATACCCGAACTCCGCGGCGAAGGCGATGTCGGTTGCGGTCACTCCCTCGATCCCCTCCACGTACACGTCGTCACGGCCCACCCACGTCCCGAACGCGAGCGAGGCGAGGATCGCTGCCTTCGCGGCTGCATCCGATCCGCTGACGTCCGCGGTCGGATCCGGTTCGGCATACCCCAAGTCCTTCGCATCCCCAAGAGCTTCGGCGTAGCTCGTGCCGTCCTCGGTCATCGCCGTCAGGATGTAGTTCGTCGTTCCATTGACGATGCCGAGCACCCGATGGAGCGGCTCACCGGCAAGGGTTTCGCTCAGGGGACGGATGATCGGGATACCACCGCCGACCGATGCTTCGAAGAGGAGCGGCACACCCGCAATCTCCGCTGCTTCGATCAGCTCAGGCCCCCTGGCAGCGATGAGCTCTTTGTTCGCGGTCACGACAGGCTTGCCACTGCGAAGGGCCGCAAGGAGGAGGTCGCCCGCTGGCTCGAGCCCGCCCATCACCTCGACCACGAGGTCGACCGTGGGATCCCGCACGACCTCGAAGGGGTCGGTGGTGAGAAGGCCCTCGGTGACCTCGAAATCGCGCACCCTCGCGACATCCCGCACGCCGATCCTGCGGACATCGAACCTGAGCCCTGTCTTGGCCGCGATCGCGTCCGATTCCCCGACGAGGCGGCGCACAAGCGTCCCGCCGACGGTTCCAGCGCCGAGTAGTCCGATCCCGATGGTTCTCTCCATGGTTGGCGACGATAGCGACGGCACCACCGCACGCCGCTCCACTCGTCGCAGCCCTACAGGGATCGGTGTTCGGTGCCGACACACCTCCTATGAACAAACGGATTCGCATGGGGCTGACCGTGCTCGCGCTCGCCCTTGTCGCGTCCGCAGCCGTCGTCGTGGCGACTCCGAACCCCGCAGTCGCCGAAGAACTCACGCCCCAGTTCACGCCGGTGAAGCGCTACAACGTGCTCAGGCGGATGGTCTTCCCCGTCGTGGGCGTCACCAAGTACTGGTCCGGCTTCGGGGACTGCAGGGACCGCTGCAAGCGCGAGCACCACGGCGTCGACATCCTCACGTACGGCTACAAGGGCCTGCCGGTCGTCGCGGCGACAGACGGCACGGTCGTCAAGGTCACCTACAACGAGGGAAACGCCGGCTGCTCGGTGCGAATCCGGGACAAGTACCGCTGGGAGACCCGGTACATGCACCTCAACAACGACATTCCCGGAACCGATACCGTCGGCGCGCCGTGCCCGGCGCCCGGGATCGAGGTAGGGACGGAAGTCGTCGCCGGCCAGATCATCGGGTACGTCGGCGACAGCGGCAACGCTGAGAACACCGCACCCCACCTGCACTTCGAACTCCGATCGAGGAACGGTTACCCGATCGACCCCTACCGCAGCCTCAAGGCATCACGCAAGATCACGTACGAGTGGCTCCCGACGAACCTCGCCCAGGGCTCGATCGCGGTGTCGACAGGGACATTCCTGCCGGGAGGACGCACAGCGATCGTCGTGAGCGCTGACGACGTCGAACGCCTCAACGCGGTCGAGGGTGAGACGTACATCATTGACAGCCCGATCATCGCCGTCGATCGAGGCGACCCGATGATCGCCATCAACGCCATGCTCGACCTCGACCCGGACCACGTGGTCGTGTTCAGCGATCCCGACGAGCGATGGCTCGAGGACATCGTGCGAGCAAATGCCGACAATGTCCACAGCGCGAACTTCGAACAGGTCGAGGCCCCATCGCTCAGGTTCGAGCCCGATACGGGAGAGGCCGAGAATCTGTTCGGCGCGCCGGATCGCTTCACCACGCTGATCGCCGGCCGCACCGACCGCATCTCGCGCAGGTACCAGGCGTTCTTCGAACAGTTCGCGCTCGAACACAAAGTGATCGTCATGCAATCCGACCGCTACGCACCGAAATCGATCGGTGAGCCGTCGTGGAGCTTCCCGGGAGCAGACGCTGACGACACGGTTTTCTGGTGGCCGACGGGAGACGGATGGACGGCAACAGACTCTCCCGACGACGTCCCCTACACCGGATTCGCCTACCTCACCGAACGACGGGCGCTGCCGTGGACCCTCACCTTCCTGGCCGATCTGGCCGAGCTGCCGGCAATGCCCGTTTGGCGTTCCTGGTAGCGACCCGATCCAGTGCGATAACCACGTGACGTAGTCGGCTGGACACAGCGCTTTCCGATCGCGTAGAGTCAAACCGTGGCTTTAGGGAGAAGGCTGGCTCTCGTCGCGTTGCTGTGCCTCGGCATGGCAATGACCCCCATGGCTGTCCACGCGTCCAACGGCGCTGAGACGGCGAGCGAGCACGCAACGTCCAGGCCTACCTCCACGACGACCACCCAGGCAACCACCACCACTTCGGCACCGCCGGAAACCACGACGACGACCACGACCACACCGCCGGAAACGACAACAACGACCACGACCACACCGCCGGAGACGACGACAACCACGACGACAGCGCCCCCACCGGTGACGACCACCACCACCCTGCCCCCGGACCCGACGGACCCGGGGAACGATCCGCCTTCGGTTCCCGAGACCGTTTCCCCTGCAGAGGAACCACCCGCACTCCTCGACATCGTCTTCCCCGTGGCGGGCGTGGCCGCGTACTCCGACACCTTCGGGGCATGCCGAGATGGGTGTCGACGGAGCCACGAGGGCGCGGACATCATGACGTACGGTTGGAAAGGCGTGCCGGTGGTGGCGGCGATCGACGGCCGCATCGTGTGGGCAAACGTCGGCGGACGGCTTGCGGGCTGTGGGATCGTCATCCAGAACGTCGAGGGTTGGCGCGTCGTGTACAGCCACCTCAACACCGATGTCCCCGGCACGGATGTCGACGAGCAACCGTGTTTCGCCCCAAGCGTCGAACTCGGCGAATGGGTGACCGCGGGAACCGTGATCGGATGGGTCGGAGACGCGGGCAACGCCGAGCAGACATCTCCCCATCTCCATTTCGAGATCCACAACCCTGACGACGAGGCGATCAACCCGACGGCGTCCCTCGACGCCGCGAGGCGCATCTCCTTCCGGTGGATTTCGGCGACCGACCTCGTCGATGTGTCAGCGCAACTTCACCGCAAGCATCAACGGACGGTCTATGTCGTCGATGCGGCGGACTTCAACCGCATGACCCATCGTCCCGAGTACGCCGAACAGTTCGGTACGGCCCTCGTCCCATATGACGAGGCCAACGCCGTCGCGGTGCACGCGGCCATCGAGGCCTTCTCTCCAGAGACAATCGTCGTCCTCGCCGACAGCGCGCCGCGATGGATGGAAGGGCTCCGATCGCTCGCACCGATCGTTGAGCTCGCGTCCTTCCACACTCCCCCGCCGCTCGCAACCGAGGACCTCGAGTTCGAGAGCCTCGTGCCCTTCGACGCTCGAGACCTCACAGTGGAACCCGAGAACCCCTACCGCTACGAGTCGGTCGATCCTCGCTTCGCGGTGGTGATCGTCGGGGGTAAGCCGAACCGCGCGCCGGACCTCGGGCTGCTCTGGGAGGAAACGCCAGTGATCACGCTCGCCGGGCGGACGCCCTCGGCGGATGTCGGTGTCGACGGGATGTCGAAGCCAGACCAGAACGTCAACCACAATGTGCTGTGGTGGCTTACGGCACAGGGGTGGGTCATGACGGAATCGATCGAGGACGCACCAGATGTCGGGCTCGCCTATGTGCGGGACGAAGACATGGATGAGTGGACGCTCGCATTCCTGGCGAGCATGGCTGAGGCGCCGCAGATGCCGTTGTGGCACTTCCGGCCGACGCTCCGGCCGACGCCCACGCTCTAGCGAAACCCGTCACATCCTGTCGGGGACCTCGAATCCGAGCAGGTCGACCAGCAGCAAGAGCGTGTCGAGCGTCGTCGCCACGAGTGCAAGCCAAGAGGCCTGACGCGCCACATCCTCCTCGTTCAGGATGTGGCAGTGCTCGTAGAAGCGGCTGAAGTCGGTTGCGACCTCGTATGCGAACTCCGCGATCACATTCGGCGCGCGAAGCTTCGCCGCCCTGTCGAGTATCTCGGGAAGCCTGACGAGCTGCAGCATGAGCGCGCGCTCCTGGTCGACGGTCGGTGCGAGCACAGCACCCGGTTCGAGTCCCTCGTCGAAAGCGCGACGAAGAATCGACTTGATCCGGACCGCCGAGTATTGGAGGTACGGCCCGGTCTTTCCCTCGAACGACGCGAAGCGGTCGATGTCGAAGACGTAGTCCGTCGTGCGATGGTTCGAAAGGTCACCGAACTTCAAGGCGGCCACCCCCACCTGACGGGCGATCCGATCACGCTCGGCCCCGTCGTAGTCGGACGCGATGTTGGCTTCCTCGAGCCGCGACCGGGCTGCGCTCGTGACGAGATCGATGAGGTCGCCGAGTCTGAGAACGCCGCCCTCGCGGGTCCTGAACGGCTTTCCGTGCGCGTCGTTGACCGTGCCGAAGGCGACGTGCTCGAGGTGTACGTCATCCCCAACGATCCCACCCCGACGGGCAGCTCGGAAGACCTGCTCGAAGTGCAGCGACTGTCGGGCGTCGACGACGTAGAGCGCCACGTCCATGTCCAGGTCGTCGACGCGCATCTCGATGGTGGCGAGGTCGGTCGTCGAGTAGAGGTAGGAACCGTCTGATCGGGTGAGCAGCAAGGGAGGAAACTCCTTCTTGTCGCTCGGCTCGGCGACGTCGACGATGACCGCACCGTCGGACTCCCGAGCAACGCCATCGGCGAGGAGGCGCTTGACCATCGGCTCGAGCCTTTCGTTCACCGTGCTCTCGCCGAACCACACGTCGAACTCGACGTCCAGCGCTCCGAAGTCCTTCTTCTGTTCTGCGACCGAAACGTCGTGGAAGTGCCGCCAGAGCGCCAGATACCCGGGGCGCCCGTTCTGGAGTTCGAACGTCGCGCGTCGTGCGCGCTCAGCCACCTCCGGGTCCTCCTGGACCCTCGCCGTGATCGCGGGGTACATCTCGGAGAGATCGTCGAGGTCGACGGGCGACTCCGCCGGGTACGGGCCGTCGACCGCTTCGTCGTACTCGGGATCGAAGTACGGGAGGCCCGGCTGGCGATCCTCGAGCTCGACGATCAGCTGGCCGACCGGCATCCCCCAGTCGCCGATGTGGATGTCGCCGATCGTGCGATGCCCGAGGAACCTGAACAGGCGCTTGATCGACTCGCCGATCACGGCGGCTCGCAAGTGTCCGACGTGGAGCGCCTTCGACATGTTCGGGCCGCCGTAATCCACGATCACGGTCTTCGGCATCGCGGCTGCTTCGACGCCGAGCCGTGTGTCGTCCTTCATCGCGCCGACCCACGATGCAAGGGCGCCATTCGTGACAGAGATGTTGATGAACCCTGGACCCGCGATCGACAGTTCCCGGATGACACCCGGTGCGTCGATGTGGCCCACGACGGCCAGGGCGAGGTCCCTTGGGCTGCGTTGCGCTTCTTTGGAGGCGGCCAGCGCACCGTTGCACTGGAAGTCGGCCAACTCGGGCCGCTGCGACACCGCAACGTCACCAAACGACGGATCGAGCCCCTCCTCCGCGAATGCTGCGCTGAACAACGCGGTGAGTTCGGATCGCAGGGACATCAAGGGACCTCGTCGCTCAGGGGAGGTGGCTGGTCGGCAAGGTTACAATCTGCAGGCGCCCCAGTAGCTCAGGGGATAGAGCACCGGCCTCCGGAGCCGGGAGCGCAGGTTCGATTCCTGCCTGGGGCACATTCCCGCGCTTCGACGTCAGAACATGCCGTTGTCGTGCGCCGCCTCGTCCGGCACGGCCTGTACGGCATCCCAGTGTTCGACGATCTTGCCTGCATCGTCGAACCGGAAGATGTCGATCGTGGCGTAGTCACGGTCACCGGGCCACGTTTGATGGCAATGCACCACCACGAGGTCGCCCTCGCCGATGACGCGGACGAACTCGACGTGCTTCCCCGGGTACTCGGTTGCCATTCGCTCGAAGTAGTCGATGAACGCCTCCTTGCCATCAGCGACATGCGCGTTGTGCTGGATGTAGACATCGCCGACGTACCGGTCGATCGCCTCGGCCGGCTGGTTCTGGTTGAACATGAGGTCGTAGAACGCGACCGCGTTCGCCTTGTTGAGATGAACGTCGTTCGTCATGCCGCACCGTCAAGGAGCTCGCGGACGACTCGGTTCACGAGTGCTCCGTCGACGTCCTCGCCCTTGCGCATCACGGCGCCGATGACCTGTCCGGCGGGCGTCTCGGACGAGGCACCGGTTTCGGCGATCACCGATCGGACGAGCTCTCGCGTCGCGGCCTCGTCGAGCTTCCTGGGAAGGAAGTCACTGAGGTACTCGATCTCGAACGCCAGCTTCGAAGCCTGCTCGGCCCCTCGGTCGCCGAGATCGTCGTACTCGGCCTTCGTCTTCGACAGCCGCTTCACGTAGGTCGAAATCGTCGAGATGTAGAGGGCATCGTCGACCTCTCCTGAGAACCCGCTCGCCGACTTGGCGGTCGCAACCTCTGATTGAACGGAACGGATTGCGTTCAGCTTCGCTCGGTCCTTGGCCTTCATCGCTGCGGTTTGATCTGCCCGCAGCTGCTCTTCGATGCTCACGATCGACTCCATTGTTCATGTGCGCTGTGGCGCTCGATGGTATCAACAGCTGTTGAGTGCCTCAGGTCGACTGGCCCCAGAAACCGTTTGACAGCACGGAATGATTGTGAAAAACTTCACTAGCGCTGACGCCCCCGAAGTATCCAGAGGAGTACCCGTGCTGACCGTAACCGATTGGCGAGAGCTTTCCGCCTGCCGCGACACCGACCCCGACGTCTTCTTCCCTGTCGGGACCACAGGTGCCGCAGTCGACTTGATCGAACGCGCCACGGCGATCTGCTCGGTGTGCACTGTCGTCGAAGAGTGCCTGCTGTACGCACTCGAGACAAACCAGGAAGCTGGCATCTGGGGGGGACTCCCCGAGGATGACCGCCGCCGCTACCGCAAGCGTTGGCTTGCCGAGCGTCGCCGCCAGCGTCAGGCCAGCTGAGGCTTTCCCCCAAGCCTCAGTCATCGAAAGGACCCGGTAACCCCGGGTCCTTTCTTCGTCCGGTGACCGGGCCAGCCCGTCCTAGGTCGCGCCGAACCCGACGCCGCGATCCTGTGGCTTCTCGATCTCGATGAATGCGACAGAGGCAACCGCGATCCCGAACTGATGCTCACGCATGTCGGTGATCCAGAGCACGGGATCCCCCTTCTTGAGGGCCTTCTCGTAGGCGGATACGACTGCGGACGGGTCCTTCACCTCGATCTCGAGTTCCCGTGCCGCGGCGATGCCAATGCGAACCTTGTTGACGTCACTCATACGTTTGGTCCTCCTGCGCTCATCGTATGGCTACGAAATCACCAATTCGGGATGGGAGCGGATCCTCGGGCCCCTCGCCAAGATGCCATCCGCCACCACGCCGAACGCTCGCGCAGCTTCGCTTTCGGGCTCCGTCACGACGATCGGGCGACCATGGTCTGCGCCTTCGCGGAGCGCTGGGACGAGGGGGATCTGACCGAGCATCGGGACGTCGAGCTCGGCGGCGAGCGCCTCTCCCCCGCCTGAGCCGAAGATCTCGTAGCGTTTCCCGTCGTCTCCGGTGAACCACGACATGTTCTCGACGACGCCGATGATGTCCTGATTGACCTTGCGCGCCATCAACCCCGCGCGCACCGCGACTCTTTGCGCAGTGGGCTGGGGAGTCGTGACGACGACGATCTCCGAGCGGGGCAGGTACTGGCTGATCGAAATCGCCACATCGCCCGTACCTGGGGGCATGTCGATGAGGAGGTAATCCGGCGAGCCCCAATGGACATCCACGAGGAACTGCTCGAGTGCCTTGTGGAGCATCGGGCCACGCCACACGACGGCCTGGTCCGGTTGGACGAAGTAGTCCATCGAGATCACGGACACGCCGTAAGCGATGGGCGGAAGGAGGAGATCGTCGAGGACGTTCGGCGGGTGCTCGACCCCCATCATCTTCGGGATCGAGAATCCCCACACGTCGGCGTCGATGATGCCCACACGCTTGCCGGCACGAGCGAGGGTGACAGCGAGGTTCGCGGTGAGTGATGACTTGCCGACACCGCCCTTGCCGGATGAGATGCCGATGACCCTGGTGCCGCTCCCCGGCGAGGCGAGGGCGATCTCCCGAGCGGCGGCATTCGGGCCGCGAAGGCGTGAGGAGAGTGCCGCTGCCTCCTCCTCGGAGATCGCTTCGAATGCCACGTTGACCGCGGAGACGCCTCCTGCGTCCGCGGCAGCGGTTTCGACCGCCGATCGAACGGCAGCGGACGCACTCGAGCCGGGACTCGGCACCGCGATCATCGCGGTGACGACGCCGTTCGTGAAGTCGACATCACGAACGAAACCGAGATCACCGAGCGTGAGGTTGATCTCCGGTTCGACGACCGACTCGACGGCGCTGCGGATGGCTTCGGCCTGGCTCAACGTGCAGTCTCCATGGACGCGGGACTGGCGAGGCTAACGCCGATACCGGACCACGCCGTCGGCGTGACGGGCCGATCGATCCGGTCCGACGACGTAGTATTCGTTCGAGGATCCACATGCCAGCAGATACATTCGACGAACAGATCGAGGAGATCACCGGAGCCCTCGGGGACACGACCCGGCGGGGCATCTACGTGATGATCCGCGAGTCGCACGAACCGCTCACCGCGGCCCAGATCGCGGGGGCGTTCGACATCCATCCGAACGTGGCTCGCCACCACCTCGACCGCCTCCTCGCAGACGGGTTCATCCGCACCTCTGACCGCAAGCCCACACAGCCCACCGCCGGAAGGCCAGCCAAGCGATACGAGGTCACCGAAAAGGCCGTGACGGTGCAGTATTCGGCTCGCAAGTACGACCAGCTTGCGGAACTGCTGACCCAGGTCATTTCCGAACTCGATAATGGGAACGCGCTCGCGGTCGCGGAATCGGTGGGCCACGCGTACGGCCGTGAGCTCGGCGCCGAGATCGGCATGGCTGATGATGAGGGCTACGAGGCTGCGGCGATGGCGGTCGCGACCGCGATGATGGGCAAGGGACTCGGCGCGTCCACGGTGCCCGGCGAGAACCGGATCGTCGCCCACTTCTGCCCACTGGTCGACGAGTCCAGCGAGACATCAGAGATCATCGCACGGATCGACCACGGGATCGTCAAGGGCCTGTTGGAGAGCGCGGCTGAGCGTCCTGTCTCGATCAACCTGACGCCAACACCCTGAGAAACACATCAGATTCCTTCGGGGATCGAAGCCGAAACACCTCGAGGTGCTGGAACCGGGCTTCCTTGAGGCGCTGCTCGTACTTCGACTTCGTCGAGGCGTACCGCGTCCACGCCCAGGTGATGATGTTCTCTTCGGGGTCGACCTTGAACAGGTTGGCCCACCGCTCGGTGTTCCCGTTCCACAGCTCCTCACCCGTGAACGCCCGCCCGAACGACCGGGAGATGACCCGCCGCATCACCACATGCCGGGGCATGTCAACCCAGACCACGGTATCCGCCCGGTCGAAGACGACGTCGTTGACGCCGAGTGATGTGTAGTTCCCGTCCACCACCCACCGATCGGCGTCGGTGAAGTCGGCCACACGGGAAACGAACTCGTCCTCGGGAAGCGGTGTCCAGTTCGGCTGGTGGTAGACGGAGTCGAGTTCCATATGAGGAATGCCGAGCGTTTGCGACAGGGCGCGTGCCATCGTCGTCTTCCCCGATCCGGAACACCCGATCACCGAGATCCGATTCATTCGGACGCGATCAGGCGTCGGCCATCTGGCGGAGGACCATGTGGAGGATGCCGCCGTGACGCAGATAGTCGACCTCGATCGGGGTGTCGCAGCGTGCCGTCGCCGAGAAGGTCACGGTCGAACCGTCTGACTTCGTTGCGGTGACCTCGACACCCTGACCGGGGGCCAGAGCGTCATCGACTGCGATGTCGAATGTCTCGGTTCCATCAAGCCCGAGCGAGTCGGCATTGTGGCCCTCGGGGAACGTCAGCGGCAACACGCCCATCATGACGAGGTTCGATCGGTGGATCCGTTCGTAGCTCTCGGCGATCACTGCCTTGACGCCCAGCAGGAACGTGCCCTTCGCCGCCCAGTCACGTGACGAGCCCATGCCATAGTCGGCACCGGTGAGGACCACAAGCGGAATGCCAGCTTCCTTGTAGTTGAGGCTCGCCTCGTACACCGATTTGACCTCGCCGTCGGTGAAATCCGTCGTCCAGCCGCCCTCGGTGCCCGGTGCAAGCTGGTTCTTGACCCGGATGTTGGCGAAGGTGCCCCTCGTCATCACCCGGTCGTTGCCCCTCCGTGATCCATACGAGTTGAACATCCGCTGCTCAACGCCTGCATCCAGCAGGTACCGACCGGCAGGCGTGTCCGTCCCGATGGCGCCTGCGGGGCTTATGTGGTCCGTTGTCACCGAATCGCCGAGCTTCAGCAACGCCCGCGCACCCTTGATCGAGGTGATCGGCGTTGGCTCCGGCGCGAGGTCGGTGAAGAACGGCGGCTCCTGCACGTAGGTGGAGGCTTCGTTCCACTCGTAGAGGTGGCCGCCAGACGTGGTCACTGCCTCCCAGTCATCGGAACCCTTGAACACCGACGCATACTCGTGCGCGAACTGGTCACTCGACACGGAGTCGGCAACGACCGAGAGCACCTCTTCCTGAGAGGGCCAGATGTCCGAGAGGTACACATCGTTGCCGTCGGAACCAACACCGAGCGGTTCAGTCGTCAGGTCGATGTCGACCGTCCCGGCGAGTGCGTACGCGACAACGAGCGGCGGACTCGCGAGGTAGTTCGCTCGGACGTCCGGACTGATGCGCCCCTCGAAGTTCCGGTTCCCCGAAAGCACCGAGGTCACGACGAGGTCGTTGCCACGAACCGCGTCGGAGATCTCACTCTGGAGGGGACCAGAGTTCCCGATGCAGGTCGTGCACCCGAAACCGACCGTGTAGAAGCCGATTGCCTCCAGGTCGTCCATGAGGCCAGCCACCTCGAGGTAGTCGGTGACGACCTTCGATCCCGGTGCGAGCGAGGTCTTCACCCATGGTTTGCGGTTGAGACCGAGGCGGTGCGCGTTCCGTGCGACGAGACCCGCAGCCACCATGACCTGGGGGTTCGATGTGTTTGTGCAGCTCGTGATCGCTGCGATGACGACATCTCCGTCTCCGAGCTCGAACGATTCGCCGTCCAACTCGACGGGCACGGGATCAGACGCTCCACCGGTGAGGCGAAGCATGCCGGGGAGGTCCTTGTGCCACTGTTCCTTCATCCGACCAAGCTCGATGCGGTCCTGCGGCCTCTTCGGGCCTGCAAGGGACGGCACGACGGTCGACATGTCGAGTTCGAGGTTGCTCGAATACACGATGTTGCGCTCGTCCTCACGCCACAAGCCCTGCAGCTTGGTGTACTGGCGGACGGCATCGACGAGTTCGCGCGACCGGCCGGACAGCAGCAGGTATTCGAGCGTCATTTCGTCGACGGGGAAGAACCCGACGGTGGCCCCGTACTCGGGCGCCATGTTCGCGATCGTTGCGCGGTTGGCGAGCGGCATCGTCGCGAGCCCCGGACCATGGAACTCGACGAACTTCCCGACGACACCGTGCTCGCGGAGCATCTCGGTGACCCTCAGGACGAGGTCGGTCGCGGTGGATCCATCGGGCAGCTCTCCAGTCAGTCTGAACCCGACGACCTCGGGGAGCAGCATGTAGATCGGCTGGCCGACCATGACGGCCTCGGCCTCGATCCCGCCGACGCCCCAACCTACGACTCCCAGGCCGTTGATCATGGTGGTATGGCTGTCGGTGCCAACGAGCGAATCGGGGTACAGCGTCCCGTTCTCGTCCCACACGACGCGGGCGAGGTACTCGAGGTTCACCTGATGGACGATTCCTGTGGCCGGCGGCACGACGGAGAAGTTGTCGAACGCGGACTGGCCCCACTTCAGGAACTCGTAGCGCTCCCGGTTGCGCTCGAACTCGTAGTCGCTGTTGATCTGGAGGGCGTCCTTCGAGTTGAAGGCGTCCACCTGTACCGAGTGATCGACCACGAGATCGGCCTGGACCTGGGGGTTGACCTTTTCAGCAGCCGATTCGTCGCCCGTCATACGGACGATTGCAGCTCGCATCGCGGCAAGGTCGACGATCGCCGGAACACCTGTGAAGTCCTGGAGGACCACCCGAGCGGGCTTGAACGCGACCTCGGTCTGGCCAGCCTTCGTTGCATCGTATTGCGCAACTGCCTTGACGTCTTCGTCCCTGATGGTGTGGCCGTCATGATTACGGAGGACCGACTCCAACAGCACCTTGATGGAGTACGGCAGCGAGTCGATGTCGCCAAAGTCCTTGAGGGCATCGAGTTGATACACCTCCCGGTCCCCAAGCGGCGTGTGGATGGTCTGGCGAGCTGAGAAGGGATCGTGTACCACGGGCTCGGCTCCTCGTTATGGGGGTTTCGCTGCGTCCAGCATCCAACATTAGGACCGGCGATTTCGCGAAATCGCCCGACAAGACGCATCCGACTTCACGGAGCGCACAGGAATGGAGAGACTTGCAATTCTCGTACCTGTTCTCCCGGCCAAATCGTAAGAATTGCCATTCTTTCGCTCAGGTATCTCCCCAGTAGCGCTGTTGCTTGAAGGGGTCGCCGTACATGTGATACCCATTTCGCTCCCAGAAGCCGGGCTGGTCCTCTGCAACGAGCGTGAAGCCGCGCACCCACTTCACCGATTTCCAGAAGTAGAGGTGTGGCACAACGAGGCGCATCGGATATCCGTGCTCGGGTTCGAGCGGTTCGCCGTCGAAATGGGTCGCAAAGAGCGCATCCTCGGAGAGGAAGTCCTCGACGGGGAGGTTGGCGGTGAACCCGTGATAGGCGTTGACAATGACGAACCGGGCATCGGGGCTCGGCGCGATCTGGTTCCACACCTGCCGCGTGGGAATGCCGGTCCAACGCGTGTCGAACTTGGTCCACTTCGTGACGCAGTGGATGTCGGCAACGACGTCGGAGGTCGCCATCGCCACCATGTCGTCCCAGGACCACGCGAGTCGCTCCTCCACAAGACCGTCGACCACGAAATCCCACTCGTCCAGGTCGACGTCCGGCACGCTGCCGGCATGCAGGACGGGGAAGCGCTCGGTGTGGTACTGGCCCGGGGGGAGCCTTGCAGGATCGATGCCAAGCTCCGCGAGTTGCGCACGGTTCCGCTCGAAGAAGGACATGGGCAGGAGGCTAGACGGCCGTCAGGGCCGCCACATCGAATATCTCTCGCCCGGTTCTAGCGTCCGAGCCATGCGATTCCGAACGATCCCCCTGGTGCTTTGGCTCGCGGTGATCGCGCTGTTGGCGTCGTCGTGCACATCGACCTCGGACGGCGAACCGGACGTTCAGAACGACGACGGGGCCGCAAACGAGATCGCTCCGATCTTCTCGGTGACCACGTTCGACGGTGAGCAGTTCTCTCTGAGCGAGCACCTCATGTCTGATGGCCGGCCCGTCTTCCTGAATCTCTGGGCGTCATGGTGCTTCCCGTGCCGTGAGGAGATGCCAGCCATCGACGCTGCGGCAAAGGCCCACCCAGAGGTAGCGTTCGTCGGCATCGCGGTCCAGGACAGCCTCAACGATGCGAGGGACTTCGCGGACGAGATGGGCGTCGGTTACGCCCTCGCCTTCGATGCCGACAACGTCGTGGATGGCTCATACACACCGCTCGGTCTTCCAGCGTCCTACATCATCTCCGGCGATGGGGTGATCGTCGAACGCATCTTCGGCAAGGTCACCGAGGAGATGCTCGCGGAGAAGTTCGCCAAGCACTTCGGTTGAGGGAAACCGACACCGGCCCTCCGACGGCTAGCGTCGTCCGTTCGCAACAAGGAACATCGTGAACCGGGAATCGCTGAAAGACGTGCGCGAAGGCGTACGCGCGGTCCTGCCATTCCTGTTGGCGGTGGCGCCATTCGGACTCGTATTCGGCGTGACGGCTTCGGCTGCTGACGTCGCCATCGTGCCAGCCTGGGCATCCTCGTTCATCGTGTTCGCAGGCGCTGCGCAGATCGCGATCGTCGACGTGATGGACGGCGGTGGGATTCCACTCGTGGCGTTCGTCACCGCCGTGGTCATCAACTCGCGGATGCTCCTGTACTCCGCTGACTTCGGCCGGTACACCGCTCCGTTTCCATGGCGCGTGAGGCTTCCCGCGGCATATCTGCTCACCGATCAGGCCTACCTCATGATGTCGCAGCGCTATCCGGATCCCGGCGATGCGCCGCGTGCCATCCCGTTCTACTTCGGCGCCGGGGTTGCCCTCTGGTGCGAATGGCAGACCACCACAACGCTCGGCATCTTCCTCGGCTCCACCGTGCCGACGTCATGGTCGCTCGAGATCGCCGTTCCGCTCACGTTCCTCGCCCTCCTCGTCGTGGCGGTCCACAACAGGCCCACCCTGATCGCGGCAATCGCCGGCGGGGCCGTTGCAGTCGCAGCCCATGGCCTTCCATACGGACTCGGCCTCATCGCAGGGGCGCTAGCGGGTATCGCCGTGGGAATGCTCGCCGAGGAACGATCGACCGCGGCAGCGAGGAGCCAGCCATGACAATGTGGATCGTGGTGGTCGCAGCTGGCCTGGCGACGTTCGGCATCCGCCTCTCGTTCGTCGCGCTGTTCGGCAGGTTCTCCGTGCCAGCCCGCGTCGAACAGGCACTTCGCTACGTCGCTCCGGCGGTCCTCGCCGCGCTTGCGGTTCCGGGATTCGTCGCACCCAACGGCTCGATCGAGCCGTTCAACCTCTTCGTCCCGGCCGCCGTGCTCGGTGGCCTTGCCGCTTGGAAGACGAGAAGTGTCGCCGCAGCGATTGCCGTTGGGCTCCCAGCCCTCTGGTTGTTCCAGTGGCTTGCGTGACGGCTCAGCGGCCTGTCCATTCCGGATCGCGCTTGTTCACGAAGGCGTCGATTCCCTCGCGGGCGTCGTCGGTCATGGCGAGAGTGGTGAGCCCGAATTGCAGATGGTCGAGCGCGGTGTCGACGTCCATGCCGGACATCGCGTAGAACGACCGCTTCCCGAGTGCGAGCGCCGCAGGAGACTTCTCCCGGAGGACAGCCACCTTCGCATCGACCGCGGCGTCGAGGTCGCTTCGCGGCACCACCTGCGTGACGAGCCCAAGGCCGAGTGCTTCCTGGGCGGACACGATGCGCCCGCTCAGCATCATGTCGAGAAGGGGCTTCGACGGTACGTTCGTCCGGAGGACCGCGCTGATCATCATCGGCCACAATCCCACGTTGATCTCCGGCGTTCCGAGCCTCGCGTCCTCCGCAGCGATCGTGATGTCAGCAGCGACCGCGACGCCGAGGCCACCGCCGAGCGCCACACCGTTGACCCGGGCAACGATCGGCTTCGGGCACATCCACATCTCGCGGAACAGATTCGCGAGCGCACCCCGTCCCTCATGATCAGCGAGCGGCCGGTGGACGAAGTCCCGCGAGAGATCGCCTCCGGCGCTGAACACCTCCCCCGCCCCGGTGATCACAACCACGTGCGCCGCGTCGTCCGACGCTACGCGCGACACCGAGGCGAGGAGGTCGGCCATCTCGCTCACCGACAGCGGGTTTCGCCGGTCGGGATCGTTGATCGTGATCGTCGCGACACCGTCGGACACGCTGTAGTCGATCACACAGGAACCTTTCAATGATGGGGTTCGCAGCCTACCGGGAGATCGAATCCGCGCATCGAGAGCACGCGGTCCACGCCGCTACCCTGCCAGCATGCAGTGGATCTTGCTCGCCCTGGTCGTCTCGATGATCGTGGGCCTGATGCGGGGAGGCAAGCTTCGCAACCTCACTGAAATGCGCGTCAAGCTCTGGTGGCTGCTGCCCCTTGGATTCCTCGTGCTTGCCGCATCCTCGTTGGTCCCCGACGACAACCCCGAACTCGCCGTCGGGCTCGTCCTCGGCTCGTACGTGCCGCTGCTGCTGTTCGTGTGGCTCAACCGCAACCTGACCGGCATCTGGATCGCTGGCATCGGCATCCTCATGAACTTCACCGTCATCGCCGCGAACGGTGGGATGCCGGTGCTGCTCGAGGCCGCGCGCATCGCCGGTGAGAGCGGGGATCTCGTCCTCGACGCGAAGCATGTCCTCCTCGACAACGCGACGAGGATCCCATTCCTCGCCGACATCATCCCCCTCCCGGGAGCCGTGCTCTCGCTCGGCGACGTGTTCCTCGCAATCGGGGTCGCGGTGTTCCTCGAGGACCAGACTCGGCAGCCGCTCACGCTCTTCGCGCATCGGGTGACGGGACTCCCAGGATCCGCCGCCGACCGTTGAATCGGGCGATCAGTACGGGATCTCGCCCCGGAAGACCAACACCCGTCTGAGGGACGCAGCGACCTGGGGGTCGTACTCGTATGCCGACCCCTGGTGGATCCGCTCGAGAGCCTCGATCGCGCTGAGGCCCAACTCGACACGACCCTGGTCGTACGCCGAGGCGACCTTGATGATCTTTGACGCCATCGGCACGTCAGGGTCGAATTCGATGCCAGGTGACCGGTACGGGCGGTGTTGCTGCTCGACGAGCTCCGAGACCTGGCTGAGGTACGGCGCCTCTGCGATGATCTGTGCCCCCCACCGAGCGATGTCTTCGTCGGTATATCCGGCCTTCAGGATGGCAGGCTCGTTCAGGGTGATCCGCCCGACATCGTGCATCAACGCCGCGTACTCGAGCTCGTTCACGTCATTCGGATGGAGACCCATCTCCTGGGCGACTGCCACCGCGAGTTCGGCGGTGCGCGTCGAGTGGCCCCTCGGGGCGAGGCCCGCGACCTCCGGAATCTGTGCGAGCGCCCTGATCGTCTGACCGTATGTCACCTTCGTGGAGTGGTAGCGCTCGAATGCAAGGTGGCCGAACGCGTACGGGAGGACCGCGACCGCAAGCGCCCACAGCCCCATGACCGGCCAAGTGAGGCCGAAGAGCGCTCCTGCCGCCAGGAGGGAGACCACAACCGCCCAGTCCTCGAGGGCGAGAAGCCACAGGTACCGGCCCGCGAGATCCGTTCGCTCGACACCGACGAAGGCGGAAACCAGCGCTCGCACCACAAACCATCCAAGTCCTCCGACCGCCACTGCGAACACAGAGCCCCAGTACGGGTCGGTGAACGCAAGTCGTTCGATCGTGTCCGCCGCGTAGACGAACAGCGTCGAGTACGCGATTGCCGCGAGCGCGTCCGACAGGAAGTCGCCGTCCGTCCGCGGCCTCATGAAGCTGAAGCGGCCTTCGACCAGGGAAACGATGACGAGCGCAGCAGCAACGGCTGCACCGAACGCGGTGATGTCCTCGACGAGGATCGAGGCAGCCACGACGGCGCCGATCCCCAGGCTCAGAAGCGATCCGGACGGCGCAGGCACGGCGATCATCGATACAACGGCGATGACCACCGTCCAGACCGCGACATCGACGATCCACAGGGTTTGGTCGACCCCAGCGGCGGTGAGCCCGACAAGGCCAAATGCAACAGCGGTGAGGGACAAAGCCGCAGCAACGATGTACGAGAGGATGCGAAGGCGTGTCTCAGCCACGGCCAGCCCCCGATCCGCGGTTGGTGTCCATGTGCGGTGATTCGGTGGCGGCGTGGGAGTGGCCGATACCGTGCTCCGCCCTCCGCCTTGCTTCGTCGTCGGTGAGCTCCTCCGGCGATCCATATCGCTCGCCGGAGGCCGTGAGGACCGAGACGAACACCTCTACGACATTCGGGTCGAACTGCGTACCGGCATGCTTGCGAAGTTCGCTGAACGCGTATCCCTGGCTCAACGCCACGCGATACGACCTCGTGGATGTCATCGCATCGAAGGAGTCAGCCACCGCGAGGATGCGGGCATCGAGCGACGGGATCTCACCGAGTTCTCCGGTCGACCCGTGATAGCCGTTGCCATCGAAGTGGGCGTGGTGGTTCGACGCGACCTCGACCATTGGCCTGAGGAAGTCGACCTCGCTCAGGAGGTCCTCCACGTGGTGCACGTGGGCCTGCATCTCTTCGTATTCGTCGTCGGTGAGGCGCGCCTTCTTGCGGATGACGGTCCTCGGGACGGCGAGCTTTCCGACGTCGTGGATGAGCGCCGCCCACCGGAGCTTCTCGAGCTGCGTCCCGTTGTACCCCATCGCCTGGCCGATCATGTTGGCGAAGTAGGCAACCCGCTCCGTGTGGCCGCGCGTGTAGAGGTCCTTGGCTTCAAGCGCCTTGATGAACCCGGCCAGCGTGGACAGCTGGGCCTCTCGCAGCTTCGCGTACGACTCGAAAGCCATGTAGCCCGTGAAGAAGACGATCGCGATCAGCGGCAACGAGGCAGCACCCACGAGGAGGTACGTCGCTCCGAGAAGACCGCCGAGAAATCCCATGCCCGTCAGTGGAAGCAGGATCGACGTCATGTGCGACCAAGGCCGCGCCTCGCGGTGCCCGTACACGGACCGAACGATGAAGAGCACGAGCCAGTAATTGACGGCCCCGTAGATCATCGCGGCGAGGCCGGATGCGAACGCGGTGACGGCGAGGTTGGCTTCGCCGGACGACGATCCGGCCCGGAGAATCAAGGCAAGGACGACCACGCTGGCCGCCGCGGTGAGGATGAGCTGACCGAAGTTCACGGCGGGCTGGAACCACCGCCGCTGGCGAATGTCCTCGGGTGTGAAAAGAGCCACCGCTGCCATCGCGCACGTGCCAAGGACCGCAGACATTGGCCCGAACGCCACTGCTGCTGTCATCACGACCATGATCGAAGGGCTCGCGAAGAGCTTGTCGTTCACCTCGACGGTGTTCCACTCGAAAAAGACGAACGAAACCGCGAACAGGCCCCATAGCCACGGTGGCTCCGGGAACTCCTGGAAGACGGCGAGGGCTCCGAGTACCACGGCACCGGCGCTCGCGAAGGTGATCGCGAGGCGTACCTTGGCCCGTTGCTGTCTCGCAAGCTCGTTGGGGAACATGCGGTCCCTAATGCTCGGGAACGAATTTCGGAGGTGTGGACCCGGGGCTCTCTATCCGACTCTGAGTGACGCGGCTCCAGCCAGTAGGGCTGTGGCCAATGCTCCGAGGGTCAGTACGAGCTTCACAACACGGCTCTTCACGGTATCTCTCCAGGTTTGCTTCCTCATCGCCAGCATCACTTCGCCGACTCAGGGAACTGTTCCGCTCCGCTGGAGTGATTGTTTTGAGCGCTCCCGGGTTCCACCACCTCCATGCCCAGAAGGGATTGCCTTCGAGCAAATCGTTCAATCGTTCGGTTGTTCGTGCCTCCCCAACCGAACGCCGGGCCGCGCGACACGCGATCCGACCGGACCCCGCCCAGGGATCCTGACTGCCAGCAACAGCCGACTCCCAAGATATCGTGGAACACCGGGTGACGCAAGGCACACCCAGTTGATCGGCGCCTTATTCGGACCCCTTGAGGATCGCGGACCCCGGGTGAGAATCCACCACCGGTGGGGTCGGGCGGCTACGCTCCGTGTCATGCCAGTCAACTTCAGGGAGCTCGAGGAGGGCCTCTCGCGCCTCGATTCGGTCGATGCCGCACGCGTCGTGAACCAGGGATCCACCATCACGGAGGTACACGTCATCGCGGCGGCCGAAAAACCGGCAAAGCAGGTGGTCAGGGACGTCCAGAGCCTCGCGATGGCCCGATTCGGCATGTCGATCGACCGACGCGTCATCTCCGTCGTTCAGATTTCTCCGCAGGACCTCGACATCGTGTCAGCGGCGCGTGCAGCGCTGACACGCATCTCGGAGTCGCCGAACGGCACCCGCACCACGATGGAGGTCACGCTTCGCTACCAGAGCGCCGAGTTCGTGGGAACGGCCACGGGCCCACCCGTTTCGTCTGCACGACTTCGTCTGATCGGCGAAGCGACCATCGACGCCATCGAGCAGACGTTCAGCGCGATGCCCCCGATCGCTCTCGATGCGATCGCCGTTTCGGCAGCGGGAAGCCGGGAAGTGGTCAACGCCGTCGTGGCGACCGCGACCGGAACCGGCGGTGAGAATCTCAACGTGGGCGCGGCGATCGTCGGTGAAAGCAGGGACGACGCTGCCGTCAAGGCCGTCCTGTCTGCACTGAACCGGCGGATCGCAAACCTCGCTGAATGACGCGGCCGCCCCAAGCGCAGCTCACCTCCCCCACATTCGACGGCTCTTTCGACGCGGTGGTCTCGCCGCACCATCTCGCATCCGAAGCAGGCATCGACATGTTGCGTCGGGGTGGGAACGCCGTTGACGCGGCGGTGGCAACGAACGCCGTACTGGGCGTCGTGCTTCCTGATACCTGCGGGCCCGGCGGCGACCTGTTCGCACTCATCCACGGCCCTGCCATGGACGTGCCGATCGCTGTCAACTCGTCCGGTCGAGCCGGTTCCGGCGTCACGGCTGACCAGCTTCGAGACCTGGGACTCGGCGAGATTCCATACCGATCGCCGTGGTCGATCACGGTGCCCGGCGCCGTTGACGGGTGGGAAGCGTTGATCGGTGACCACGGCAGGCTCTCACTCGACATGGTCCTCGAGCCTGCCATCGAACTTGCGACCCATGGGTTCCCGGTGTCGGTCGAACTCTCGCACTCGCTGATGCGGGGCGAAGACCTGCTTCGAGGGCAGGAGTCCGCTCACGAGTTGTACCCCGACGGAGCGCACCCGGCACCAGGCGCCACGCTCAAGCGGCCCGCGCATGCAGCCACGTTGAGGGCGATCGCGGAAGGCGGCCGAGAGGCGTTCTTCGACCGGATAGGCCCGGGGACGGTCGAGGCATCGAATGGCGCCCTCACAATTGCGGACCTCGCCGTGGTCCAGGCCGAAAGCGTCGACGCGCTAGGCCTCGAAGTCTTCGGCGTCACAGGGTGGACGATCCCACCCAACAGCCAGGGCTACCTCACGCTTGCGACGCTCGCCGTGTTCGAGGTCCTCGAACCACCGGAAGACCCGAATGACCCCCTCTACCATCACCTCCTCATCGAGGCGTACCGTTCCGTTGCCTGGGAGAGGACCGATACGGTGATGGATCCGTCACGGGCACCCCTTCCGCCAGCCGGGCTCGTCGACATCGACCGCCTCCGAAGTCGTGCGACAGACA
The DNA here is from genome assembly GCA_003235475.1 of Acidimicrobiia bacterium. Taxonomy (GTDB): domain Bacteria; phylum Actinomycetota; class Acidimicrobiia; order Spongiisociales; family UBA5794; genus SZUA-442. The sequence goes on along the minus strand of QJWC01000079.1, from coordinate 47,390 downwards.
TCAGCCCGGACACAACCACACGGTGGCCACACCCACCGCGGCAGCCGGGTGGCACGGCGTTCATGACTGCGGCCGACTCGAGTGGCCTCGGCGTCTCATTGATCCAGTCGAATTACGCAGGGATCGGATCGGGGCTCTCCGCAGGTGCCACCGGCGTCTGGCTGCACAACAGGGGCGCAGGATTCAATCTGATACCCGGACACCCGGGCGAGTACGCACCGGGACTCCGTCCGCTCCACACGCTGTCGCCATCCCTCTGGACTGCAGGTGGTGATCTCGACATGCTTCTCGGGACAAGGGGCGGGGATCAGCAACCCCAATTCCTCGCGCAATTCGCCGCGCATCACTACCACGCCGGTCTCTGCGTGGACGACGCCCAGGCGCAACCACGATGGAACATGGCGCAGCCAGAACCGGGCACCGACAGTTCGGTTGCGTTCGAAAACCGTGTGGCCGCCGTCGTCATCGACGGTCTCACACGACGTGGGCATGACGTCGACACAGCATCCAGCCACGAACCCGGGTGGGGTCCGATCTCGGCGATCGACGTCGGAAGGGATCACAAAGCAGCCGCCGATCCGCGCGTTTCGACGAGCGCGGCGCTGACGACGTAGGCGCTACTCCGAGAAGAACCCCGGGATGGCTTCCCCGGTCGGGGGCCTCCGTCGGCGCCGCCGCTTCGAGTAGATGCCAGCCGCCGCGGCGACGAGTGCGACCAGCACGATCGCGAGAGCGATTGACACGCCGGCGATCCATCCGGTCGTCGGGGTCGTGCGCCCTGTCAGATCGGCTCGCAGCGCCACCCGCCACTCGGCCTCTATGTCTGACCAGCGACGGGGATCAGACTCCAGCAGGACCTCGGTGCCGTGCTGCGCAACGGCGAAATCGATGAAGTCTCCGATCGCCGTGAAATTCGTCTCGGGATCCCACTCGAGTGTCGGGGTCTGCCTGTCCGCCGTCCAGCTGATGACGGCTTCCGTGTCGAAGAAGTTGTCGACCATCACATCAACGTGATACAGATCGAGCCTGTCGAGCAGCCTGGCGCGATACCAGTGCGCGATGACAGATGAGATCGGTTCCGGGTTTCCTCCCTCCACGCCGTGCTGCCAGAGGGCGTGGTGGGCGAGGGCCCATGCAGACGCGGGCCCCACGAAGCCCGTCCGATCCGTGTTGACTGCGAACAGGCGTGAATCCATGTCCATGTAGGCGTGGAAGCGCTGCGATCCGCTCACCCACCGCGTCCTATCGAAGGTCGACTCGACACCGACGAGACACACCGTCACCTCGAACGGCCCTATCTCGTCGAGGATCCACCCCGCCGCCAAATCGATCTCCCCCACGAAGCGATCAGCGAGCGCTTGCGTGAGGGCCGACGACTCGATCGAGATGGGGCCTACCGACTCAGTTCTCCACGTCGCCTCGGGGAATCGCTCGGCGCACGACGGCACCGCGGCGCGCGAGGGCGACCCCGCGAGTGCGACGGACGCCGCGATACCAACGGCCGCAAGCGACAAGGCAAAGGATTTCACGGGCGAAAGGTACCGCCGATGCCCGTACACCGTGCCGAGCGGCATTGGCTTCGGATCTCCCAGAATCTGGCAACGACGGGTTGCTCTACCGGGGTCCCCGCTATACCCTGACGCCCGAACACGCGGACTCCTGCGCGCACTGGCGGAGTCGAGCCACCGTCGATTGGCGACGCTGGGCGTGTCGACTTGTACGCGAGCAATAGCGGAGAAACGTGAGACCACGAATACCGCTCGCATATGCAGGCCTCCTGATCGTTGCCTTCGTTGCGGTGATTGGCTTCGCCGCGTTCTCACCGAGTTCGAAGTCGCCCGAGCCTGCCGTCCTCGACCAACCCGAAGCGGCCGCACCGGTCACCATCGCCTCGGCACGTGTGGCCTCGGCAGTGCTTGCCCTGCGCGTCTCCGATGCCGAAAGCCGTACAGCGACGACTGCCTCGTCGACCACGACCGAGGGCACCGTCGCTGCCGCTCCCCCCGTCGACAACACCTCCACGTCCGCACCGCCGACCTCGGAGGAGACCACCACGACGGCAGAGACGACGACAACGACGGAGGCGACAACCACCACCACGCGGGCGACGACAACGACGGAGGCCGGGGACACGACACCGCCGCCGATCACGGTGACGTCCCCGAAGGATGGTTCAACCGTCTCGGAGAGCTTGGTGACGTTCACCGGCACCACGGAACGCGGTGCGCGTGTGGCTTCGGGGCCGTATGCGGCCTCGGTGGACAGCGACGGGAACTGGTCGATCAAGCTCGTGCTCACGGAGGGTCCGAACGGGGCCGTCTTCACCGCGACCGACGCCGCTGGAAACTCGAACACGGAGAGAATCGTGGTCCACTACGAGCCGGTGACGACGACCACTTCGGGTTCCGTGACCACGACGACGTCGGCGACCACCACGACTGCTGGAACCACCTGGTCCCCGCTTTGGCCCGCGGATGCCGGGGGCGCGCGTGACGTCGAATACTGGCGCGACCTCGTTGCGAAGCACTGGCCCGCGCAGCGGGTCGACTGTGCACTCGGCATCATCAAGCGCGAGTCGAAGGGTGACCCGAGGGCGTACAACTCGGGCAGCTGGGCCGAGGGCCTCATGCAGCACCTCCGCAAGTACTGGTACGGGCGCGCAAAGGGTGCAGGGTTCATCGACGGCGACGGCCTCGTCGCGACGCCGTACAACGGAGAAGCGAACATCGCCGCAGGCGCGTATCTCGCGGCGGGCAGCGAGGCCAACGGCTACAAGTGGTGGCGACCATGGAAGACTTCGGCTGGCACCTACCCGGACTCGGCGAAGTACGGATCGTGCCAGAGCGACGATCCCTCCTGAGCAACCCCTCGCTAGCGCGTCCCACTCGTAGACTCGCACCAGATGCACCGAACGACCAAGAAGCTGTTTCAACTCGTCGGCGTCGTCGCGGGAATCGGGGCTGCGGCGTGGGCAATGCGCGCACGAATGCTCCCATCACCCGAGATCCACAACGAACCGCCACCACCGTTCCGCAAGCCGCCTGCCGATACCACCGACTCCGATCTCACCGAGATCAAGGGCATCGGCCCCGCAACCGCGAAGAAGCTCGGCGATGCTGGGATCACGACGGCCACCCAACTCGCGGAAGCAGACGCCGAGGCACTCGCCGAAGCCGTCGGTTCGTCGGTCGCCACGGTCGAGCGCTGGGTCGCTGAAGCCGCTTCCGTCCGCTGACGTGGTGTACCTCACCGAGCCTGAGCGACTCGGGGAACTCCTCGAGGGCGAACCCTCGTTTCGAACGAACCAGCTGAGGGAGTGGGCGTACGTGCATCCGGTGCTGTCCACCGATGCGATGACAAACCTTCCAACGGATGTGCGGGCGAAGCTCGCTGATCAGCATTGGCCCTTCGTCGTGGAGCTCGAGCAGTCGACGGCGTCGCGCGACACGGTGAAGTGGCTCTTCCGCTGCCCGGACGGGGCACCCATCGAGACCGTGCTCATGGGGTACAAGAACCGGACCACGTTGTGCGTCTCGTCGCAGGTCGGGTGCGCGATGGGCTGCACCTTCTGCGCCACCGGACAGTTCGGATTCGACCGACATCTCGATGCGGGCGAGATCGCGGCCCAGGTCGCGTACGCGAACGCATACCTCGCGGCGTCGCCCATCGAACATTCCCCTGACCGGGTCACGAACGTCGTCTTCATGGGGATGGGCGAACCCCTCGCCAACTACCGCCACACCATCGAGGCAATTCGGAGGATGGTCGAAACCATGGGCATGTCAGCACGCTCGATCACGGTTTCGACGGTGGGTTTCGTGCCCGGGATGAAGAAGCTCGCCGAAGAGCCCTGGCCGCTCAGCCTCGCCGTGAGCCTCCATTCGACGATCCCCGCGGAAAGGTCGTTGCTCGTCCCGCTCAATGATCGCTACCCGATCGACATGGTGGTCGATGCTGCAAGGGAGTACTACGAAGCGAAGGGGCGGCGAATCAGCCTCGAATGGACCCTGATCGCCGGGGAGAACGACTCCGACGAGGAGGCGGTCGGCCTCGCACGGATCGCACGTCAGATTCACGCCCACGTCAACGTCATCGCGCTGAACCCCACACCGCTGAGCACGGACACCGCGCCGGACCACGACACGATCCGCAGGTTCATCGGCACGCTGAGCCGCGAGGGTGCGAACGTGACCCTCCGCGACACGCGCGGACAGGAGATCGATGCGGCGTGCGGCCAGCTTCGCCTGCGGGCCGAGTCGATGTGACGTCGGTACCCTCCAGCACATGACCAGCTCCAACACGATCATGCTCGAGGCCGGAGACCCTGCTCCGACATTCTCGGCTCCCGACCAGACCGGAACGACGCGGACAAGCGAGGAGTTCACAGGGAAGAAGCTTGTGATCTACTTCTACCCGAAGGCATTCACACCGGGCTGCACGACTGAGTCGTGCGACTTTCGCGATCGGCACGAGTTCTTCGCAGCGGCCGGATACTCGATCCTCGGCGTGTCCCCCGACACTCCCGGGAAGCTCGCCAAGTTCAAGGACGAGTACGACCTCCCGTTCGATCTCCTCTCCGATCCGGACCACACGATGGCGACCGCCTTCGGCGCTTACGGGCTGAAGAAGAACTACGGCAAGGAGTACATGGGGATCATCAGGTCGACCTTCACGATCGACGACGAAGGCACGATCGAATCGGCGTGGTACAACGTGCGCGCGAAGGGCCACGTCGAGCGCGTCGCGACCTCAGCGACCGGCTGATGAAGCCGGTCCGCACCGCGATCATCCCTGTCGCAGGGCGCGGCACGAGGTTCCTGCCCGCGAGCAAGGCCACACCGAAGGTCCTCCTCCCCATCCTCGATCGGCCTCTCATCCAGTACGCCGTCGACGAGGCCCTCGAGTCAGGCATCGAGACCATTGTGATCGTCACTGGGAAGGGCCAGTCTGCGATCGAGGATTACTTCGGGAAGGATCACGAGCTCGAATCGGCGCTCTCAAAAAGCGGGAAGGACGACATCCTGACGTCACTCGAGTCGCTCAGACCCTCGGCGGGTCAGCTCGTCTTCGTCCGTCAGAACCAGCCGCTCGGCCTCGGCCACGCAATTTGGTGTGCACGCCACGTCGTCGGTGACGAAGCGTTCGCCGTGATCCTCCCTGATGAGGTGATGTTCGGAGACGAACCGGCTCTGAGGACGTTGATCGACTCATACAACGACCTCGGGACGAGTGTGGTCCTGGTGGACGAGGTCGACCCGGAACGGACAGACAGCTATGGCATCGTCGACCCGTCGGACGGTGAACGCGGCGAACGACCCTTCGCGGTTCGGGATGTGGTCGAGAAGCCGGCGCCAGACAAGGCCCCGACGACCTTGGCGGTCGTTGGCCGATACGTGCTCCGGCCGGAGGTCATGCGAGCATTGGGCTCCACACACGCAGGTGCAGGAGGCGAGATACAGCTGACGGACGCGATAAGGGCGACCATCGCGTCAGCGGGGCTCCACGCAGTTCGCAACCACACCAGTCGATTCGACTGCGGGTCGAAGGAGGGATTCCTCGAGGCAACCGTGATGTCCTCAATGGAAGATCCTGATCTGCGCGCCAAGATGATCGAATTGGCACGGCGAATCGTCTCGGACCGAGAGTGACGGCGTACCCTTCGATGAACGATCAGGGATGGACCCCGTGAGCAAACTCAAAGAACTATGGAACGCCGGCCAGTCGATCTGGTACGACTACATACGCCGCGACCAACTCCAGAACGGCGAACTCGATGCGCTCGTCAAGTCGGGCGTTCGGGGTCTCACGAGCAATCCATCGATCTTCGAAAAGGCGATCGCGGACACCGCCCTCTACGACGGCGCGATCGCATCGCTCGGAGATGTCGACGCGAGCTCCGCATTCGAAGCCGTCGCTCTCGAAGACATCCGCGGAGCGGCTGACGTCCTTCGGCCGGTGTTCGACGACTCGGACGGGAAGGACGGCTACGCGAGCTTCGAAGTGTCGCCCACGCTCGCGTACGACACCGAGGGCACGATCCGCGACGCCAAGCGGCTCTGGGAGGCGATCGACCGCCCGAACGTGATGATCAAGGTGCCAGCCACGGCCGAGGGAATTCCTGCGATCGAGGAGCTGACCTCCGTCGGCATCAACGTCAATGCAACGCTGATGTTCTCGTTGGCTGACTACGAGGCCGTCGCGATGGCGTATGTGCATGGAGCTTCCAAGGCCGAGCGTCCCGACCGGCTCGCATCGGTCGCCTCCTTTTTCGTGAGCCGCGTCGACTCCTACGTGGACAGCGCGCTCGAAGCCGTTGGAACCGATGAAGCGCTCTCGATCAGGGGCACCATCGCCATCGCCAACGCGCAGATCGCATACGCGCGATACCTCGAGATCTTCGAGGGCCCCCCGTTCGGCTCCCTGGCGTCCGCGGGTACCAGGCCGCAGCGCCCGCTGTGGGCATCGACGTCAACGAAGAACCCTTCATACCGCGACGTGCTCTATGTGGAGGAGCTCATCGGTCCGAACACCGTCAACACGGCGCCGCCGGCGACGATCGAGGCGTTCGAGGATCACGGCGTGGTCAAGCGCGATTCGCTCCTCGACGGCATCGAGACCGCAGCCAGCCGCGTGGAGGCCCTCGCCGCGGTCGGTGTGGACTTCGCCGCGATCACCGACAAGTTGCAGACCGATGGGGTCGCCGCGTTCGCAAGTGCCTATAACGCTGTGCTCGACGCGATCGCTGACAAGCAGGCGAAGCTCGCGTCATGAGCCTCGCGCTCGAGGTTCGGCGCCGATCACCAGCATCCGACGACACTGTCAACCGTTGGATCGACCGCCATGGCGTCGATCGGCTCTGGGCGAAAGATCCGACGGTCTGGTTCGATCCTCCACGAGACGAGGTGGCGAACCGTCTCGGATGGCTCGACCTGCCGATCGAGTCCCGATCGTTGCTCGGACCGATCGCACACCTCGCCGAGCAGGCGACAGCGGAGGGAATCACGGATATCGTGCTGTGCGGCATGGGCGGGTCCAGCCTCGCCCCCGAGGTGTTCGCCGCGAGCCTCCCGACAGCTGATGGTTCACCTCGGCTGACCGTCGCCGACACGACCCACCCCGATCATCTCCTCGAGCTCAGAAACGGCCTCGACCCCACAAACACCTGGTGGATCGTCTCTTCGAAGTCTGGTGGGACGCTCGAGACGCTTTCGCTGTTCCGGTACTTCTGGGACTTCGCATCGAGCTCGGTTTCGAATCCGGGCCGCCACTTCGTCGCGGTGACCGATGCCGGTTCGTCACTCGCGGCTCTCGGCGAGGCACGCGACTTCAGGTCAGTGGTGCTCGCCAACCCCGACGTTGGCGGTCGGTATTCGGCGCTGAGCGCCTTCGGACTCGTCCCGGCCGGGATCATCGGAGCCGATCTCGAGCAGGTTCTCGACCATGCGTCTGCGGCCGCCGGCGCCTGTCGGACGTCGACGGCAGAGAACCCGGGGCTCGCGATCGGCGCAGTCCTCGGATCGATTGCAGCGGACGGACTCAGCGGGGCGTACTTCACCGGATCCTCCATCGCGTCCTCTGTTCCGGCTTGGATAGAACAATTGATCGCGGAGTCGACGGGCAAGGAAGGCGTCGGCATCCTGCCCATCGCCGCGGGTGCCATCAGTCCTCCCGACGCGGTTCTGACCGTGGCGTTGGGCCCCACCATCCCTGACACGGCCGACATCGCGATCGGATATGACGACCCTCACGCGGTTGGTGCTGCGATGTTCGTCCTCGAGTTCGCGACCGCCGTCGCCGGTGAGGCACTTGGCATCAACCCATTCGACCAGCCGGACGTCCAGCTTGCGAAGACGCTCGCGGTCGAAGCGATGGAAGGATCCGGCGCCGGCGAGCGAGTCGACTACATGACCGATCCGCGAAGGGTCGCAGAAGCGCTCGCCCGGAACACAGAAGACGCGGTATACATCGCTGTCCAGGCATTCCTCGCGCCGTCGGCGGACACCGAGTCCGCCCTCGAGCGGCTCGCGCGCACGGTGTCTTCGCGGTTCAACGTCCCGACCACCGTAGGTCTCGGGCCACGGTTCCTCCACTCGACCGGACAGCTCCACAAGGGTGGCCAGCCGGGAGGCATTTACCTCCAACTCATCGACGAGCCACATGCGACGCTCACGGTTCCAGAGGCGAGCTACACGTTCAACACGTTGATCCGCGCTCAGGCCGAGGGTGACGCCTCGGCACTCCATTCGCGGGGCCGTGCCGTCATCCCGGTGAACCTGGGCGCAGAGGCCACCCGTGGCATTGACGACATCGCGAGGGCCCTTCGCTGACGAAGTCAGGTGTCAGTCAGTGGCGCCGAGGGACTGGCTTCCGATCGGTTCGAGCCGAGCGGGGTTGGCGTCGCGCTGGTCGTGGTTCGCAGCCGGGTCGGGAGCCGGCCCTCTTTCCGGGGCCCGAGGGAGCTCGAGCCGGAATGTCGAGCGTCCGTCCCACCGATACGTGAGCGAGCCACCCATCAGCTGCGCGAGCGTGCGCGAGACCGTCAGACCGAGCCCGACCGAACCTGGCTGACCCGCAGCGTGGTGCGCCCGCTCGTATGCGGCGAACACGCGCTCGCGGTCCTCGGCCGGAATGCCCGGGCCATTGTCGATGACCTCGACCACCCGCGTCCCTGCCGTGGACGACATGACGACCTCGATCTCGTCGCCGCCGTACCGAATGGCGTTCGTGACGAGGTTCCGCAGTATCTGGCGGACGCGTATCGGATCACCGTCGACGACCGCATCCTCGAGCTTTGCCTTGATCGGCATTCGGGCACTTCCGGCAAACGATGTCAGCACGCCCGATACCTGGGTGTGCAGGTCCACTGGTTCCTTGCGCACGGTGACGTTACCGATGTTGGCCCGCGCAGCAACGAGGAGGTCTTCGATCAGATCGGACATGTCTCGGCTCTGATCCACGAGCAGGTTCGTGAACTCAGCGAGCTCTTCGCGGGACAGGTCCCCCCAGCGTTCCCTGAGCTCGTACGCCATCCCGGTGACCACGGTGAGTGGCGTACGGAGTTCGTGCGAGACGGATGCGACAAAGGCATCCTTCGACTTGAGGAGCTCCTCGAGCTTGCTGTTCGCCGCGGCGCGGTCGATTGCCGCCGCGAGCACGTTCGCGACGGAGTGCAGGAAGTTCAGGTCGTCCGAGGTGAACACGCGCTCGGACTCCGAGACGACGGCGAGCGTTCCGAACTCCATCCCGGTTGCCGGGACCATGACCGCGACACTCGATTGGACACCGGCCTTGGCGAGTGCCGGGGCCGCGAAGCGGATCTCGCTCTCGGATCGGAGGACCACAGGGGCAGCGGTCATGTGGGCTCGGTCCGCGAGCGCGCTCGTCGCCGTCGCGTCCATGGTGAACCAGGCATTCCTTCCGACGTACCTGAAGCCCGTCGCCGCACGATCGATGATCGCAGCGCCGTCGGTGCGCAACACTCGGGCGACGGTTTCAGCAACGGTTCGCATCACCTCGCTGATGTCAGCGATCTCGAGTGCTGTCTGCCCGATTGATGCAACAGCCTCCTGCTGCATCGCCCGACTCCAGAGCTCGTCCTCGATGTCCCTGCGGCTCGTGACGTCCACGATCGAGCCTTCGTAGACGTCTCCGAAGTCGGTGGAGATGAGGCGGGAGGTGTCGCGCACCCAGATGACCCGCCCGTCGAGGCGCCTGAGCCGCGCCTCGAAACCGACGACGAGTCGGTCCTGGGAGAGCATGTCAGACAGGTGCTCGCGATCCTCTTCGTCGACGTAGAAGACCTTCGCGTTGCGCCCGATCACCTCGGTCTCGGACGTGGCTCCGAGGATGTCGATCAGCGCCCTGTTCGCCTGGATGATCTCACCGCTCGGTCGTGATCGGTAGAGCGCGACCGGGATGCGTTCGAAGAAGGTTCGATAGTTGAGGCGTGTCTCCCTGAGCTCTGACTCCACCTGTTGCTGCGCAGAGATGTCCGTGAACATCACCTGGAGGGCCAGGTCGCCTCGGTAATCCGTGGCGGCCATCGTGACCGTGATCGTGATGGGCTTGCCCGTCAGCGTCTTGATGGGGAGAGCAGGGATGATGACCGGATCGAGCTGTTCGAGGGCCGCCGTGACATCCTCGACGATCGCGGTCTTGTGCGACGGGTCGATGAAGTCCATGGGGTTGGTCCCCGCGAGGCCGCCAGGGCCTGCTTCGAGAAGCCGTTCGGCGGAGGCGTTCGCAAAGCGCACCGCGTCCCGCGTCACGATCACGAACGCGGTGGGCGCATCCCTCATGAGCCGCTCGTATCGATCAGACCCCGTTTCGGTCGCGATGTAGAGCTTCGAGAGGTATCGGTCGAGCATCGACGCCATTGCGTACGCTGCGGACAGGATGACGCTCCTCCCGACGATCACCCACCCCACTCCCGCGGTGAACGGATCGAGGAAGGAGGGCGACACCGCTACGACCGCGAGCTTCGAGAGCTCCAAAACCACGGCAACCGACGAGATCGTGCGCGAGGTCGCCCTCGGGAGCAGGAAGACTGCGATCACCACGGTCCACGCTGTGCCGATCAACGAAAGGGCCGTCGCCTCGGGAACGACGGCCCACAACATGTACGACACGAAGAGATCGATCACGATCGAGGTTCGCATTCCCGATGTCCGCGTGCTCGTGCGTGTGACGAACGGCACTCCAGCAGCTGCGGCGAGGGCGACGAGGGCAACCAGGAGCCACGGCATCGACGGGTTGACGAACGCAATGATCGGCAGCCCGAGGCCGACGTAGACGAGCGCACGGGTTCGCAGCAGCAACCCGACGAGGCGGTGCCGCTCGGTGCGCGCGAACATCACATTGGACATGCAAGGGGTATCGGCACGTCCCCGACACGCCTTGACCCATGACCGGCTGTAGCCCGGAGCACCAGGACTTCCTCAGAAGGCGCTTCTATCGCCGTCTCGGGGCATACGAAAGTCTTCAGACCTCGCACTCATCAGACACGGCTGCGTCGGACGTGGGATCACTCTGACCTGCCAGCACACGGCGGACCTTCGATCGGATCTTGTCGACGTCCGGGATCGGGTGATAGAGGACGTCGCGTTCCGGGAGCCAGTACGAGAACGTGAACCCGACCGTGTCGATGTCGTTGAAGTCGAGCTGCGCGGCGGCTTCCAGGAGGTCAGGGAGGAATGTGAGGGGAATGTCGGTCACCACCGAGCCAGTGATGGCATCGACGATCGCCGGAAAGTGCCGGAGGATCTTCGCGGGCGTCGCCTGGGCTGCGACGGCCTTCACCATGCAGCGTTGACGTTCCATTCGGGCGTAGTCGGACGAGCCGTGGCGGGCACGCGCATACGCGAGCGCCTCCGGGCCGGTGAGATGGTTCCAACCGACGTCGACATCGACCTTCGCCCAGGGATCACCCTCGCGCGGCGGCGAGACCTCGGCTTGCAGGGGTTGCAGCACATAGACGTCAACGCCGCCGATGGCATCGACCAGATCCACGAATGCGGCCATGTCGATGAGCGCGTAGTAGTCGATCCGCAGGCCCATCAGATTCGAAAGGACATCCCTGAGGGCCGCCATCCCGGGGTCGGGGTCGTTCGGATAGGAGCTGGTCCATCTGCGGGTGAACGGATAGAGGGCGTTCAGCTGTTCGGGGAAGCATTCGCAGCTCTCCCACTCCGGCAGCGGCGGGGGGTCCTCCCCTTCGACGGGCTCAGGTTCCGGAGGCGGAGGAAAGACCCGCTGTTCGAGCTCGACGAAAGCGTCCGAGAACTTGTCCGGGAGCGGCACCGATCCCATGTTCCGCGGAAACGCGAACAGTGCGGCTTTGCCGGTCGTCGTGTCTATCGACGCGACCATCATCGCATCGGTCCGCAGCCCTCCGCGGCCGGGCCCGGCGTCGCCGCCTGCGAACAGGATCGTGATGCGTCCGCCGCCGACGCGTTCGTTGTACGAAGGGAAGGGAGCGACTCGAGACCTCGCCGTCCGCGTGCGCACGACCTCGTCCCACACCGCGACCGCGTCCGGGTCACCGAATCCCTCGCGGAAGATCAGGTTTCGCAGCGATGTGGGGTCGACGCCATGCGTGTCGTAGTACCGGGTGACGGGATCGGGGACGATGTCGGCGTCAGTGCCGATGGGAATGATCGGCTCGCCTGTCGATTCGCCGTCGGTCACAAAGAGCGCGTCGACGAGTTCGATCGTCGAGTAGGTGTACCGACCGATAACCAGATGGGGTGCGGCGATGAGCAGGAGCACGGCCGCCCCGCCGACGGCAACCGCCATTGCGCCAGACGCCTCGCCCTCGGGACGGGCAACGAAATAGGCGTCGATCGAGGACGCGACGCGCCACACCGCGGCGGCGATGTTCGCGGCGTAGATCGCCCACAGCACGGACGGTGAGAGCGCCGTGCTGATGAGCGTCGACGTCTGCATTGAGATGAGAGGGATGACCCCGACCGCGACCAGCAAGGTAGGCGAGAACCACAACGCCGCGCGCAGGTATCGCCGCGCATACAGCTGGCCAGCGCCGGGCACGAGTCCGCTCAGGACGGCTGCGAGCCAGGGACGGGGGGACCGGGTCGCATGCGGTTCGGGTGTCGCCATTACTCCCCAATCGGCGAATTCACGGTGAACGGTACCGCGCAGGCCGGTTAGCGCCGGAGCCTCAGACGCGGCACTCGCTCTCGCTGCCGGTCTCGAACTGCGTCGTCTCGTCCGCCGAGAACGCCCACCTCACCATGGCCTGGATGCGCACGAGATCCGGCGTCGGCTTGCCCCTGGCGTCTACGACGGGCGTGAAGTAGGGAGGGACGAACCCGATCGTGGCGACATCGTCGTAGTCGAGGCTCGCGGCATACTCGAGGAGCTTCGGGAGGTAGTCGATGTCAATGTCGGTCTTCACCGACGACCCCACCGCCCGAGCAATCGATGGGAACCGTCTCAGGATGGTCGCCACATCGGCCCGGGCCGCCACGGCCTTGAGCATGCAACGTTGGCGCTTCATCCGAACGTAATCGCTCGACGACTTGCGCTCTCTGACGTAGGCGAGCGCCGCACGCCCGTCGAGTGTGTTCCATCCGGGCGAGATGTCGATCTGGATCCACTCCTGGCCCTCTTCTTCAGGCGAGACCTCGGCCTGCACCGAGCTCGTGCTGTACACCCGGACGCCGCCGAGGGCATCGACAACCCGCACGAATCCCGACATGTTCACCATCGCGTAGTAGTCGATGTCGATGCCGAGGAGCAGTTCGACCGTGTCACGAAGCGCCGCGAGCCCCGGGTCGACCTCGTTCGGATACGTGTCGACCCAGCTGCGCGTGAACGGGTAGATCGCGTTGAGCTGATCGGGGAAGCAATGGCAGGGAACGAACTGGTCCGGCTGGCCGTCACCGTCGTCGTCGGTCCACGTCTTGCGCTCCGCCCACGGCGTGAGCCGCTGTTCGAGGTCGACGAACGCCGTCGACCACGCGTCTGGCAGTGGCACGTGCGTCATGTTCCTCGGGATCGAGAACAAGGCCGCCTTGCCGGTCGTCTTGTCGAATGAGGCGACGATGATCGTGTCCGCACGCGTGCCACCACGACCCGGACCGCCATCGCCGCCGACGAGGAGGATCGTGAGCCGGTCGACACCTTCGGCTTCTCCTGCGAGACGGTCGGACAGCGGAACAGGGACCGACTGCTGGTACTTCTGTGCCTCGACTACAGCGTCGGGATCCCCGAAACCGGGGCGTGAGATGAGGTTCCTGTACGACCGCTCGTGAGCCACACGAGTGAGCGCCGGATCAGGCACCGTGTAGTCCGCATTGTCGCCCGGCGCGAACGGCGCGTTGTTCCGCGGTGTCTCATCGAGGGGGGCAATCGTGATGACCTCGCCCTCCGAGACGAACACGTCGTCGAGGAGCCGGGCCGCCTCGTAGGTGTACTTGGCAATCAAGACGTGCGGCAAGATCACGATTGCCGCGAGACCGATGACGACCGCAAGTCGGCCGAGGCTGTGCTTCCCCTCCGACATACGGTAGGGATCGGCAACGGCGGCAACCCGCCAGATCACGATGCCGATGTTCGCGATCAGCACCCAGGCGAGGACTGTCGGCCGCACGAGCCAGGACGCAACCTCGACCGACGATCGGCTCAGCGCATAGAGCGCGCCGCCCACGAGCACGACCACGGGAATGGCCATGAGGGCAGCCCGCCGGAATCGGCCTATGTAGCCGTGGCCGAGCCCCGGGAAGATGGCACCGAGGAAGGCCGCGGCGACGCCGCTTCGCGGCTTCCGGTCGGAACCGATCGTCTCACCCATCATGAACTCCTGGCAGTTCGCCCTTGTCGAACCCTGCAAGAAAGCCTACGCCGGCACACCGGATGCATTCAGAGAACGCGCCGCCCGGGTGGCCGGCGGGCCGTCCTTCCACGGCTAGATCATGCCAAGGGCACCCTGGGTGCGTGGACCGACGAGGCCGTCCACCCACAGGTCGTGATACTTCTGGAATCCGAGCACGGCCGACAGCGTCAGTGGCCCGAAGATCCCGTCTGCTGGTCCGGGGTCGAAGCCGTTGTCCGCAAGCGCCCTCTGGAGCGTGGCGACAGCGCCGCCGCGCGATCCGAGGGACAACATCTCGGGATCGTCGTTCGAACGCTCGAGGCCTGCGATCGCCGCCTTCGTGGAGCGCCCAACGAGCCCGTCCACGACGAGTCCGACCTTCTTTTGGAACGCTCGCACGGCCGCGTCCGTCAGCGAGCCGAACTTGCTGTCGATCGGGCCGACGCGGTAACCGAGCTCGCTGAGTGCCGTCTGGAGCTCCCGCACGTCGGCGCCGCTGAGGCCCTTCTGCAGGACGCGTGCGCCGCCGATCAACGGATCCCGTGGGCCGCTTCCCACGTCGTTGCCCCCGGCGGCGACGAGGGAACTGTAGGGATTGACGACGTTGCCCGTCGGATCGTGAAGCTCGAAGTGGAGGTGCGGGGCCGTGTTCTCCGCGTTGCCGCTGTCCCCGACCCATGCGATGTGTTGCCCTGCGGCCACACGAACGCCGGGCTTGATGTCACGCTTGATGCCCCAGCCCTTGCCGTCGTCCGTGCCCGTCGTGTCGTTGTCGAGGTGGATGTACCAGCTCTCCCATCCGTCGTCATGGAGGATGACGAGCGAACAGCACCGATCCGGGTTCATGTCTTCGTGCACCGTCCAGTTGACGTACTTGACAACACCTGCCGCGACGGCAACGACCGGGGTCATCTTGTCGGCCATGATGTCCTGACCGGTGTGGAATCCATGGCTCCGCCCGGCCCAGAAGGTGTCCGAGAAGTGGTGTTCGCCGTCGACCGGGAAGACGAGCGGATACGAGACGTCCTCGCCCAGATCGTATGCGGAGGCGATACCGGGAACCGCAGCGAACACGGTGGTGAGGATCGCGACAATCGTGAGGGCCGACCTTGTCTTCATCAGCCATTTATCGGCAGGTTGCATTGCCACCTGAGGACATGTGTGGTCCCTGGGCAAGGCATCGACGCGTCATGTAGGCTCGTTTCGTCGTAACGACAGGAAGGGAACTGTCTGGGTGCTGGGCGCTGCAGCACCGCAGCCTGCGAGACAGCGCACGGGAGAGGTATGTCGCTGACACGAACTGGGATCGTGTGCCTCGCCTTCGCGCTCTTGGGCACGGCGTGTGGAGGTGACGGATCTGATCCTGAAACAACCACAACCGCACCGGTCGAGACCTCGACCACGACCACCATCCCGGTCGCGACGACCGTCACGACAACCACCCTCGGGACAACCACGACCACGATTCCACGGCAGCCAGCGACCGTCACGACCGTCGTCGTGCAACTCGATCTCATGGCACTCGGCTACTTCACGGGCACCGTCGACGGGATCGCGGGTGAGGAGACGCAGGCCGCGATCGCGAAGTTCCAATCGGACAACGGCATCGAAGCCGATGGTGAGTTCGGACCCGTGACCGACAGCAGACTGGTCCCGAAGCTCCTCGCGGACACCGCGTATGTCGAGGACATCCAGGAGAAGCTCAAAGACCTCAACTTGTACTCCGGCCCCATCGACGGCGACTTCGGCGCCGGCACGACGGCAGCCATCAAGAAGCTGCAGTCAGGGTGCGACCTCGAGCAAACCGGCGAAATCGACATCGCGACCCGCATCTGTCTCTACGAGGCGTAAGCCCACCCGACCTGGGCCGGTAGCCTCGGCATCGAAGGGGGCAACCATGCTCGATGCCGAAATCATCAACAAAGTCACATGGAAGATTCCGAACGCGCTTGCGCTCGTCGGCTCCCGGCACGGCGACGAATGGAATGGAATGACGACGTCGTGGATCACGCAGGTCGCCCAGGAGCCGGTGCTCATCGGCGTCGGGATCGACAAGGTCGCTGTGACCCATCGACTCATCGCGGAGGGTGGTGCCTTTTCCGTGAACCTCTGGGACGCAGAGAACACAAGGCCCTTCGTGAAGTTCTCGAAGCCAGCCGCGAAAGACGGCATGACCCTCAACGGTTACGACATCGAAGAGGGCTCCACCGGCGTCCCCGTCTTTGCTGATGCAATCGCGTGGATGGAATGCGAGGTCACACAGGCCGTCGATTGCGGCAGCCACACCTTCTTCATCGGGGAGCTGAAAGGCGCAGGCGTGAACGACGACGAAGCCCGGGCAGCGTCGATGTCCGACACCCGCATGAAGTACGGCGGGACCCGCCGCGGCCACTGACCGCTGGTACTCCTAGCGGCTGACCGCCTTGGGTCGCCAGAACACGGCGATCTGGACGATGGCGGTGACGACGCCGACAGCCACGAGCACAAGGCCCGTGTTGCCGGACAACGCCGCCAGCAGCGACTCGTCACCGAGTGTGAGCCCCGAATCGATCGAGTACTCGCCAGCCCCCGCGATTCCAACGGCAGCGGCAGCGAGGGCAAGCGTCAAGACGTACTCATACCCTTCAACGTCGATCCCTTCCTTCATGAAGCCCGTGATGAAGAACCCCGCCGGGCGATGCACGGTCCAGAACGCGACCGACATGATGCCGATCACACCCGCCGCGGCAAGCGACGTTCCGAGTCCGAGGACGAGCATCACACCGACGCCGAGCTCCGTCGCCGTCGACGCCATCCATTGAAACCCGGGTGCCTTGAACCCGATCGACCGGAACCAGTTCGTCGTCTTCTCACGTCCGAGTGCGTGTTTGACGCCGTGGGCGAGAAAGACGACTCCCAGTATGAGTCGAAGAATCAACAATCCAACGCTTACGGGATCCGACATGTGACGTCCTTTGGTCGATTCGACAGCAGCAACTCTCGGGGGGTTGCCGTTCGGTCGATCATATCGATGTTCAACCGCGCCCACCGGCAAGGGAGAAAGCAAACGAACTCCCCTCGAGGCGCACCATTGCGACCGTTCCCACGACCGGCCCGAGCACGAGGATCGGGAACGCTCAACGCCACGAGCTCGCGGGGGCGCGACGCGCAGTGCGGTCCAGGGGACGCGGCGCTAGATCCCACCCATCGCGACGTACTTGGTCTCGAGGTACTCGTCGAGCCCCTCATGTGATCCCTCGCGACCGATACCCGACTCCTTGTACCCGCCGAACGGTGCGATCTCGGTCGAGATGAGGCCGGTGTTGACACCGACCATCCCGTAGTCGAGTCCCTCGGACACCCTCCAGATACGGCCGAGGTCGGACGCGTAGAAGTAGGACGCGAGCCCGAAGGGCGTGTCGTTCGCTGCCTCGATCGCCTCCTCCTCCGTCGAAAACCGGAAGAGCGGAGCGACGGGACCGAAGATCTCCTCGTTCGCGATGGCCATGTCGGTTGTGACATCAGTCAACACGGTCACCTCGTAGAACGTGCGGCCGAGTTCGTGACGCTTGCCGCCGGTCATCGTCTTGGCCCCCGCCTCGCACGCATCGGCGACGAGCTGCTCCACCTTCTCGAGGGCCGCGTCGTTGACGAGAGGCCCGATGTCGGTGTCAGCGTCGGTACCGACGCCGACCTTGAGGTCCTGGACGGCGTACGCGAGCCGCTTGGCGAAGTCGTCGTAGACCGAGTCCTGCACGAAGATTCGATTCGCGCAGACACACGTCTGGCCCGCGTTGCGGTACTTGGAGTGGATGACCCCTTCGACGGCCGCATCGAGGTCGGCGTCGTCGAAGACGATGAAAGGTGCGTTGCCGCCCAACTCCATCGACACGTTCTTCACCGTGCCAGCCGCCTGCTGCAACAGCAGCTTGCCAACACCCGTCGACCCGGTGAACGAGATCTTCCGAACCTTCGGATTCGTGGTCAGCTCCGTGCCGATCGGAGCGGCGTGCGAGCTCGGGACCACGTTCAGGAGTCCAGCCGGGACTCCAGCACGCGTCGCGAGTTCGATCGCAGCAAGAGCCGAAAGGGGCGACAGCGCCGCCGGTTTGACGACCGCGGAACACCCGGCGGCGAGGGCAGGTCCGAGTTTGCGGGTGATCATCGCGAGCGGGAAGTTCCAAGGGGTGATCGTTCCCACCACGCCGACGGGCTGGCGCAGCGTGAGAAGCCGCTTGGATGGGTCGTGCGTCGGGATCACGTCCCCGTACGCCCTCTTTGCCTCCTCTGCGAACCAGTCGATGAAGCTCGCGGCGTAGAAGACCTCACCGCGGGACTCGCCGATCGGCTTCCCCATCTCCGTGGTCATGATCAGCGCGAGATCTTCTGCGTTCTCCTTGAGCAGATCGGCCCAAAGGCGAAGGACCGCACCACGATCCTTCGTCGTTCGCCGCGCCCAGGGGTGCCGCGCGACCTCGGCCGCGTCGATCGCTCGTGCCGTTTCGTCCCTGCCGACATCTGCCACGCTCGCAACGAGGGAACCCGTTGCCGGGTCGATCACGTCGAACGTCTCGCCGGCGTCGCCATCGACCCAGGTGCCGTCGATGTAGGCCTGGGTCCTGATCAGTGTGGGGTCGTTGAGATTCATCCGTCCTCCGGTGGCTGACACGATGGTACCTGTGCCGAATTCGAGCATCGCTCCGGCACGTGTCAGCGGTCGGGTACCCAAGCCTGAGAGACTCTTAGTTGCTGACTCTGCAACTCATGGAATTATCGAATATGCTGGAAAACGTGATCACCGTCGTGATGCCCGCGTACAACGAGGCCAGCCGAATCGGTTCGGTGCTCGAGCGGCTGCCCTTGCTCCTGTTCGGTGAGCGCGTTCACGTGTTGGTCGTCGACGACGGATCAACCGACGCCACGGCGAAGCGAGCCGAGGACCACGGCGTCGCCGTCATACGGCTGTCCGGCAACGCCGGCAAGGGCGCTGCGATGAAGGTCGGCCTCGCGGCCGCCAGGGACGGGTGTCCGTCAGCCGTGGTCTTCATGGACACCGATGGCCAGCACGACCCTGCTGACCTGCGAAGGGTCGTCGAACCAGTCATGGCCGACCGCGCCGATATGGTCGTCGGCTCTCGCTACCTGATCGACCCGTCACGCTGCAACACGCCCCGGAACCGCTACGCGGTGAGGTGTATGGTCCGCGGCATGCTCAGGCGCATTCTTCACGTCTCGATCACCGACCCGTTCTCGGGGTATCGCTGCCTGTCCCCAGGAGCCATGTCGACCATGGAGTTCGTCGGTGACCGGTACGAAACCGAGCTCGAAATGGCATTCGAGGCGGCGAGGCTCCGCCTCCGGGTCGCCGAGGTGCCGATCAGGCGGATTTACGGGGCAGGGACCTCGAAGATGGGCGCACGTTTCGGCCCAGCTCTGGGAAGGATCAACGTCATCTCGCAATACGCGGTGGCTATCGCCCGTGGCACCGTGAGGCTGGTGACGCACAGGGGTCGCCCTGCCCTGGAACGCGCCGCCTGATGGACATCGAGTCGATACTCGCCTCGTTCGAACGCGAACTCGACGGCGGTGCCGTCCCCCGAAGGGCTGCTGACCTGCTCGACGAACTCAATGACGCAGCCGGAGCAGCCGTGTCCGCTTCGACAGTCACCATGCCCACCGACCCCTTCCGCGGCACAGGGCCCTCGGACGTGATCGATGACACGCTCCCCCTCACCTTGTTCTGGCGAATGTTCGACCGGACGCCAGCAGCGATGGTCCAAGGGCTGGCGCTCCCCCTCCGCCGGATGCTTGCAAAGCGCATCTTCCGTTCGTGCGCGGACGACGTGATCTTCCACCACAACGTCCTGTTCTCGCGCGGCGCGAACATCTCGATCGGTGAAGGATCGCTCATCAATCGGTACGTGATGCTCGACGACCGGGAAGACATCGACATCGGGTCGTACGTGATGGTTGCCGCCGGTGTGACGATCGAGACCCACACGCACCCGTTCGACGACTTCTCGGTGCCGATCGCAGTGGGCGGACGGAGCGGCAAGCCGGTGTCGATCGGCAGCAATACGGTCCTCGGATACAACACCGTCGTGATGGCTGGAGTCTCTATCGGCTACCGCTGCATCGTTGGCGCCAACTCGGTGGTCACGAACGATGTCGACGAGTACACGGTCGTCGGTGGCGTTCCCGCGAAGCCCATCAAGCAGCTCCTGCCGCCCGCCGAGGGCGGGGTGTGGACGCCGGGTGGCCCGCTTCCCGATCGGTAGACCAAGCGGTCAACCGGTGCCGTGCTGGTAGACGTACGCGAGCGACGCCTCGCCAAAGGTCGCCGTCACCTTCCAACAGCCGGAACGGTTGGGATCGATTCCCGCAATGATGAAGGTTCGGTCGGCCGTCGACCCGTTCGTTCCGAGACCTCCGTTCGAAATGTCCTCGGCCTCGACGTCGAGACGGTGCCACACGACATCGATCTCGGGGAAGGGATCCACGCCAGGGTCCGTGTAATGCTGGCTCCACCACACGCTCTTGCGGATCTCATACGCACCGTCTGTCGGAAGGGACGTCCACAGGTCGGCTGTCCCGAACCAGACCATTCCGTCTGTCGATGGTTGTGGCGGAAAAGGCTCGGGCGGAACGAAGGCTGGCGTGAATGGGATCGTGACGGGACACTCGAACTCGGCATCGGTGGTACACGCGGACCCGGCAACGGCGACGACGATCGCCATCACCAGCACGCGGATGCTCCTCACGGTGTTTCACCTCCGCCGACCGGGGCTCCTCCGAACCGAAGAATACGGGTCGAAGGAGCCGCGGTCATGTCCGCCTGTGTGGGTGGCGTCAGATGGAGTTCGGGTCGATCGTGAACCCTTCAGCTGAGATGGAGCCGAGCATCGTCACCGGCTCGGGCGACCACTGTGTCGATCCCTCTTCCACCAGCGTGAAGCCGCTCGTTGCATCCGGGTTGAGGATGTCGACGCTGTCGCCTCCGCACTGCGGCGGGAAGGACTCAGCAAGGGCGTCGCAGAGCCTCGCCGAGTCCCCAACGCGAACGACGAACGCCTGCACGGCGATCACTTCCGAGCCTTCGTAGGCAAGTGCTTCTGCGATCGAAAGTGGGTCGACGATCATGCCACCCGACGTCGGCGAAGGATCGGCCGGAGGCAACGCATCCGGTTCCTCCCCTGCCGTCGGGAACTCACCGTCGACGACGGTATCCAGGCAGTTCGGGTCGCCCGCCAGACACGCGCCGGACGCAGCTCCTGAACCGTCGTCATCGGGAACGACCTGATCTGCCGGTGCTGCTGAGCACGCAGTGACGAACAGCGCTCCGACGACCACTGCAACAAACACGTTGCGTCTCCACATGATTGATCTCCCTCCGTTGGAGCCGTTGACTGTCGTTTGGACGCCGGTCCGTGCCGCCAGGTTCCCGCAGCGAGGCCGAATTCTCAGAGAGCCAGCACAACGATGTCGACCCGGTCCGGTCGAGCCCACATGCGGAGGATGTCGCCCAATGCGCCGACCTCGAGTGGCCTGGCGATGTCGACTTCCTGGTCCCCGGCATCGAACTCGACCTCCCCGATCAGTTCGCCCGACAGCGTGTACCGCTGCACGCGGCGGGTCACGGAAAGTGCCGCACCGGAGGTATCAACCTCGTCCACCACGAGGACAATGGTGTCCGATGCAACGCCGACGAGCGTCACACCACCGAGATCGGTGCGCCTCGTGACATCCCACTGTGCGTCACCAACCCTCACGGTCGCGACCTTGGACGCTTCCGAAGTGACCTCCACCTCGTGGCCACCGAGTACAAGCGTCGCCTGTTCCGTCGAGGATCCATCCGAAGCGAGGCGCTCATATCTGCGCCCGAACTCGAACTCGAGGAGAACGCCCGAATCGTCCGACGCCAGGCCTGTCAGCCCGTTCTCGAAGTGGGAGCCGTCCGGAATCACCGTCGACGAGCGCAATCCACCGTCCAGTTCGATCGAGAGAACCCTGTAGATCGCCCGATCGGTGTGGACGTCGAGTACCACGAGAGTGCCGTTCGCTTTCTCGACATCAACGATCGCCGCGACCTCGAACGTCGCGAGGTCGATGACCGAAAGCAATACGCCGTGGCGGTCGTACCGAAGAAGGCGAGGCTCTCCGCGATCCGCGGCCATGGTGTCGGCAACAACCACGGAACCGTCTTCGAGAACCACGAAGGACGATGGCCCGCTCGGAGGGTCCCCGTCACGCTGGTACGTGACGCCTTCGGGACCGATCGCGATGCTGAACGGCTCGGTTCGCGCGGGTTGCTGCGCATCGGCGGTCGTCGTCGTGGATGGTTCGGGCAGCTGCGTTGTCGAAGAAACCGATGTCGGAACCTCGTTGGACGTGCTCGTATGGCGTGTAGCAGCGCACGCAGACGCGGCGAGGAGAACCGCGAGACCCACGAGAAGACGACTCACGAACTTGCGCATGCTTCGATCGACGAAGCTTCCCTAATTCGTCCCGAGTGCTTCGAGGAAACGTGCTGCCGCCCTTTTGCCACGACCCCAATCCGTCGCCATGAAGGGCTCGTGCGTGTCAATGGTGACCTTGGTCTCCGACGCGGACACTTCGTCGAAATCGAGTGTGAACGTCGAACCCCACGAGAAGAGGGATGCACCCTTCTTGAAGACGAGCCGCGTCGGCCCACTTTCGCCCTCGGCGACGGAGTACCCGACTTCCGCAGCGAAACTGCGGGCGGCAGCCATGGCGTCTGCAACCGACATGTTCGATGTCCCGCTGAATGATCCCTTTGCCACGTTGTCTCCTGTGTCTCGATCCGCGAACGGCCCGCCTTTTGTGCCGCGGCTGAGGCTACCGGCACGAATCATCCGTGCCCAACCGATGTCAACGTTCGGCCGACGCCCGCGAACCATTCGGTCGACCGAGGAGTCGACTCACCTAGGGGTCCGAACCATCGAGATGACGCGATCGGATGCTGCGGCTAGGTTGTCGAGGCGACAACACGGATGGAGGTCATGAGGGGCATTCGTCGGCTTTCCCTGGTTCTGGTCACGTTCGCCTTGTTCGCCACTGCGTGCTCATCCTCGGATGATCCAGCATCGGACGCCGGTTCCACGACTCCTTCGTCCACGACTCAAGCCGATGTCGACGATCGGTTGCCTGCATCGGCATTCCGGGATGCCCTCGGACCGCTCGGAGTGAGCGTCGTCGACGATGTCGGGAGCGCCTCCGTCGAAGGTCTTCAACTCTGGTCGTATCAAGTCGAGAACCTCGTTCGGGAACTCGAGGAGGGAAGCGGATATCTCGGAAGCGACCTCGACGACCTGACCAGTTCGCCGGGCGGCATACCGTTCTCGTATCTGCTCGCCGGCTGGCTCACCTCGGCTCCTACCCCCGCGGCCGAGACCGCGAAGGGCCTCATGGGACACCAACAATGGGAGCAGGCCCCCTCTCTGGTGTTTCCGACGGCCGTGCTGACATTGTTCGTCGCGGACGCGCTGCAAGCCGGAGGCGCGGCCACCGCGACAGGGGCTTCTCTCGGCCAGATCCCTCAGCCCAATGCCGTACCAGCCGCGCTTGCCCAAACGGGCGTCTGTTCGACACTGGCTGGCTGGTTCAACAGGGTCCTCGACTTCCTGTTCGAGTCACTCAAGGTGTCAGTGGAGGACGACGGGTTCCTCGGATGGTTGGGAACCATCTGGAACGCTGCCGTGGATCTCGCACGCGGGATCGTCGAAGGGCTCGTCGAGACCCTCATCGCACCTGTCGTCGAGGCGATCGCCGGCGCGCTCGCCATCGTCGGGACGCTTTCCATGATCGCGTCCACGCTGCAACCGTGGAATCTCGACCTCGAGCCGAGCAATGCCTCCACGAGGTTCGCGGTTGGCGGCGAACCCAATGTTCAGGAGCAGGTCGTCGCGACCGCGGATCCCGGGTATGACGTCGAGTGGCCGGCCGCGATCGAGGATTGCGCCACCGTCGCCGGTTTGACGTTGCCGGATCCGACTCGTGCAGAGGGCTCCTCGATCAGCTGGCGGGAGAAGGGGATTCCCGAATTCGGATCGGTGACGGAAGTCGTGACGTCGCTCGATGCCGACAACATGGCGACCGTCGATTGGGTCACGGGGCGCGAGGATTCCGACGACGGAGACGAACTGGAGGGCACCGTCTCATACACGGCGTTCGTCGAACTCGAACAGGTCGAAGAGCTCAGGTCGATGATCGTGAATTTGATCATCGGCGAGATCCCGAGCGGCCCGCTCGAGGGAATCGTGTCTGCCTTGTTCACCCAGCTCACCGACCCGATCCTCGATGCCCTCACGGACCTGGTCCGAATCAAGGGATCCACGTCGATCACGGTTGCCTACCACGACAACGACGAGGAACCTTCCACGACGACGACAGCCGCGGCGTCCAGCAGCCAGTGCATCGTCGGTACCTGGGCGGTGAACGGAGGCGATGCGGCGGCAATCTACGCGTACGAGCGGCTCGAGTTCTTCTCGATCCAGGGCGACTTCTCAGCGGGGTCTCTCGTGTTGGAAGTCGACGAAGGTGGAACCTTCACCTACACGTTCGATCAATGGACGTACGGCATCACGCACGAACTCGTCGAGGACTTCATCGTCGACATGTACCGGACGATCAGCGGCGAGGTCGCGGGAAGCTGGCAGATCGCCGGGACCCTCCTCGATCTGAGCGTCGGCGGGTACGAGACAACCGTGGCGGAGCTGTCGATTTCCGAGGACATTCAGATCAGCGCGTCAGACCTTCCCCCGGCCATGGCGGGTCAGTACGTGATCCCCACGTCACCTACGAACTTCGAGTGTCAAGGCGATCGCCTCGCTATCGAGTGGAAAGACACTCTGGCTGTGTCGTGGTCCCGCATCGGATGACCGCCAACCTCGCTGAGTCGTCGATGGACGTGGCGGAATTTGAACCCGTAGCCCTGTGATGCGAACGTGGTGCGCTAACGCTCTGAGCGCGTGTCAACCCCCCTCAATCCAGCCCGCCCATATGTGCCGATTTGTGCGGGTTGCTGTGATCACAGAGCGGCTCGTTGCCAACCGGCATCCAAGTGGCTGAGCCATGTGGATCGTTTGCGAAGGCGTTAGCTACCCAGACTTGATCTTTGGCTCTATGCCGATCGGTGGAACGGGCGTAGCCTGAGGTTGCGAAGCCGTCAGCCGCTTCGAGGCGAGGGCAGGATGACGGGAAACGAGTGCCGGGTGGCCGAGCCAGCGATTCGCGTGGAGAGTCTGACTCGTGACTTTGGTCAGACGAGGGCGGTCGATCACGTCTCGTTTGAGGTTCCCATGGGGTCGATCTTTGGGTTCTTGGGACCGAACGGCGCCGGCAAGACAACCACGATCAATCTGTTGTTGGGTCTGCTGCCTCCAACGAGCGGCAGAGCAGCGGTGTTGGGCTTTGACACAGTTGAGCATCCGGATGAGGTTCGTGCGCATACGGGAGCGTTGCTCGACGACGACGGCCTATATGACCAGCTCACCGTGGAGGAGAACCTCGAGTTCTATGGACGGGTTTGGCATCTTCCCCCTCAGAAGTTGAGAACTCGCATTGAGGAGCTTCTCACTCACCTGGGGTTGTGGGAGCGGCGCACCGATCGGGTTGGAACGTGGAGCCGGGGCATGAAGCGGCGGCTGGCGCTGAATCGGGCACTTCTCCACCAGCCGAAAGTGGTGTTTCTCGACGAACCAACGTCCGGTCTCGACGTCATGGCAGCCGCGGACGTCCGAGAGGACCTGGCCGGTCTCGCCTCTCAAGCGGGCGTCACCATCTTCCTGACCACTCACAACATGGTCGAGGCGGAGCGGCTATGCGACCAGATAGGAGTCATCCGGGCCGGGGAACTCGTTGCTGTGGGTGATCCAGACGTTCTGCGATCCAAGACCAGCCCTCGGGTAGAAGTGATCGGGCGGGGCTTCACCGTCGAAGCTCAGCGCCGACTTGTCGCCCATCCCGGCGTGGTTGGAACCAGCATTGAAGACGGCCGACTCATTGTCGATCTTGCACAGTCGATGAATGTGGCACCGTTGGTTCAGATTCTGGTCGGTGCTGGTGCAGAGGTCGAGGAAGTCAACAAATCGAGAGCGAGCCTCGAAGAGGCGTTCATCACGCTCATGCAGGAGGACGCGCCGTGATCCACGAAATCGCAACCGTGGTCTGGAAGGAGCGCAGAGCCGTGGTTCGCCAGCCCGGCAGCCGGACCCGAATACTGTTCACCATCGGAGTCCCCATCGGAGTCTTTGGCCTCTACACGCCTTTGAGCGCCGGCCCGGATTGGGTCCGTCAACCCGACTCGCTCTTCATCGCCGTATTCGTGCCCATGCTCCTCGCCATGTTCACGACACCGGACTCCTTCGCCGGCGAGAAGGAACGCCGCACGCTGTCGACGCTGCTCACCAGCCCACTTTCGGATCGAGGGATCCTCTTCGGCAAAGTCGCGTTCAACGTCGCCCTGGCGTGGGTTTTCGCACTCGTAACCCTCCTGATAGCAACGGTTGCTGTCAACATTGCCAACGCCGATGGCGGCCTGCTGATGCTCACCCCGCTGCTACTTGCAGCGAATCTCCTGGTCAGCCTCCTCGTTGCGGTCCTAGCAGTATCAGTAGGAGTCGTCACCTCACTGCGGTCCGTGACGGTTCAGCAAGCCCAGCAGACACTTGCTGCGATGCTCTTCTCGGTTCCTCTGTTGCTCGGTCCGGTTCTGCTCCTCGTCGCGAACAGGTGGCCGGAGTGGGGGCCGCAGGAGATACTGCGCGATGTGGATCCTGCGTTGATGTTGCTCGTCGTCGCCCTCACACTCCTGGCGATCGACGTGGCATTGCTGACGGTCGGAACAGTCCGCTTCCGCCGCGACAGACTCATCACGACCCAGTAACAACACCCCGTCGGACACACGAACGGGCTCCGAGCGGAGAGTGAACTCTCGACGGCGAATATCGACATCCGTCCCACATACAAGCGGGTGTGGTGGAAGTCAGGGGAACAGACCTGTCTGGAGCCACCTCATATCCCGCCGTGAGGGTCCAACAGGTAGCGCCGAGCGGTGCTGTGTGCACGAGGACCACGATCAGCGAGCGGCCCATTTGATCGCGATATCAGTTCGATGACGTCGGAGTTCACTGCCGCAGAGGATTCGAGGGGATGTGGCAGCTTTACCACGCCACCATCCCTCACTCCTCTCCAACTTGGGCGTCACACGACGCGGCACTGTGCGTGACTCGAAGGTGCGCGATCGACCGCATGAACAGGTGGAGGTGACGGGATTTGAACCCGTGGCTTCCACGTTGCGAACGTGGCGCTCTGCCGGACTGAGCTACACCCCCCGGAACGACGGAAGCATACCGACCCTCGTCTGCGGCTGACTCCCGACGCCACCAATCGTCGAGGTAACGAATAGTTGTTGTCGTGTTAAGAAGATTCGTAACGAATTGTTCCCCATGCCGTGCAAAAACTGGCTAGGTTGCGGGTGACATACCGACGAACCACATCGGTGATGTCCGACAATCCGGGAGGAAAACATGAAGCAAAGACACATCTGGTTCGTCTTGCTTCTGGCGCTGGCACTTGTTGCAGCTGCGTGTTCGAACAGTGGTGGCGATACCACGACGACGCAAGCAACAACTACGACCGTCCAGGAGACAACGACGACCACGACCCGAGCACCCGACCCCGATTTCGTGGGCCGCGTGATCGATGCAGGTGGCTGTGACTACGGCGGCCGCGTCGAGAAGATCACGGCCGTCGACGAGTTCACGGTCGAGTTCGACCTGTGTGGTCCGCACCCCGCGTTCCTCGCACAGATCGCGTTCAGCGTGTTCGGCATCCAGCCCGAGGAACACCTCGAGGCAACCGGTGGCGCGCCCATCGGCGACCCCGTCGGTACGGGCCCGTACTCGCTCAAGGAGTGGGTGCGCGGCGATTCCGTCGTGTTCGAGCGCAACGACGCCTACTACGGCCAAGTTGCACCGCACCAGACCGCCGTACTCAAGTGGGCTACGGAGAGTGCAGGACGACTGCTCGAGCTGCAAAGCGGCGCGGCAGACGGCATGACGTTCCCCGGCCCCGAGGACTTCGCTGTCATCGAAGCCGATCCGAACCTCGTGTTGCTCAACAAGCCGGAACCGAACATCTTCTACA
This sequence comes from Acidimicrobiia bacterium, assembly GCA_003235475.1. Classification (GTDB taxonomy): domain Bacteria; phylum Actinomycetota; class Acidimicrobiia; order Spongiisociales; family UBA5794; genus SZUA-442. The sequence continues at coordinate 18,913 of QJWC01000079.1, read as the reverse complement.
TGGGCTTCACGGACATTTTCCCGCCCTTCGACGATGTGAGGGTCCGCAAGGCAATTGCGCTCGCGATGGATCGTCAGCGAATCATCGACACGTTCTACCCGCCGGGGTCTGAAGTCGCTTCGCACTTCACTCCCTGCTCGGTGCAGTTCGGATGCGAAGGCGATTCCTGGTACGACCAGGACGTAGAGGCTGCAAAGGCATTGCTTGCCGAGGCAGGTCTCGCGGACGGATTCTCGACGAAGATCTTCTACCGTGATGTGACCCGCGGCTACCTGCCAACTCCGGGGAACGTCGCCGCCGACATTCAGGCCCAGCTCAAGGAGACCCTGAACATCGACGCGGAGATCGTCCAGATGGAGTCCGGAGAGTTCATCCAGCAGTGCTCGAGCGCAGGACAGTGCGACGGCATCCACCTGCTGGGATGGACGGGTGACTACCCGCACATCACGAACTTCCTCGACTTCCACTTCGGTGACGGCGTCGTGCAGTTCGGTAACGGACATCCGGAGATCTACGACCTCCTCACGGAGGCATCGCAGACGCCGGATTCTGCCGTTGCAGGTCCGCTCTACGAGCAGGCGAACAACGCGATCAAGGAACTCGTTCCGATGGTTCCGATCGCCCACGGGGCCACCGCATTCGCGACCACGTCGAATGTCGAAGGCGCCTATGCCCCGCCATGGGGTCAGGTGTTGTTCAACCTGTGGGACAACGGCACGGACACACTCGTCTTCGTGCAGGGCAACGAGCCGATCTCGTTGTACTGCGCCGACGAGTCGGACGGTGAGTCCCTCCGGGCATGTGCGCAGGTTGTCGAGGCGTTGTACTCGTACACCCCGTCAGGTGACGTGCAGCCGCAGCTCGCGACCGAGTGCGTTCCGAACGACGACCTTTCCGTGTGGACCTGCACGCTCCGCCAGGGCGTGGTGTTCCACGACGGTTCGACGTTCGATGCGAACGACGTCCTTGCTTCGTTCGAGGCCGGTCTTGTCGCTTCGAGTCCGCTCCATACGGGCAACAGCGGTACGTTTGACTACTACTCGTACCTGTGGAACGGCCTGATCGACGCTGAAGGCTGATCTCCACGATCCATGTAGGTGTGGGGGAGGCGGCAACGCCTCCCCCACCCTCTATCAACCGCCCATCCATCGTCTGGCCACCTAGTGCTGAGTTTCATTTCACGACGAACCATGTTGGCCGTCCCGGTTCTCATCGGGATCGTTCTCGTCGTGTTCTTCCTCATCCGGGCGATCCCCGGCGACCCTTGTACTGCGATGCTCGGCGAGCGAGCCACGGTCGAGGCGTGCGAACGCTTCAACGAGGCGAACGGCCTGAATGAGCCGGTGATCGTCCAACTCGGCATCTACATGAAGAACATCGTGACGTTGAATCTCGGCGAATCGGTCCGCTTTTCCCGCCCCGTCACACAACTCATCATCGAGCGTCTTCCCACGACCACTGAACTCGCGCTCTCCGCGCTCGTGATCTCCATCGCCGTCGGCGTGCCCCTCGGCATCATCTCTGCCCGCAAACACAACTCGATCATCGACAGCGCGACCATGGCATTTGCCAACATTGGCGTGTCGATGCCCGTGTTCTGGCTCGGTCTCATGCTGGCCTATCTCTTTGCCGTCGTGTTCAGGGGGACACCCCTCGAGTTACCTCCCTCAGGTCGATTGACCGCAGGGGTCTTCTCCATCCCCTACTACGAGGCATGGGGCTGGCATCTCCAGGACGGCACCTTCTGGTCGAAGTTCCACGAGTACATCGGGAACCACGTCATCTTCAACAGCTTCATCACTGCCCAGTGGGACGTGTGGAAGGACGCCGTCCGCCACATGATCCTCCCGGCCGTCGCCCTGAGCACCATCCCCATGGCGATCATCGCCCGCATCACCCGCAGCTCACTGCTCGAGGCGATGAACAAGGACTACATCCGTACCGCCCGAGCCAAGGGCGCCAAAGAGTCGCGGGTCGTCGGACTGCACGCCCTTCGCAACTCGATGCTTCCGGTCGTCACCATCATCGGTCTCCAGCTCGGTGCATTGCTCGGCGGCGCAATCTTGACGGAGACCGTGTTCCGGCTGGCTGGAATCGGCACTGCGCTCTTCGACGCGATCACCGGACGGGACTACGCCGTCGTGCAGGGCTTCACCGTGCTCATCGCCGCGATCTATGTGATCGTGAACCTGCTTGTCGACCTCTCATACGGCTACCTCGACCCACGAATACGGGTGAAGTGATGACGTCTCGCAAGACCGTGGAGGCCTTCGAGGTCGCTGCCACCGAGGCGAATCTGCTCGAGAGCGGCGGAGCTGGCCAGTGGGGCCTGACGTTCCGTCGATTCATGGGCCGAACGTCCGGCGTCATCGGTCTGTCGATCGTCACGCTTCTCGTGCTCATGGCGATCTTCGCCCCCGTCATCGCCCCGTATGGTCCCGATCAGGTGCTCATCGGCAAGGAGGACGTCCGACCTCGCGAGAAACCGTGCGTCCACATACTCGGGTGCGATCCTGAGAAGCCCCAACACATCATGGGAACCGACGGCAACGTGAGAGACGAATTCTCTCGGATCATCCACGGCGCCCGTGTCAGCCTCACGCTCGGGTTCTTCACCGTCACGCTGGCCCTCCTGGTCGGGAGCACCCTCGGCGCTCTCGCGGGGTACATCGGGGGATGGTTCGACAACGTGATCATGCGCGTCATGGATGTGATCCTCGGCTTTCCCTCACTGTTGCTCGCGATCGCGATCGTCGCCGTCCTTGGGCCTGGTCTCGAGAACGCCCTGATCGCCATCGCGATCGTGTCGATCCCTGCGTACGCGCGCGTGATGCGTGCACAGGTGCTGTCCATTCGCGAGACCGACTTCGTGTCCGCGTCGCGGGCCCTCGGTGCGAACGCACGGCAGATACTGCTGCGCCGCGTGGTACCGAACGCCATGACGCCGCTTGTCGTCCTGGCGACGCTCGGCGTCGCGACGGCGATTCTCGAAGCCGCCGGTCTCTCATTCCTCGGCCTCGGCGCTCAGCCCCCGACCGCAGAGTGGGGCACGATGCTTGCTTCGGAGCGCAACAACCTGTTCACGTCCCCGCACCTGGTCTTCTTCCCCGGCTTTGCCATCATGATCACCGTGCTCGGGTTCAACCTCATGGGTGACGGCCTGCGCGACGCCCTCGACCCGTCCTTGAACCGATGACGACCGCACCCGAGCCAGCTGTCACCATCGTGCCCCCGGACACGCGGCCTCGCCGCTCGGATCCCCTCCTCGAGCTCCGCGATGTACGAACGCACTTCGACACCAGAGATGGCGTTGTGCTGGCCGTCGACGGGGTGAGCCTGACCGTCAACCGGGGAGAGGTCCTTGGCATTGTCGGGGAGTCGGGTTGTGGCAAGTCGGTGACTTCCCTCTCAATCATGGGACTCGTCCCAAAGCCCGGCGAGGTCGTGAGCGGTGAGATCCTCTTCGACGGGCAGGACCTGAAGGGCATCTCCGATGACGAGATCCGAGGGATCAGGGGCGATCAGATCGCGATGATCTTCCAGCAGCCGACATCAGCGCTCAACCCCGTCCAGAAGGTCGGAACCCAGATCGCGGAGATGTTCAAGCTCCACCGCGACTATTCGAAGGAAGAGCGTGAGCAGAAGGTTCTCGAGATGCTTGCGAGCGTCGGCATCCCTGATCCGAAGTCGAGGGCGAACGCCTACCCGCACGAGCTGTCCGGAGGGATGGCCCAGCGCGTCATGATCGCGATGGCGCTTGCGTGCGAGCCCGAACTGCTCATCGCTGACGAGCCGACGACCGCGCTGGACGTCACGATCCAGGCGCAGATCCTCGACCTCATCCGCGGCCTCCAAAAGGACATGGACACGGCGGTGATCCTCATCACGCACGACCTAGGCGTCGTCGCGGAGATGGCAGACCGGGTTGCGGTGATGTACGCCGGCGAAATCGTCGAGCTGACGGATGTCCGCACGATCTTCAAGGATCCGAAGCATCCGTACACGAAGGGCCTGATCGCTTCCATCCCGACGCTCGGCAACCTCGTCGACGAGCTCGAGACGATCCCCGGCGTGGTCCCCCATCTGATCGATCCCGCGCCGGGTTGCCGTTTCGCAGACAGGTGTGGTGCCCGAGTGGAGGCGAACCTGACCATCTGCACCGAGACCCAGCCCGAACTTCTCCCTGTCGGCCCCGGGCACGAGGTGCGTTGCTGGCTGTACACCGGGGAAACCGCCGATGCCTGAACCCCTGATCGTCGCCGACAACCTCGTCAAGCAGTTCCCGATCAAGGCTGGCATCCTCCAACGCGAGGTGGCGACGGTGAACGCGGTCGCTGGTGTCGACCTCACGATCCACCGCGGCGAGACCGTGGGTCTCGTCGGAGAGTCCGGATGCGGGAAGTCGACCCTCGGCCGAACCCTCGTTCGGCTCCTCACCCCCACATCTGGACGTGTCATCTTCGACGGCGAAGACGTCACGGATCTCCAGGGCTCGAAGCTGAAGCCATTCCGGAGACGAGCGCAGATCATCTTCCAGGATCCGTATTCGTCGCTCGATCCGCGAACACAGATCGGCAACTCGATCGCGGAGGGCCTCCGCCTTCACGGCGTGTCGAACAAGGACGAACGGCAAGAACGCGTCGGTGAGATGCTGGAGCTGGTTGGTCTCCAGCCGCGGCATGCCAGCCGGTATCCCCACGAGTTCTCAGGTGGGCAACGTCAGAGGATCGGCCTGGCCCGCGCACTGATTCTCAAGCCGGACTTCGTCGTCGCAGATGAGCCGGTGTCAGCACTCGACGTTTCAGTACAGGCGCAGGTTCTGAACCTGTTGAAGGAGCTGCAGCAGGAGCTCGACCTGACGCTGCTCTTCGTCGCCCACAACCTCGCAGTGGTCGAGCACATGAGCGACCGCGTGGCAGTGATGTACCTCGGTCGAGTCGTCGAGATCACCGACCGTGAACACCTCTACGCGAACCCGCTCCATCCGTATACCGAGGCGCTGTTGTCCGCGATTCCGATGCCGGACCCCGACAGGCCCCGGAACCGCCAGATCCTTCAGGGCGAGGTGCCGTCACCGATCGATCCCCCATCGGGGTGTTACTTCCACCCTCGGTGCCCGATCGCCGTGGAGGGTCTGTGCGACGTGGTGGATCCCGAGCTCATTCCGAGCTCGACGAACCCTGCCCATCGTGCGGCGTGCCACGTGAGGTGCCCGTCTCCGGCACGTCTCTGAGCTCCGACCGAAGCCGCTCCTGCACGATCGTGGAGGTGAGGTCGGCACGAGAACGCTCGATCAGCGAACGCGCGACATCGGTCGTCCGTCGAAGCCCCGACGTCATGCCGTCCGGGTAGTCGAGCGATGTCAGCAGATCGTGCACCTGCTCCATGTCCGCGAAGGTCTTCTCCGCAGCGTCCAGCTCGCCGGCGCGGAGCTGGTCGAGGAGGCGCCTTCGTTGCTCCCCTACCGCCTCGCCAAGGCCCTTGAGATAGGGTACGACATGAATCCCGAGGTCTGATGAGAGCGGCACCGGGAGGCCGAGCAGCAACGCTCGTGTGATCTCGGCCTCGGCGTATTCCTTGACGGCGTCGTAGAGAATCGCGTCGAGGTCGACGGGTGCGCCCGATGCGGCTTCCGTCGCTTCGCTGGCCATCGAACGTGCCTCGCCGAGGAGCCGCTCCGCCTCGGATGTGTCGTTGCGGTGCAGAGCTCGGATCGCGTTCGCGGACGACCGGACGATCGGCCTGGCGAGTCTGATGACGACCTCGCGGGCGGCGTACGCCTCGTCGAGGACCGCGCGAGCCTCGGATTCGATCCCTTCGAGGTCGACCGGCTCAGCCGGCAATGACCCGAACCGTGGCAGTCTCGGGAATGCTCGGAATCTCGACAGCTGCAGCTCGCTCCGAGGACGCCGATGCAATGGGCACCACTGCCGCCCGCGGGACGAACTTCTGCCGCTTCACGGCAAGGAGGACGGTGACGTACCCGGCAATGACGAGGTCCACGAAGATCGTTGCCCACAACCAGGGAACCGCTCCGGTCCAGGTTGCGACGCCCAACGTGACCGCTGCCGTGATGCCGAGACCGGCGAGGATCCTGGCCCGACGTCGCTGGGCATGCAGGCGAACGTATTGCGCTCCGTCAGGATGAGAAGCGGAGACCGACGCGAGCAACTGCCGCGTCCGCGCGAAGTCCTTCGTCGTCGAACTCGGGGCCTGGCGCCGCTGATCGAAGAACGATGGCAGCAGGAACGCGGCCCAAAGGCCCGCAATGAGAATGAACACGACAATCGCCATGTTTCGAGGATCTCCTAGTCCGCCGCCAGCACGCCAACGGTAGCGGCGCGAGGGTGGTCATCAAAGCATCTGTACTGGCGAAGAACGCCAGTCTGGCTGGATCGCGAGGCGAAAGGCAACTCGCTCAACCGCAAGGCTACCGGTGCATCAGCGATGATCGCCAAACGTGCCGCTCGCGACCTCGACTGCATGTACCAACACCGGTCCGATCACGTCGAGCCCCTCCCTGACCGCCTTGTCCGATCCGGGTAGGTTGACGATCACCGTCGACCCGACGAGGCCAGCCACACCACGGGACAGCATGCCGTGGGGAACCGTGCCGAAGGTCGCCGCACGCATCGCTTCTGACAGGCCGGGAATGGGACGGTCGATCACAGCAGCCGTTGCCTCCGGTGTGAGATCCCTCGGCGACAACCCGGTGCCACCGGTGGTCACGATGAGGTGGACGGACTCTGCGAGGTCTCGCAGCACTCGCGCGACCGGCTCGAGGCCGTCCGGCACGACGTTCGGCGAGTCCACCGAGAACCCGATGGATCGAAGGATGTCTACCGCGAGGGGGCCGGACCGGTCCTCGTTCGTCCCTGCTGAGACAGAGTCCGAGACCGTCACCACCGCCGCTCGGAGTTCAGTCACGGGCCCATGTCCCGGATCGACCGCCCGACTTCGCCGTAAGGCGAACGGATCCGACCGAGGCGCCGCGATCGATCCCCTTGATCATGTCGTAAAGGGTGAGCGCGCCGATCGAGGCGCCGGTCATCGCTTCCATCTCGACACCCGTACGGCCTGACGTGCCAACGGTGACGGTGATGTCGGCTCCATGATCCGCAGCAACCACGGACACATCGACCCTGTCGATCACCAGCGGGTGGCACAGCGGCACGAGGTCGGATGTTCTCTTCGCCCCCTGGATGGCCGCGATCCGCACCGTCGCGAGCGCGTCGCCCTTCGGTAGGTCCGACGCGAACAACCGCGCTGCGGTCCCGGGCTCCATGTGCACCGAGGCGACGGCAGTTGCCTCCCGCCTCGTGACGGATTTGTCGCCGACGTCGACCATGTGCACATTGCCAGCTTCGTCGAGGTGGTTCATCCCATCAGTCATCGTCCGTCCTGCTCTCTGCCCACGTGAACATCTCGAGGGTCACCGGGTCACCAGCCGACACCGACGATACGCCGACCGGCACCACGGCGAACGCGTCGGCGGACGCGAGCGCGGAGATCACGTTCGATCCCTGCCCTCCCGATCGCAACGCGATGAACGTCCCTTCGTCCTCGGCAAGGATCACCCTCACGAAGACTTCCTTCTCCGGGCTCGTGGATACATCTTCCCCCATCACCCCCTGGATGCGGGGTCGCAGCAGCCACCTCGAACCCATCATGTGGAGGATGGCCGGTCGGACGAACTGCTCGAACGCGACGAACGTCGACACCGGATTCCCCGGGAGCCCGAACAGGGGGGTCCCCGCAACGTGCCCGAAAGCGAATGGCTTCGCCGGTTGCATCGCGACCTTCCAGAACCGAACGGACCCTGTCTCGCCCAACACCTGCTTGACATAGACGCCACCCGTGGACACGATGACGTCGGCTTCCGACGACGCTCGCGTGTACGCGGCTCGCAGCTCCTCGACGTCATCACCGACGATGCCGAGGTCGAGGATCGGGACCCCGAGTTCGCCGAGTACCGAGGCAAGAAGGAGCCGATTCGTGTCCCGAATGGCACCGGGTGGAACTTGGTCGGCATCGAACGGCACGACCTCGTCACCGGTCGACATGATCGCAACGGTCGGACGACGGGCGACCACGGGCGAGCTGCCGATGCTGGCGAGCGATGCCAGGTGCCTTGCATTGAGGCGCACGCCCTCATCGACGATGAGGTCGCCCGGTTCGAGATCAGAGCCTGCCGGTCTCACGCCGGACCCCTTGGCGACCGGCTCGGGGAGCCGCACCCTTCCGCCGTCGAGCGCCTCCGAATCCTCGACCATCACAATCGCGTCAGCGCCCTCGGGAACCGGGGCTCCGGTCATGATGCGTGTCGCCTCCCCTGGGCCAACAGCGACCGTCGGCACGGAACCTGCCGCCACATCTTCGACGACCTCGAACACATCGTGACCTGCGGCCATGTCGGCCGAGCGCACGGCGAAGCCGTCAACGGCTGAATTGGCGAAGGGTGGGATCGCCTCGGACGCACGAACCGCCTCCCTGGTGACCCGTCCAAGGGCGTCGCTGAGGTGAACGATCTCGGCGGACGTGGCGGGTACTCCTTCGAGCACCTCGCGTCGGGCATCGATGAGCGGATTCACGCGACCGTGCCCTCGCTCCCCGAGAGCAAACGCCTGATGTTGCCGGCGTGGCGGATGATCACGAACGCCGCGATCGCCGCCGCCCACACGACCTCGGTGCTTCTCCGGCCGGTCACGAGGACCAGGGGAACGAGCAGGACCATTGCGAGAAGTGACGCCATCGACGCCGTCTTCCACACGAGGACGACCGCCAGCCACAGCGCCGCGAGGATGGCTCCTGCCATCGGAGCGAGGAAGATCACCCCACCGAGCACGGTTGCGACGCTCTTGCCGCCGCGGAATTGGTGCCAGATCGGGAACGCGTGGCCGATCATCGCTGCGAACAGCGCAGCCCACCCGAAAGGCTCGCCAACGACGTACGTGCCGAGTGCCGCCGCGAGGACGCCTTTCAGCGCGTCGCCGACGAGCACCAGCGCCGCCGATTTCTTGCCGAGCGTGCGCAGCACATTCGAGACGCCCGGGTTTCCCGATCCGACCGATCGGATGTCGATGTCCTGCGACGACGCGACGACTATCGCAAAGCTCACGCTTCCGATGAGGTACGCGGCAATCAGGACCAGAACGCCATACATCATCCGGATTGTAGGGAGCGCCGATTTCGCGAAACGAACCCTTACCCCAGCCAAACGGGCCTGCAAGACTGAAGTCAGCGGTGGCTCCCCGTGTTCATGGTCCGCAAGATTTCCACCTTTCCCCCTGCTTGCGGATCGTCGGGCGCGGGGAGCACCGCGTGACGCCCCTTCCATCGGTCTCCTCGGTTCGATACGGTCGCCCGTGTTGCTCCTCTCCCGACCTCCATACGTCAGGTGGATCGCCGCAGGACTCGTCCTCGCGATCGCGCTTGGGCTCGAGGTGGCCGACCGATCTGTCGAGCCGTATCCGTTTGCCTCCCGGCCCATCGCGCGCGGCGAGGAGCTCGCGGCGGATGCTGTGGAATGGCGCGACCTTCCATCGGGAACCTTCACCGCCCCATCGCTCACCGGACGCGTCGCGACCGCGGCCATCGGCGTCGGCGATCCGATCACGTCGTCAGTCGTTGGCCCGGTGCCTTCCGTCGCTCAGGGATGGTGGGCTGTCCCCGTCGACCTTCCAATCGGGGTACCGCTCGGCGCCCGCGTCAGGTTGATACTCGAGGGAGGATCAGCATTCGAGGGAATCGTCGTGGGAGAGTCGACGGAGGACGGTTTCGGTGTTCCCACGATGGGCTCCGTCGCGCTTCCAGCTGAGCATGCCGACCTCGTCGCACGGGCCGCCGCCGAAAACAGGGTCGCAGTCGCTGTTGCTCCGTGATCAGAGCGCGAGCGCCGCGAGCGCCCCGACGATGACGCAGTACACGCCGTACGGCGCGAGTCCGAATCGGTTCAGCAGTCTGAGCAGAACGGAAATCGCTGCGTAACCGGACAGCGCCGCCGCCAGCATGCCGACCAGGACCTCCGCCGAGATCGAAGACCCCGACGACATCACGTCGAGGCCCTCGAGGAACCCGGCACCGGCGATCACGGGGATGCCAAGCAGAAACGCGAAGCGGGCGGCCTCGGTGCGACTGAGCCCGCGCGCGAGTCCTGCCGAGATCGTCATACCGGACCGTGAGATGCCAGGAACGAGGGCGGCCGCCTGCGCGACGCCGATGAGAAAGGAGTCCCCTGGGCGCACGTCCTCTGCTCGGCGATCGCCGATTCGCATCAGCGTGGTTCCCAGGAGTACGACCCCGGTCACTATGAGCATGAACGCGACGAGCACGGGGTCCGAGATGATGTCTGAAATGCGGTCCTCGAAGAGCACGCCGAGAACGACCGCAGGGACTGTGCCGATGATCAGCAGTGAGATCATCCGCCGAGCCGGTCGGTCGAACTTCGCCATGCGGAGGAGGTCGTGGCGGAAGTACACGATGACAGCGACGAGCGTGCCGAGGTGGAGCAGTGCGCTCGTCGCGAGGTCGGGTGCCGGGCGATCGAGCAGGGCGGGAACCACAACGAGGTGGCCGCTTGATGAGATCGGAAGGAACTCGGTGAGTCCCTGGATGATGCCCCAGAAGATCGCGTCAATCATCGGTGGCGAGCATAGGCGGCGAGATGCGCCGTGACCGTTCGCACACGGCGCCGCTCCGCACCCTGATCAGAGACCGTAGGTCGACGAGAGGCGAAGCTGGTCTGCGATGTGCACGTTGACGAGCGCCGGAACACCGGCGTCCTGCGCCCGCTCGAGCGCCGGCCGGATCTCGCTCGGGTCGGTGACGAACTCCCCATAACCGTCGAGTCCCTCGACCACCCGGTCGTAGCGGCGGATGCCAAGGTCGGATGCGACAACTCGCTCCGGGTAGAGGGCACGATGGATCGTGCGAATGTTGTTCCACGTCCCGTCATTGCCCACGACACCGACGACCGGAAGGTCGTGTCGGACGAGCGTGTCGTACTCCATGCCGTTGAAGCCAAAGGAACCATCGCCGTAGACAATCCCTACGCGAGTGGAGGGTTCGACGGTCTTGGCTGCCGTCGCGAACGGCGCCCCGACACCGAGACATCCGAACGGCCCGGGATCGAGCAGTCCGCCTACCCGTGACGTCCTGAGCCACTTGGCGGTGGTCGAGACGATGTCGCCGCCGTCTGCTGCCACGATCGTGTCGTCGGCGAAGAAGTCGGCGACCTCTCGAGCGAAGCGCTCGGGGTGGACGGGAGTCTCACCCGACCGGGAAGCCTCGTCTGCTACGGCCTGCTTCTTTGCCTCGGCGTCTCGCACCGCAGCTGTGAACGCACGCTCGGCGACTCGTGCGAACTCTCCGGCACGACCGGCGAGCTGCGCAACGACCACGCCGGGATCGGCCACCGTCGAGACGTCAGCGCCCCGGTTCCAACCGACCTTGCCGGGCTCCGCATCGATCTGGATCACCGTCGCGTCGAGGTTCACCTTCGTTCCATAACCGGTGCGGAAGTCCCAATCGACGCCGAGCGCCAGCACAATGTCTGCTTGCGAGAGTGCCATGCTCCTTGACCGATTCCCGAGATGTGGGTGACCGACCGGGAGCACGCCGCGGGCGAGGCTGTTGAGGAACACCGGAGCGTCGAGCGAGGTCACGAGCTCGTCGAGGGCTGCGGACACCTTCTCGTACCGGCTCCACCGCAAGCCCGTCCCGCCAAACACGACAGGATTCTCAGCACCCTTGAGCGCAGCGATGATTTCGGAGAGCACATCATCGGTGACTCCTGCCGGCCTGTTCGCTCGGTACGACACCGGCCAGCGAACTGCGTCCTCCTCCACCAAGTCCGCCGATGCGTTCCACGGGATGTCGAGGAACACCGGTCCCCCGCGGCCGCTGAATGCGTGGCGCGCCGCGGTGGCGATGTACTCGGGGAGTCGCCCGACGTCGCGCGCGGTGTCGGACCACTTGGTGATCGAGTGGAAGAGCTTCGGGTGGTCCAACTCCTGGAGTCCGCCCCTCAGGTTCTCGCTCTCCTGGTGGCGGCCGCCGATGAGCAGCATCGGAGAGTTCGCAAAGTACGCGTTCGCGACACCTGTGATGGCGTCGGTGACACCCGGTCCTGCCGTCACGATCGCCACGCCGAGCCTGCCCGTGAGCCTCGCGTACGCGTCGGCTGCGTGTGCCGCGGCCTGCTCGTGCCTGACATCGACGATCGTCATGCCCTCGGTGACACAGCCATCGATGATCGGCAGAACATGGCCGCCCGTGAGCATGAACACGGTGTCGACACCCTCGGCCCTCAGGGCCCGTGCGACAGCTTGGCCGCCATGGATCTTCGCCACGATCGCTCTCCTCGTCGCCCCCAACGTTAGGGATGGCACGTTGGCTGCGGCTTCGGGGCATAGAAGCGCCTCGATCGGGGTTGAATTGGACCAGCATGTTCAAGAAACGCCCGAAAGCCCAGAGGGTCACCTCGCTCGCCGAGATCGATGCCCTCACCCAGACCGGCAAGCCGGTGCTCGTCGATTTCTATCAAATCGGATGTGCACCGTGCCAGGTGATGGACGGGATCATGAACGAGCTCCACCGCGAGTATGCCGGTACGGCCCATGTGGTCAAGGCGGACATCGCCTCCATGCCAGACGCAATCGCCCGCTACAGCATCCGGTCGACACCGACGATGGTGCTCCTCGGCAGGCAGCCGCTGAAGAAGGCGAACAAGGCACGAAACAGGCCGAATTCGAAGGCGGCCAACCAGCGCGTCACGCAACGGTGGCGAGCGTCGGGCCTTGTCAAGAAGGATCAGCTGGCGCGGCTTCTCGAATCGAACGGGGCCAGGGCAACCGCTCCTCAGTGACCGGGCGGCTTCTTGATCGCCCCGAAGGCAAGACGACGGGACTCCACGATCTCGTGCGCGATCTGGTCGAGCGTGTCCATCAGCCATAGGTAGGCGGGCTCTCCCGGCCGATAGTCGGCCTCCGCCATTCCCTGGATGCGCCCCTGCTCCTGGAGCTGCTTCACCTTGGCGTGGTTGTTCAATGGCTCGAGGTTGTAGACGCCGAGGGTGCGGCCACCGGCGCTGTTGAGGATCGAGAAGGCCGGAACGTCCGACGGGCCGTCAGCGATGTAGATGATGTTCTTCATCGGGACGCGACGCTGTTCCTCTGACATCCTGGCGTTGACATCGACACCCGCGACGTTGACGCCCTTGTTGATCTCGAACAGCGCCCTGGTCTTCGACGTGTTGTCGATCGTGAAGCCGACCTGTTTGATCTCGCGGTCGCCTTCCGCCACCGGGAGCCGGTCGAGATATCCGGGGCCCGCAACGTTCTCGATGAACGTGTTCGCCCAGATGCCGTCGACGTGGCTTGCGAACACGCTTCCCTCGATCATGGGGCGGAGGCCCGTCGACACGATGTAGTGCTCGACGGTGATCCCCTCGCCAGCGAACTCCGGCACGTCCGACATGTGGGCACGGGTCTCCTTCATGAAGTCCGGCATGCCCGGCACCGGCGTCAACTTGGCGCCGAGCTCGCGGAGCTTCTTGTTCGAGAGCCCTGCGAAGACGCCTTCCCTCACATACGTCAGCAGATGGCCGAGGTAGGCCGTGTCCTTCTGGACGATGATGCCTTCCTTGGCGTAGTGGGGGACGAGGCCGTCGACTTCATTCCAGAACACGTCTGGGTCGACGCCGTACTCCTCGAAGATGGGATCCTGCATGTTCGACGGGATCAACGTCTTGTCGAAGTCCCATACGAACGCGATCACCGTCTGCGTGTGGAGCGGTGGTGGCATGTTCAGCGACCTCCGTTCGCGAGGTCAGGCCCCGTTCGGGCCGCAGCCCGACTAGGGCGTTTCGAATCCCGTGAAGTGGACGTCATCATCTGCGAACCACCAGCCTTGCAGAGTGCAGGGCGTACCGCGCAGTTCGATGTGCGCCTCCCCCATGCGCTCGAGCCCGACGAGCACGTTGAGGCGAAGAGCGTGCGCATCGAGCTCCCAGGCAACAGCCGCCATCGAGTGGACAGGTGATTCCTCGTCGAGCACGACCTCAGCGAGATGTTGGTTCGTGCCGACGACGGCCCTCACCGAGCCGACGTTCCTGGGCGCATCGATCAACTCCGCGAGCGACACCTCGATGGAGTCCTCGGCACGGGCACGGTAATTGGCAACGATGGCCCCCGTCACGAAGTCGACGCTGGTCGTTGGTTCTTGAACGGCTACTGCCATGGCTGCCTCCGCGGCACGATGAATGACAACATTGTAATTCACCCAGCGGCGGATTGCGAACCTAGGAGGCGACGGTCACCGAGTAGGCGCCGGATTCCTCGTCGAATTCGAGGTCGACCACGCCTTTCGCACGAGCCGCCTTCACGAACTGGAGGAAGCCGTTGTACCCAAATGCTTTCTCCGAGAACTTCGGAGAGGCTTTGCGCATCTCGTCCTTGAGCCCGGAGAGTGGGACCGGCTTCTTGCCGTCGATCGACTTGATCGTGTCGACGAGCAGGGAAAAGGCGGAACCCTCTCCCCTTCCGTCCTGGGGGAAGGAGACGACGGGATCGCCCTGACGCGCCGAGTCGGAGAGCACGACCCTTCCCCGGTCGGCGAGATGGTTGATGAGCTCGCCGAACGACCGGAACCCGTAGTCGGCCTCGGAGAACGTCGAGTCCTTGCGAAGGAGGGCCCGCTTGAGTTCTGAGGACCGCACCTGGGTGTCGGCGCTCCGCTGAAGGCCGGAAAGCGTGCGCCCCACGAGGGCATCGAGGGTGTCGAGGTCCTTGCCCGAAACGGGAGGCGAGTCGTCGCTGCTCCGGCGGATCACCTTTGCCTGCGGTGCATCGACGCCGTCGAGGTTCTCGTAGAAGAGGAACTCGTCGCACGCTGGCGGGAGGAGTGCGGACGTCGAGGCCTTCAAGCCGACGCCGATCACCTGCTTGTTGAGCTCGCGAAGTTTGTGGACGAGCGGTGAGAAGTCCGAGTCGCCGGTGCAAATCACGAAGGTTGTCACGTAGTCGCGCTCGAAGGCGAGCTCGACGGCGTCGACCGCCATCTTGATGTCCGCGGCGTTCTTTCGGACCGCGCCGCGGCGCTGTGGGATCTCGATCAGCTCGATGTGGTTGTCCGTGAGCATTCGGCGGTCGTCGGCGAACCGGGACCAGTCCGCATACGCCCTGCGCACGACCACGCGCCCGCGGTCGGCCAGCGCTTCGGCGACGGGCCGGAAGTCAAAGGTGATTCCGAGATCTTCTCTGGCCCCGATGGCGAGGTTCTCGTAATCCACGAACAGGGCGATGCGTACGTCTTCCACGTGCTGAGCGTATCAGAGCGTCAGTCGCCAGCAGCGAGCCACGCGAGGAGGGCATCGTTGACCTGCTCGGGCCGCTCCTGCTGCGTCCAGTGGCCACAGTCCTCGATGACCACTCGAGTCGAGTTCGGAACCCAGCGTTCCATGCCGTCGGTCAGCGATAGCGGGAGCACGGGATCCGCATCCGCAGCAAGCAGCAAGGTCGGGTGGTCGATCCGCGCACCGAGGTGGGCAGCGAGGTCCTCGGCGTTCCGATCGATGTTGCGGTACCACGACACAGGGCCGGTGACGCCGCCCGTCACGAATGCGTCGAGGTAGCGGTCGAACTCCTCGCCGCTCATGAAGTCATCTCTCTTCGCCGCGGTGAGATAGAAGAACTGCAGCCACCTCGCGGGATCGGCGCCGAAGTCGCGCTCGGCGCGGTCGCCATCGAGGAATCGCAGGACGTAGGAGAACCGATCGGCAAGCAACTCCCTAATCACATCGGTCGTGGGGAAACCCCAGCATGCACCGCGGTATGGCACATTCAGCGACACGAGCCGGTCGATTCGCTCGGGATGGAGAACCGCGGTCGACCAGAGGACGATGCTCCCCCAGTCGTGGCCGATCAGCGTTGCCTTCTCGACCTCCAGGGTGTCGAGCACCGCGATGACATCTCCGACGAGTGCCTCGAGCCGATAGTCGTCGAGTGCGTCCGGCTTCGACGCCGTCCCGTAGCCACGCTGGTCGAAGGCGATGCATCGATACCCCGCGTCAATGAGCACAGGCATCTGATGCCGCCACGAGAACGCCGTCTCAGGGAACCCGTGCAAGAGGACGAGGGGCAGCCCACCACCTCTGTCTTCGACATACAGCGTGACGTCGCCGTTGTGTACGTGACGGTTGGGCATGCAGGCACTCTACGGCGCGACAGACTGACGAAACTCCGGGACATGTACGAGCTGACATCGTCCGCTGTGCGGCAGCCACTTGCAGGCGAGTACTCGCGTTGAGTAGCTTCCAAAAGCGATATGGGAATCAGAGACCTTTCGGTCGGGGGCTGGACTCCCATGGTTGCAGGAATCCTGGGCGTGTTCGGCCTCGCCGCAATTGGCGTCGTCTTGTTCGCGACCAGATCCCACAATCCACCCGAACCGATCCAGCAATCCGTTGGGGCACTATCGCCCGAGTGCGCCTCCTGGGATGCCGCGCTGCCACCGGGTCTCAGGAAGGCATCGGAACGGTGGTTTGAGACCGGCAGTCAAGACGAGGTTCGCGCGCGCCTCATAATTGACGCGGCTACCGACCGCCTCATCCCTGGTCAGCAGCGCGACGAACTCCTCAGTGTCGGGGCAAAACCGCATGCAAGCGACGGCGTCATCCGACTGCTTCTGGAGGAGAAGACGCGTGACTACCCGGTCTACGAGTCGGTGGACACCATCGAGAAACTCGTCGACAACTTTCGACACGCGGCCTTGGCCTGCATGGAACCCGGGCAAACGGTCATCATCGTCGAAGGGCTACCCGACGTCTCGGGCTTCTATAAGACAGCGAATGGCAACGTAGCAGTGTCTGGCTTCGCGACGCACGGGTACGCGTCGTTGGCGAATATCGGAAGGTGCTTCGTGAACGACGATGGGCATCCCTTCGAAACGAAGGCCGTCGTGTCGGCGGGCACAGAGGAGTTCTCGTTCCGCGACCTGGGAAGTGCTGATGCTCTCGTGGAGTATCTCGGCGTCGACTACGTCAGCGAGCAACTCGGTGACGAGTTCCTCGAAACGTCTGAAGGAATCGTGACCGCTCAGGCCGGACTGTTCATCACGGTGGATGTCGGAATCTCCGGATCCGGCGACGCGTTCGCCACGGTCGTGGGGGAGATCGTCAAAGGCGACAGCGAATACGGCGTTAGCCCCTCATTCGTTACTCACGTGTACGAGCCTGCGCTGTACCACGAAAACGCCGAGGTCATCGTTCACGCGGAGAGGGTGCCCGAGGTCGACAACGCCTTCGGAGGCATCGCCGTATTCAGTTCGACATCCTACAACGAGCGCAACTATTTGCCGTGGACCGACGCTGATTGGCGCGGCAGCCCGCTCTACGGCTACACGATCACCGTGCTCTGCACGGCCCCGGCGGACTTCGAAGCCCCGCCTGATACCACCACGACAACCACCACAACAACGGTACCAACGACGTCCGACTCCGTGCTCACCGCCAATTTTGGGGACCACGACTACAGCTTCACTTTCACCGGTGCACCCGGGGAGGTGTGTGATCCTGATCAGAATGGGTTCTTCGTCGTCAACGTGTCGGGATTTGATGAGGACGGTCGCGCCGTCGAGCTACACATCGAAGGCAGCTCGCTCAATGGAGTCGGGTCCGGCGAGCTTCGCGTCGGTGAGTTGAGAGCCGACTACGTCGACTTGACGGTCGATGGATCAACCATGTCCGGTACGGGATTGTTCGTTGACTTCTCGGACAGCGACGGCGTGCCATTCCAGGGGAGTTTCAGCGTCACCTGTTGACCCGGACGGTCCGGGACCGACCTGATAGAGTTGATTCGTCCATCGCACGAGAGACGAGGAACCATGAAGCACCTCATTCGCGTTCCGATCTTCATCATCGCCCTTGTCCTGTCGGCCTGCGGCGGCGACTCGACGACCACGACGACAAACGCCTCACCGCAAACGACGCAACCAGGCGCGACCACGACCGCCGGGGAGACCACCACGACCACGCAAGCTGCGGCCGAAGATGGCGCTGGCTCGATGGTCGAGGGGACAGCGACAGCCACGATCGGCGACATGACGTGGCACTTCGCGCTGACCGGAGATGGCAGGGAGCTGTGCAACCCGGACTTCAGCGGATTCTTCATGGTGAACATGTTTGGTGTCGATGACGCTGGCCAGCAGGTGGCCATCACGATCCAGGCATCGACCGCGGGAGGACCAGTCGTGATCCAGGCTGGCGACCCATCGATCGCAGGCGAGCTGTGGAAGGTCGACCCGGCCGTATACACGGACTACGGAACCGTCACGGGCATCCCGGACGGCATCACCGCCATCGTGCAGATCAGTGGCAACTCGATCTCAGGATCTGGAACGTTCTACGAACAGCGTGCAATGGATGCGGCCAGGTCCAGCGGCACCTATGACCTCGGAGTGAAGAGCGGCACGTTCGAAGCCGCCTGCCCAGCGAACTAGCAACAACCGACACAATTCGGCGACGGCGATCGTCGACGCCTAAAACAGTTCGCCGCGCGTCGAGAACACGGCTACTCGCCGTATGACGATGACGAACACGAGCCCTGCCGCTGCGCCGAACAACGAGGAGATCGCGTCCCAGCGGGCCGTCTGTGCGAGTTCCTGAGCGGCACTCACGGCTTGTCCTCCGGCGAGAAGGAACGTCACGGCACGTCCGACGGCGGCGCCGAGGTAGAGCGCCCACCAGACATCCAGCAGCACCGTGCGGTCGTAGTGTCGCCATTCACCATCGATGGGAAGACCCTTGTATGGCACCTGGAAGACGCGTTCGAGTTCGGCGAACATCATTCTCGGGAGGACGATGTTTGCAAACGGGACGACCCAGGCCCCGATGAACCATCCCCCGCCCCAACGTCGT
>QJWC01000064.1 GCA_003235475.1 Acidimicrobiia bacterium | reverse complement strand
CGCCTCTCGCGACCGTCCCTCTTGCTTCGCCGGCAGAACGCTTCTCCGGAAGTTGCGTCGGCGACGACGGATCAGCCGCCAAGAGGACGTTCGCCGATGACCCGTTCACGACGGAGCGCCTCGATCTCGTCGTCCGAAAGGCCGAGGTCGCGGAGGATCTCGTCGTTGTGCTGTCCCAGTGTCGGCGGCGCCCACCGGTGGTGGTGCTTCGGACCGGGCGCGATTCGAAACGGCCAGCCCGGGTAGCGGTTGCTTCCGGTGACGGGGTGATCGAACTCCTCGTAGAAGCCACGAGCCGCGAGCTGCGGTTCGTCGTACATCCGGTCCGGGGTGAGGAGGCGCTCGGCAGGGACGTGTCGTGCTTGCAGTCCGTTGACGATCTCGTCGGCGGACTTCGTTCGCGTCCAGCCGGCGACGATGTCGTCGAACACGTCGTGGGCGGTCTCTCGTGCCTGGGCTGACGCAAAGCGCGAGTCGCCGAGCAGCTCCGGCCGTCCCATCGCGTCCACGAGCCCCGACCAGTCGTCGTCGTCTCGCACGGAGACCGCCACCCACACGTCGTCCGTCTCGGTCGGGTAGACGCCCTGCGTGTAGCCGCGCTGGCGGTTTCCTTCGCGGGGTGGAACGGCGCCGTTCATCGAGTACTCGATCGTCGGCTCCGCGGTGAGACACGCTGCGACCTCGATCTGCGCGACTTCGATCTGCTGGCCCTCACCCGTTCGGCGCCGGTGCTCCAGCGCGGCGAGGAGCGCGACTCCCGCATGCACACCGACGATGGGATCGGCCGGTCCCTGGAGGTTGCAGGGCGGACCGTCGGGGTATCCGGTGGCCGCCGCCATCCCGGACATCTGCTCGAAGCTGAGGGCCCAGCCGACGTAGTCCCGACAGGGCCCCTCGAGCCCGAACCCCGGCATGCGAACGAAGATGACGTCGGGATTGATCCGCTCGAGCGACGCGTAATCCAGGCCGAACTCCTCGACGACCCGGGGCGAGAAGTTCTCGATGACGACGTCCGCCTCAGCGGCAAGCTGGCGGGCGAGCTCGCGGCCGCGCTCGGAGCCGAGATCGAGGGTGAGGTCGCGCTTGTTGAGGTTCGTGCCCTGCCAGATCACGCTGCGTTCATACCAGTCATCGCCCTCGAAGGGGAACGCACCCGAGTAGCGATGGCCATCGGGGCGTTGGATCGACTCGACCTTCACGATGTCGGCCCCGAACGCGCCGAGGTAGCAGGTGACGTACGCACCCGACCAGAACGTGCTGAGGTCGAGTACCTTGATCCCCGCGAAGGGCGACTCGGCGGAAGCGTTAGTGGGCGGACGACGATCAGGGCGCTTCGTGGGGGGCGAGACGAGCGCCGCCGCCTCGCCGAGCCGAGGCGCGCCGCGCAGAGCGAGAACGGGTGTCTTGGAAAGTCGATACGGGGCCCCGGGCTGCTGAAACGACCAGCCGTCCCCTCCACCCTCTACGAAGAACTCACGTGCGGTGTACTGTGGGAAGCCGAGCATCGTGGCCCCGTCGCCGACTGGGGCAGCGGGCAGGCGCATCGCCTGGCAGGTGTCGAGGAGCTCGTCGACCGTTCGCTCTGCGAGCCAGGCCTCTGCCTTCTCGAAGAAACCGGTGCGCTCGGGTCCTCCCATCATGACCGCGACCTGGTGCTCGCCGAACTCCGGGAGGCCGAGCAGGGCGCAGACGTCCAGCCAGTGCTGGCCTGTGAGACAGTTGATTCCGATCTGGCCGTCGGCCGCCTGCACGATGCCGAGGATCGGCGCTGCGCGTGTGCTCGGCGGGATGCCGAGTCTGCTCAACTTCTCGAAGATGAGCATGGGGTAGGGGAGCGTCGACAAGATCGACTCGAGCTGCGAGACATCGATCTCGATCGTACGATCGGAGTTGGTCGAACGACTCCGCAGGGCGGTGAGCGCAGCGAGTGCGGCGTAGGCGCCGCCGATGTACTCGGGAATCCGAGCTCCTGCCTGCACCGGGGGACGGTTGGGATCCTTGTTTGTGATCCAGCCCGAGGCTGCTTGCAGGGTGAGCGGCGTGGCTGCGCGATCGCGCCACGGTCCCTGCTGACCGAAGTTCGAGATGCGAACGATCACGAGTCCGGGACAGATGGTCTTCAGCGTGTGACCATCGAGTCCCCAATGGTCGAGGGTGCCGTGCGGGACACCGTCGATCAGCACGTCGGCGGCGGCCAACAGCGAGCGGGCGGTCGCGAAATCGGTGGCATTCTCGAGGTCGAGAACGCCCCCCTGCTTGCCCGCGTTGAGGTACTCGAACAGTCCCGATCGTTCGGGATCGGGGACATTGCCGAGAAACGGCCCCCAGCCGCGAAGCGGATCTCCCGACGGCGGCTCGATCTTGAAGACCTCGGCACCGAGGCCGGCGAGGAGCTTCCCGCAATACGGCCCCGCAATCTCGCCGGCGATCTCGACGATCCGCAAGCCCTGGAGCGGGGCACTCATGGGGGGATGCCGCCCGTCTCGACTTCCCCGAAATCGCGAAAGCCCGTGGGCCGATCCTCCTCGGACACCTGGCTCCCCCTCTGTCTCTCGCTCGAGAGATCGAATGAACAGATTAATTATATCTGTTGACCAAGAAGCGCAAGATTGTTAGAAAATGACCGCTCCCGACCATACAGATCGAGTTAATCTGT
>QJWC01000115.1 GCA_003235475.1 Acidimicrobiia bacterium | reverse complement strand
GACCGGATTGTCGTCCTGGAAGACGTAGAAGCGGTTCTCGTCCACGCCCGTCGTGCTCGCGTACTCGAGGTCCGTGCGCTCTCCGGTACCGAAGGCCAGGCGTAGCTTGTTCCCGCTCGTGAGCGATACACTCGGTGGGAAGAAGATGTTTCGATAGTGTCCGTTCGCGGCCACCGGAGCCGTGAAGATGCGGCCGATCGGCCAGTCCGAGAATGGCACCAGGCCGGTGATGGCATCCGGCGTACCCAGGTTCTTGATGTCCCACTTCCACATCTGTCCACCGAGATCGCCCACGTAGATCAGATCCGCGAAGCCGTCGAAGTCGCTGTCGATGACCGCGGGTTGGCTGGGCATCGAGTACACCATGTTCTGGAGCTGGGAATCCGACGCGTCGTAGGCCGCCTTCGCCAGGATCTGACCGTCGTCCAGGCTGACGATGTAGATGGACTTGCTGACGGTGCTGAAGCTCGCGTCCGCCGAGGTCAGGTAGCTCGGGTCGTTCGGATTGCCGTCCTGGCTGTAGCCACCGGCGAAGATGGCGACCCACTCCTCGCGACAGTTGCCACTGGTGAAGGTGACATCTGCGCCCTCGTCGTTGTCGATGCCGCAGAAGTCTCCGTTGACTCCTGCCTTGACCTTGATGCGCGTGATCACGGGCTCGGACCAGGTGCGCCCGAGATCTGCGTCGGTGAACTCCCAGAGCAGTCTCGGATACGGACCGTGCGCGCCGCTCGTCGCCGAGGGATCGGTCACGTCGAGTGCCAGGTAGCCATCCCCCCCGCCACGCATGCCCGCGATCAGCACGGTGTTCCACTCATTCGCTTCCTTGGTGGTATCGGTCGCGCTCGAGGGCAGCCAGGCGTCGCCTGCGGCAGGCGTGCCATCCACGTAAAAGGGCTTCGATACCAGCTGCGGCAGCTGCTTGATCTTGGGCAGCAGGAATCCCGGGATGTAGCCGAAGAGCTCCGCCCCTTCGACCCCGTCGTCGATGCTGTAGTACACGGTCTCGGTGGCCGCGGTGCTCGGATTGTCGCCCAGCTTGAACAGACCTCCGTGCACCGCGTGCAGCATGCCGTCGTTCGCGCCCGCGTAGAGCACGCGGGTACGGTCGAAGTAGGTCTCGACGAAGCTCGTGGGATCCCCTACCGGGCCGAAGCCGTCCTCGCCCGCCAGGAACGGCGGCGGAGCCGAGATCGCGAGCGGGTTCGAGTGGAAGATGTCGCCCAGCACCGCCTCCCGCAGCTCCGTGGAGTCCCCATCGCGATCGCGATCGAAGCTGTCCTCTCCGTGCACGAAGCTCACGACCGCGTCGGCCAGCACCTCGATATCGCTGAACGGCAGCGCCGGATCGTTCGGAAAGTCGTTCAGGTCGGCCGTCGTGATCGAGAGGTCCGAGGCGGAGATGTTCGCGGTGGTGAAGGCGTTGCTCGGCGTCTTCGTGGTCAGCAGATTCCGCGTGACACCGCTCTCGTGCAGTCGAGACTGCGTATCCCAGAAGGGATTTCGGGGCTCGATGAACTGTCCGTTCGCATCGAGCGCGTCGTTTCCATCCTTGTCGAGGATGTTGAAGTTCTCGTCGAGCTGAAAGGCTTGCAGATGGCCCACCCACAGCGTGCCCTCGGGACGCGGCTCGAGGAAGGTGACGAAGAACGCGTCTGCAAAGGACTGGCGGCTGGTCGGCACCGTCGCCGAGGTGAAGGTCGCGCTGCGCAGGATGATGTCGTCGATCGCGATGCGCAGCTTGTCCACGAGATCGTCGGTGCTGCTCGTGGTGAAGTAGAGCCCGCCGCCCTTGGTCGCCGCGCGCTCGAGGGTGGGCGAGTCCACCGTGAAGCCGACCGTGTACGTGATCAGGTTCTGGACTTCGGGCAGGGTGTCGTCCGAGATCAGATCCTTCTCGAACAGGTACTGCGCCACGTCGGTGACGAACTGCGGATCGGAGGCCGGCCCGCCGCCGTCGTTCGCGTAGTCGCTGCCGAAGGTGGAGTTGAAGAGGCTGCCGCCGCTGAAGTCGACGCCATCGTTGCTCTCCTTGTCCCCCTTGTCCGGCGTGCCGCTGGTGACGACCAGGATGAAGTTCTTCTGGCAATCCGCACCACTCGTGATCGGGCTGCCGGGAGCTCCGGCCAGATCGAGGCTGCCATCGATGATGCTGCGGCGATACTGCGGATAGGCACCCAAGCCGACGCTGCCGTCCGTTCCGTTCTCGAAGGCCCCGACGAAGTAGCGCCCGATGTCCACCAGGGCCGTGCCCAGCGGGTTGAAGTCGATCGGGGTGAACTTGGCCAGCGCGGTGGCGATGGCGGCGTTGTTGCCCGGCGCGATCGGCACCACGATGTAGGCACCCTGCCCTCGGTCACTGCCGCCGCCGTCGAACACGTCGGTGTCGGGATCCGGCGGCGATGGCATCGGCTCGTCCGCCGCCGACGAGAACTGCGTGTCAAAGCGAGCGAGGCCGAAGCGGACGTTGTCGGCATAGCCCCCACCCGGACGCGGCGTATTGATCGCGTTCACCAGGTCGATGATGGCCTGCGTGGCGTCCTGCAGCCGCGTGCTCTTGGGAAAGTCGGCGGGCAGGGTCCCGTTGGCCGACAGGTACTCGACCAGGAAGCTCAGGTAGTTCTCCGACCAGCGCGCGGTGTAGGGAGCCGTCGCGTAGTTCGGCAAGGTGAAGTTG
>QJWC01000106.1 GCA_003235475.1 Acidimicrobiia bacterium | reverse complement strand
TCCGTGTCGGGCCGAGGAGCGCCGGTGCCCATCCGGGCCCTGCCTGTTACGGGAGGGGAGGGACCGAGGCGACCGTGACGGATGCCGACGTCGTGCTCGGGACAATCGACCCGGGAGCGATGCTCGGAGGCGAGGTGAGCGTCGATGCCGACGCGGCGTCACTCGCCATCCAGCGCATCGGAGACCGGCTCGGGCTCGACGTCTTCGAGGCCGCGATGGGGATCCTCACGATTGCGGAGGAAGTCATGGCTGGCGCGGTTCGCACGGTGACCGTCGAACAGGGCGCCGATCCATCGACTGCGAACCTCGTTGCCTTCGGGGGTGCCGGCGGACTCCACGCGAGCGCCGTGGCTCGCCGCCTCGGAATGCGGTCCGTCATCGTTCCCCGCCACGCCGGCGTATTCAGCGCCGTCGGGTTGCTTCTCGCACCTCCGCGGGCGGATCTTGCACGCGCAGTCCACGCCACGGGTGACGTCTCGAGTGTGGCCTTTGCTGCCGAGGGCCTTGCCGCAGATGCGCGGGAGGCGCTCGTCTCCTCCGGCCACGAGCCGACGTCCGTGTCGTGGATGGTCGACGCGAGGTACATCGGCCAGGCGCACGAGATCGGCGTCCCGTGGCGGCCGGGCGACGACTGGGACGTGGTCATCGAGGGGTTCGAAGAACGGCATCATCGACGCAACGGGTTCGTTCGATCCGGTGATCCCGTCGAGATCGTGACGGTGCGGTGTGCTGCGACGGGCGAGCCGCCGCTTCGCGATCTCGGTGGCTTCGAGCCGGCCCCCTCGACTGGCAGCGGATCTCGACGGGTACGGACGTCGCGGGGCAACGACGAGGTCGCCACGATCCAGCCTCGAGATGGCATGGCGGTCGGTGATGTGCTCACCGGTCCCGCTGTGATCGAGGAGTCCGAGGCGACAACGTACGTCGACGTCGGAGAGAGGGCCGCGGTGCTCGACGACGGATCGATCGAGGTGACGTGGTGAGCCTCGACGTCGTGACCCTCGAGGTGACCCGGAACCAGCTTGCCCGCATCGCTGAGGACATGGGGATCGTGCTGCGCAATACGTCGTTCTCCCCGAACATCAAGGAGCGGCTCGACTGCTCAGCCGCCGTGTTCACGCCGTTGGGCGAGATGCTCGCCCAGGCCGAGCACATCCCCGTCCACCTCGGCTCGATGCCAGCGTCGGTGCGGGCCGTGCTCGACACCTTCGGGGAGAACCCGGAACCAGATGCCCAGTTCGCGGTCAACGACCCGTATCGCGGTGGCACCCATCTCAACGATCTCACGATCGTGCGCCCTGTGCACATTGGATCAACGCTGATCGGATGGGTCGGGAACCGTGCGCACCATGCCGACGTCGGCGGCGAGGCGCCCGGATCCATGCCTGCGCACGCGGTGCGCGTCGACCAGGAGGGGATCGTCGTCTCGCCGATGGTCGCCGTTCGGCGAGGCGAGTGGGTCGACGCTTTCCTGGTCCCCTTCCTCGACGCGACCCGCACACCGGCTGAACGAGAGGGCGACCTCAGCGCCCAGCTCGGCGCGAACGAAGCGGGGGCGTACAGGCTTCGCCAGCTCGTGGAGTCGGTCGGGCCAGATGCCTACCTACGCCTCAGCGAAGAACTGCTGTCGTACGGCGAACGGCGGATGCGTGCTGCAATCAGTGACCTCCCGAACGTAACCGCTTCGTTCGTGGACACCATGGAGTGGAAGGGCATGGCTCTCGAGATCGCGGTGTCCGTGACCGTCGACGGTTCCGACCTCACCGCCGACTTCAGTCACACGACTGATCAGATTGCGGGCAACATCAACGCGGTGCGGGCTGTCACGGCGTCATGCCTTTCCTATGCCGTGCGTGTCGCCACCGACCCGACAATTCCTGCCACGGGCGGCGCGCACCGTCCGCTGCATCTCGTCACGAGGCAGGGCTCCCTCGTCGACGCACAGGCGCCAGCGGCGGTCGCGGCAGGGAATGTCGAGACATCCCAGCGGATCGCGGACTGCCTCCTCGGAGCGCTGGCCCAGCTCGCTCCCGAGCGGGTGCCTGCCGCGAGCCAGGGAACCATGAACAACGTGCTGATTGGGAACGATCGGTTCGCCTATTACGAAACGGTGGCAGGTGGCCAAGGCGGCAGACCGATCCGTGCCGGCCAATCGGGCATCCAGACCGGAATGACCAACACCAAGAACACGCCAATCACCTCGATCCCGATGCACTACCCGTTCCACATCTCCCGCTATCGCCTGCGAAGCGGAAGCGGCGGCGAAGGACTCCACGCCGGAGGCGACGGCATCGAG
Organism: Acidimicrobiia bacterium; assembly: GCA_003235475.1. GTDB lineage: Bacteria > Actinomycetota > Acidimicrobiia > Spongiisociales > UBA5794 > SZUA-442. The sequence continues at coordinate 391 of QJWC01000106.1, read as the reverse complement.
CGCGAAATCACCTTCGGTGAGCGGGCGACCCTTTCACTCATGGGCGAGCGACGGATGTCGTCTCCCTGGGGTCTGCACGGCGGATCTCCGGGGAGTGTCGGCGAGGACTGGCTCATTCGCAACAACGGTGTGCGAACGCAGCTCGACGCCAAATGCACCGTGACCGTCGAACCGGGCGACCGTCTCCTGGTGCTCACCCCTGGCGGCGGAGGTTGGGGGACACCGTGAAGCGTTCGCTGCCATCCGTGGTCGAGGCGCTCGAGGAGGCGCTCGGCGCCGAACGCGTGCGGTCGCATCCCCTCGACCTCGCCATCTTCGCCAAGGACTCCGGCGTCGAACGCGGGACTGCCCTGTGCGTCGTCTTCCCGGAGACGACCGAGGATGTGGCCGC
>QJWC01000081.1 GCA_003235475.1 Acidimicrobiia bacterium | reverse complement strand
ACCAGACAGTTGGCGGGGGAAGCCCGCAGAACAGCAACCGGAGTGGCCGGATGCCGACGCGCTGCGAGCAGTCGAGAAGGAACTCGCCTCGTCGCCTCCACTCGTGTTCGCCGGCGAGGCTCGGCGCCTTCGCGATCGACTCCGCTCGGTGGCGAGAGGCGAAGCCTTCCTGCTCCAGGGCGGAGATTGCGCAGAATCGTTCGCCGAGTTCCATGTCGACACCATCCGCGACACGTTCAAGGTGCTCCTTCAGATGTCGGTCGTGCTCACGTTCGGCGCGTCGCTCCCCGTCGTGAAAGTCGGCCGTCTGGCCGGTCAATTCGCGAAACCGAGGACCTCACCGTTTGAGGAGCACGATGGCGTGCAGCTCCCGAGCTACCGCGGCGACATCATCAACGGCTTCGCGTTCGACGCAGATGAGCGCGTTCCGGACCCGACCCGCCAGCTCAGGGCGTACCACCAATCAGCCCTGACCCTGAACATCCTTCGGGCCTTCTCCCAGGGCGGCATGGCGAACCTCGACAAGGTCCACAAGTGGAACCTCGAATTCATCAAGGACACGCCGCAGTCCGAGCGTTACGAACTGCTGGCCTCCGATCTCGATGAGACCTTGGCGTTCATGCGTGCGATCGGCCTCACTCCGGAATCCGTTCCGCAGCTGCGGGAGACCGACTTCTACACGAGTCACGAGGCGCTGCTGCCCGGGTTCGAGCAGGCGCTCACCAGGGTCGACAGCCTGACCGGCGACTATTACGCGTGCTCCGCGCACATGCTGTGGATCGGGGATCGGACCCGCCAGCGCGATGGCGCCCATGTCGAATTGCTCCGGGGCGTGGAGAACCCCATCGGGATCAAATGTGGTCCCACGCTCGATCCCGAGGATCTGCTCGGCCTCATCGATGTTCTCGACCCTGAGAACGATGCTGGGCGCCTGACGCTCATCACCCGGCACGGCGCCGACGAGGTCGAGGACCACCTGCCACCGCTGATCGAGGCCGTTCAGCGCGAAGGTCGTGACGTCGTGTGGGCGTGCGATCCGATGCACGGCAACACGATCACGACGTCCAACGGATACAAGACCAGGCCATTCGAACGGGTGGTATCCGAGGTCGAGTCCTTCTTCGAGATCCACCGCTCGCTCGGAACACATCCCGGAGGCGTCCACTTCGAGATGACCGGCAAGAACGTCACAGAGTGCACCGGCGGATCCGCAGAAATCGGCGAGGACGATCTCGGGTCGCGTTACCAGACCCACTGCGACCCCAGGCTGAACGCCAGTCAGGCCCTGGAACTCGCCTTCATCATCGCCGACCAACTCAAACAGGCGAGGGCACCGCAGTCGTGAGCACGCCCGTGGACGTGCACGTCGGCGTCGAACTCGGGGGGACCAAGGTCATCGTCGCAACCAGCGCGGCGGAAGCACCCGGCCGGGTTCTCGCGAGGCACACCATTCCCACGACGTCCCCCCGCCGGACGCTCGACGCCGTTGGCGAGGCCATGCGCGTCGCGGTTGCTGACAACCGTGCGTTGACCGTGGGAATCGGGTCGTTCGGCCCGCTGGACCTGCGGCATGCGTCCGACCGGTACGGCACGATGCTCAACACTCCCAAGCAGGGATGGAGCGGCGTCGACGTCTTCGGCGAGATCCGTGGACACGCGTCCGCGCTCGGAGTGTCACAGGCCGCGATCGACACCGACGTTGCAGCGGCCCTCGCTGGAGAGCGGCAGTTCGGCGCCGCGTCCGGAGCGAAGGGCGCCATGTACATGACCGTCGGTACCGGTATCGGGGCAGCCTTCACGGCCAACGGGCCTGTCTCGGGCGCCAACCACTCGGAAGCAGGCCATGTGTGGGTACCCGGACATCCGGGTGATCCATACGCGGGTAGATGCCCGTACCACGGCGGGTGCCTCGAGGGCATGGCGAGCGGTCCGGCGATCGAGGATCGTTTCGGGGACCGTCTCGAGAACATGGATGAGAGTGACTCGGCCGCGGCGCTCGACCTGATCGCGTGGTACGTCGGCCACGGGCTCGTCTCCCTCCTCGCGGCGGTACCGGTGACGTTGGTCGTCATCGGCGGGGGAGTGAGCAAGGTGCCCGGCTTCCACGCCGCCGTTGCAGCTGCCGCTGCGGATGCTGCTGCCGGGTACCCACCGGTGCCGTTCGAATCAGGCGAATTGAGGATCGTTCCCCCGGGCCTCGGCGACGACGCCGGCGTTGTCGGTGCGATCGAGATCGGTCGGTCGCGGACCTAGATCTGGATCGGGAGCGATGCGAGGATCACCATCCCCGAGATGAGGATCACGACTCCGAAAGCCAGCGCGATGATCCTGTTACGCCTCGCGAGAAGCTTCGAGCTGACGCCAGCAAAGAACAGGACTGACGCGAACAGAACCATCGTGAGGACATAGTTGTCGCCGTTTTGGTTCGCGTCGCGCGCGTCCTGCGCTTTCTGATCGGCCACCGCCGTGAGCCTGTCAGCTTCGCGCGATAAGGCCGTCACATACAGGGGATCGCCGTCGGCGTCGACCATGTCGAAAGGAGTTCGCGGCGCGCTCTCATCGTTCAACGGATCCGTTGCGAGCCACGCATCGACCGATGGCCTGAACTCGTCGCGAAAGCGTTTGTACAGGAAGCCGGAGACGGTTCCGTCGGATGGTTCGTACTCGGATGCGGAGTCGATGACGATCTTTCCCGAGTCGAGGTCGTTGCTGATCGCGGTGACCCAATCGATGAACATCGCGGCATCGATCTGGGATTGCTGTCCGGCTCGCGTGTCGGCACGAGTGGATTCGGTGCGCGCAGCTCCTGCTTCTGAGAAGTTGATCGCCTGGATCCCGCCCCACTTCCCTGCTTGAAATGCGGACCACGCGGTGAGGATCGTCGCGATGGCGAGGGCAACGGTCGCGACCAGTTCGACTCGATCCGATGTGCCGAGGATGCCCGTCTGTGTGGTGTCGTTCGTGGCGGCGTCAGGTGGCATGCGGCGATTCTACGAACCTGCGCGTGCGTCGACGGCCGGTGCTGGAAGCAGGTGCCGCTGGACAACGTCCCAAACGGCAGGATCGGCGAGATCGTGTCGCATCGAGCGCAGCGTTTCGAGAAATGTCGGAATCGCAGCGGCGACCGACATCGGATTCGGGCGTGCGATGTCGAGGACCTGTGAGCTGGGCCTCAGAATGAGGACCTCGGTGTCCGGCCATTCGCGCTTGATGTGGGCGACCTCGGCCTCGAGAGCCGCCCTTCCCGTGCGGTCGAAGATGTCGGCGAAGAGTCCGGTTCGGTGGCCGGGCGCAGTTGCTGCGAGCGGCGCGATGATCAACGCGAGATCGAGTGGCTCCGGATTCGCGAGGACCAGGTCGGCGGATGTACCGGATGCGAGCCCACCGTCTGCGTACCAACGACCATCGATCTGCACGGGTTCGTACATGAAAGGAACCGCGCTCGACGCCATGACTGCGTCGGCCAACGACACCTCTGGTGCCGCTTCGGTGCCGAAGGGGACACGCTGCCGGTCTGCAACGTCGTATGCGACGATCGCGGTGCGACGGGCGGGCCAGCCGTCTGCGACGTCTCCACCTACAGAACGTATCCATTCGCCAATCCCGTCGGTTCGGTAGAGGCCGGGGCTCGCGAGCGCGGCATGGAGCGATGGCTTGCGCAACGCTGGTCCCAGTCCGTGTCTGAGCCAGCGCACCGCACCCCTTGGGGTTCCACGACGAAGGAGATGTCCGGTCAGGAACGCGTTGATCTCCTCGCGCGACCGTCCAGTTCCGGCGATGCTGTCGAGGTGGACCGAATCGGTGCGGACCATCGCCGCAACCACCGCACCGGACGACGTGCCGACAACCACCTCGGCATCGTTCGCCTGCCAACCGCTCGCCATTTCGAGCGCAAACAACGTTCCGAAGTGGAATGCGGCGCCGGTGATCCCACCGCCCCCCAAGACAAGTCCTACCGAGCTCACAAACGGCGAGCTTACCGCCGTGGCCTTCGCCAGAACGATCACCTGTCCCTATCTTGTCGATCATGAAGGACGACGCGATCTCGGCTTTCGTTCAACGCGTCTCCGAGGCGCAGGGAAAGCCCGCGTTGAGTGAAGCCAAAGTGCGCCGCCTTTCCGATGCCTCGGCGCACGTCGTTGTGGCAGAAGGTGACTCGATTCAGGCGGTCGCGGTCGCTGCGAAACACCGTCAGTCGGACGGAACGTTCCTGTGGGAGCTCGAGACCGTTGTCGAGCCATCGCTTCAGTTCGCCGAGTTCGAGCTCGAAGTCCTTCGGGCGGGTCTGTGGCTTGTGCCTCGAGGGACGAGCACCACTGTGTGGTCTCAGCGCAGTTCGCTCGACACTGCGTTGGCCGCGCTCGGTTTCGAAGAGCGCCGCGCCCTCGCCCATATGGCCGCCGACCTTCCACTGACGGACACGCCGCCCATTGGCGACTTCCGAACGATGGGAAAGGACGAACGAGGCGTCCTCGTCGAACTGAACAACGCTGCGTTCGCCGGTCACCCGGAGGCGGGCACGATGACGATTGAGGACATCGATGTGTGGGAGCGGGAGGGATGGTTCCGAGACGCAGGGGTCATCTTCGTCGAACACGGTGGTGTTCCTGTCGGGTTCTGTGTCACGAAGGTGCACCCGAACGGCGACGGTGAGATCTATCGGGTCGGTGTTGTCACCGACGCGCGGGGCAGGGGATACGGGACGACGCTGGCGGTCGCCGCGTACGACCTCTTGGCGTCCGACAACCGTACGGCAAGGGGCACGCTGTGGGTGGACAGCAAGAACGAGGGTGCGATCGCGCTCTACCGATCGATCGGACTCGAGACCACGATGGTCAACCGAGAATTCTCGAAGTCCGGGAGTTGACGCTCAGCCGAACCGTTGACCGCAGCTCGGGCAGTGATCGTCGACCTCGCGGGTGGCGGCGCGGCACCACGGACATGGCAGGTCGCTCGACTCGTCGACCGTGGTGAGAAGCAGGGGACCGGGGGATTGCGTCACCGCCTGGGAACGGGTACCCACGGCGACGACTGCAACGGTCACGAGCAGTGCGGCAAGGCCCATCTCCAACATCATCTGTCCTCCATCGACTCCGCCAAATGTAAGGCCAGAGCGCGAAAAACCGAGGTATTTCCATGCCTGGTCGGCCGGCGGCGCGCGACGGGTCTGAACGCTTCATCGGCGGTCGGGCGACGCGTCAGCCGAACGCGTCGGGATATTGAACGATCCGTTGGCACGGGTACGCTTGTGCCCTCATCGAACCAAGGCGGACACCGTGTCGATCACCATCACGCTTCCTGACGGCTCCAACCGACAGTACGACGCGTCGACGACCGGATACCAGATCGCGTCAGACATCGGTCCGAGGCTGGCGAGCGCCGCCGTGGCGGTGACGGTCGACGGGGAGCCATACGACCTCCATCGCCCGATCGACCGCAACGCGAGCGTCTCGGTGATCACCGAGAACACAGAGGCCGGTCGCCACGTGATCCGTCACTCGGCAGCGCACATCATGGCGCAGGCGGTCCTCGACCTCTTCCCTGGTGCGACCTTCGCGATCGGGCCTGCGATCGACGACGGCTTCTACTACGACTTCTCGGTGGAGCGGCCGTTCGCGCCAGACGACCTCAACGCCATCGAGGACCGGATGGCCGAGATCGTCGCAGCAGATCAGCCGTTCGAGCGCAGTGAGCTCTCGATCGCCGAAGCGCTCGAGACGTTTGCAGACCATCCCTTCAAGGTCGAGATCATCAAAGGCGTCGATGCCGATGAGGGCGTGGCGGGAGACACCGTCAGCACCTATCGCAACGACGGGTTCCTCGACCTCTGCCGAGGCCCCCACCTACCGTCGACAGGAAGGCTGAAGGCCTTCCAGCTCATGCGTGCGGCCGGGGCATACTGGCGTGGCAACGAGGACAACCCCCAGCTTCAGCGGATCTACGGGACCGCCTGGGAGTCGAAGAAGGCTCTCGACGACTACCTCAACATGTTGGAGGAAGCCTCGAAGCGCGACCACCGTCGCCTCGGGGTGGACCTCGACCTCTACTCGTTCCCATCCGAACTCGGCGCCGGACTGGCGGTGTGGCATCCGAAGGGAGGGACGCTCCGGCGCGCCGTCGAGGACTACTCGCGCCGCACCCACGCAGCCCACGGCTATGAGCACGTGATGTCGCCTCATCTAGCAAAGGCAGATCTTTGGGAGACGTCCGGGCACGTCAACTTCTACAGGGACGCCATGTACCCCGCCATGGAACTCGACCGGGGATCGCACGGGAAGGGCCAGGACTACTTCGTCAAACCGATGAACTGCCCGTTCCACATCCTGATCTACAAGGCGCGGAGCCGGTCGTATCGGGAACTGCCGTTGCGCCTCTTCGAGCTCGGCACCGTGTACCGGTACGAGCGGTCAGGCGTGCTTCACGGATTGATGCGCGTGCGCGGCTTCACGCAGGATGACAGCCACATCTTCACCACCGAGGAGGACCTTGCCGACGAACTCCAACGTCTCCTCGACTTCGTCCTGATGGTTCTCAGGGACTTCGGATTCGACGAGTTCGAAGCTGATCTTTCGACGCGACCCGAGAAGTACGTCGGCGATCCTGACATGTGGGAACGAGCAGAGGCGTACCTCGCGTCCGCGCTCGAGACGGCAGATCTCTCGTACCAGCTCGCCCCCGGCGAGGGAGCGTTCTACGGGCCGAAGATCGACATCCACATCAAGGATGCCCTTGGCCGTCGCTGGCAGCTTTCGACGATCCAGGTCGACTTCGGCCAACCGGAGAACTTCGAGCTTGAGTACGCGACCAACGAGAACACGCGCAAGCGGCCCGTGATGGTGCACCGTGCGTTGCTCGGATCGGTCGAGCGCTTCATCGGGATCCTCGTCGAGCATCACGCTGGCGCATTCCCCGCATGGCTGTCGCCGGTTCAGGCGACGGTCGTTCCGGTCGCGGACCGCCACAACGAGTATGCAACGGCGATCGGTGATCGTCTTGTCGAAGCTGGCGTGAGGGTCGAGGTCGACACGGCGGACGAGACCGTCGGTGAGAAGCTCCGCAACGCGATCACGCAGAAGACCCCGGCGATCCTCGTCGTCGGCGACAACGACGTCGAGAACAAGACCGCTGGGGTCCGCATGCGTGGCGAGGACAAGGAAGCTCGCGGCGTTCCCATCGAGAAGGTCATTGCGGACCTCGTCGAGCTGGTTGCACCGCCGCGCTGAGACCCTCGAAAGCGACAGTCACGGAACGTGCACGCTTTAGGCTTGCCCGAACTCGCGGGGCGGGCGTCGATGCTTCGCTGCCGGACGCCGTGCGCGGGTAGCCATCAACCGGAGGAATCGTGAAAACCCTTGTGAACTCACTCGCCACGGCCGTGCGAAAGCTCCCGTGGGTCGTCGTCGCCGTAACCATCGCGGTGTCGTTGGTGCTCGGAAACCTTGGCTCCAAATTCGTGCCATCAGAGGACCAGAACGAGTCGTTCGCACCGGATGCCGCCGAGTTGACCGCGGCTGAGCGGATCGGTGATCTGTTCGGTGGTACCGCTTCGAGGATGCAGGTGATGACTTCGTCGTCCACGGGCGATGTGATCACGCTTGACGGGTTGCTGGCTGCCAATGCGCTCGACCAGTCGGTCCGTTCGGGCCCGGCCGGCGAGTTCCTGGTGAAGGACACCCCGCAGTCGTTCGCGATCCTGTCGTATCTCGCACCTGTGCAGTTCGCCATCCAGGGTGGGGCGCCGATGCCGACGTCGGACGCGGAAGTGAAGGCGCTGTACACGGCCGGTCTCGAGCAGATTCCGCCGGAGTCGCGCCCATTCGTGACCGGACTGCTGTCCGACGATGGAGACCCGAACTCCGCAACGTCCGAGCTCGGTCTCACGGCGATCTCCTACGAGGGGAGCGACGACTTCGACGAGCTCGCAAACCGGGCCAAGGCGGTCGCGGAGTCGGTGGCCCTCGCGGAGGTCCCCGGAACCATCACGCTCGAGCCGTTCAGCCAGGAGTTGATCTTCGCCTCCGGTGATGACTTCCAAGAAGAGATCCTCCGCCTGTTCGCATCTGCCGGCCTGATCATTCTCTTGGTCCTCGCGACCGTCTTCCTCGTGAAGCCGTCCTACAGGAAGGATCGTCTCCTCTTCGTCGGTGGTGTCGCGATGATGGCCTCCGCCGTCGCCATTGTGGTGGCGCCCGCGTTGGCGCTCGTGCTGCCGGACCTCCTCCCGAGCAGTTGGGCCGACGCGACCCTCGGGTCAGTGCTCTCGATCGCGGCGATCCTGTACCTCGTCGCCTTCTTGATGTGGACCTTCACCTCGAAGAAGCTGCGTCGAACGACTTCAGACACCGTCCTGACGTTCATCACGATCTTGTTGGCAATCCAGTGGATGAGCGGCTACGGCTACCTGCGCTTCGAGGACCAGTCGCAGATGGCGCAGATCCTGCCGATCCTCCTCATCGGCCTCGGCGTCGATTACTCGATCCACATGTCGACCCGCTACCGCCAGGAACTTTCGGCTGGTTCATCAGTCGACCGTTCGGTCAGCGTCGCCATCCGCACCGTCGGCATCGCGCTCGTCCTCGCGACGCTCACGACGGCGGTCGGGTTCCTCACCAACGTCACCAGTGCGATTCCCGCGCTCGCCGAGTTCGGAGAGTTGGCTGCGGTCGGCATTTCGTTCTCGTTCCTGCTGATGCTCACGTTCGTCCCTGCGGTGAGGCAGCTCCTCGATCGGCGCGCCGAGCGGCGGGGGAGGCTCGATACAGAAGGCCTCGAGGGCGGCGAGGGGCGCATACTGCCCAGGATCATCGGTCGGACCGCGGTGCTTCCGCGCCAGTTCGCGGTTGCCACGGTGATCGTGGCGCTCGTACTCACCGGAGTTGGGGCGTTCGGCATGACGAAGCTCTCGACGAAGTTCTCGTTCCTCGACTTCGTTCCCACCACCTCACCGCTCCGCGATACTGCGGTCACGCTCGACCAGCGATTCGACTTCCCGGAAACCACGAGCGTTCTGGTTCAGGGTGACATTGCTGCGGGGTCCGCGTGGAACGCCATGCTGGCCTCCTACCTCGATGCTGCTGACGTCGAGACGGTTCAGTCCATCACGACGCCGAACGGCCTCACCTTCCCGACAGGCAACACCTTCATGGGAGTGATGTTCCAACTGTTGAACCCTGCACCGGACAATGATCAGTTCGACCCGGAGCTGTTCAACACGGCCCTCACTGTCGGTTTCGACCAGCAGCGGATGGTTCCGGACGGAGCCGACGTCTCGCCCATGTACGACGTTGCCGTCGCGAACCATCCGGAGCGCCTCGCAGGCGTGCTCGTACAGGAGAACGGCGCGTACTCCGCAGCGCTGTTCGGATTCGACACGACCGCAGGGGAGGCAGGTGCCGAGCGCGTCGCGACGGGGCTCAACGCGGCCTTCCAACCTTCGCGTGACGCCGGACTCGAAGCGATCGCCACATCCAACTTCATCATCGGCGACCTCGTCGTTCGGACGCTGCGCAACTCGCAGGTCTCGTCCCTGCTCCTGACGCTCGGAGCGGCCCTGCTGCTCCTCGTGATCAACTTCTGGTTCGAGTCGCGTCGACCGATGCTCGGCGTCATCACGACGCTGCCTGTCGTCATGGTCGTTCTCTGGGTGTTTGGCCTCATGGCAGCGTTCGGCATCCCATTCGGACCGATCACCGCCACGATCTCGGCCATCGGAATCGGTGTGGGTATCCCGTACATGATCCATGTCACGCATCGATACCTCGAAGAAAGGGCGGAGCGTGCCGACGGCGACGAGGCGATGGAACGAACCCTCACGTTCACGGGCGGGGCGCTTGCGGGATCTGCGATCACCACGATCGCGGGCTTCGGGATCCTGATCATCTCGACGACAATCCCGTTCAGGCAGTTCGGATTCGTGATCGCTTACACCATCCTGCTCGCCACGAGCGCAGCCGTTCTCGTGCTTCCGAGCATGCTTGCGCTCTGGGATCGGTTCCATCGGAATCGCGGCGATGTCACGATCGACGCATACGCCGTCAAAGCCGCCCTGGGCGAGAGTGACTGACGGCAGCGATCACGCGAACGACCCTTCCCCATTCGGCGCGGGGGAGGGTGCTCGGCCGTTCAGGGTCCTCGACACGCGTCGCCGATCCGCGGCCGCCGTCGTCTATCTCGGAATGGCGCTCGTGGCTGCGCTCCTCGTGGTCGTATCAGGGGTGTCGCTGATGTGGCTCACAGCCGTCGGCGTGCTCGGAGCCGCGGCGGCGTATCAGGTCGCTGGCGCATGGAAGATGCGGGTGGAGGACATCGAGGCACTTCGAATTGCGGGGTCCGAAGCCGGATTCGACGTCGGGCACGGGTCCGCGACGCTCGGCTACCGCGGATGGTTCGCGAAGCCGGTGTGGCAGGTCCTGGTCTTCGAGGCGGGTCCGCAACCGGACCGGCAAGCGCTGGTCACGGTGGATGCCCTCACGGGCGAGGTACTCGGTACGTACACCGAAACGGTCGAGCAGCCCTGAGGGAAACGCCTCAGCGATCTTCTATCCGGGGAAGGGGCCGTTCTGCTTCGCCGACATAGATCTGTCGCGGACGCATGATCCTTGTCTCGGGGTCCGTGTTCATCTCCATCCAGTGTGCGATCCAGCCCGGAAGACGGCCGATCGCGAACAGCACGGTGAACATCCTCGTCGGGAACCCGAGTGCCCGGAAGATGATGCCCGAGTAGAAGTCGATGTTCGGGTAGAGGTTTCGCTCGATGAAGTAGTCGTCGGCCCGTGCAGCCTGCTCGAGCTCCTGGGCGATCTCGAGCAGCGGATCGGTCGTGTTCATGGCAGCGAACACGTCGCTTGCGAACTCGCGGATCACCTTCGCTCGCGGATCGAGGTTCGTGTACACACGGTGACCGAAACCCATGAGGCGGAAGTCGTCATTTGGATCCTTTGCCCGGTCGACTGTTGACTGGATCGTCGCGCTCGGATCGTCGTGGATCGTTTGGAGCATCTCGATGACCGACTGGTTCGCGCCACCGTGGAGGGGGCCCCAAAGGGCGCCCATCCCGGCGGCAACGCTGGTGAACATGTTCGCCCGGGAGGAGCCGACGCCCCGCACGGTCGACGTCGAGCAGTTCATCTCATGGTCGGCATGCAAGATCAGAAGGACGTTGAGCGCCTTCACGACCGCGGGGTCCGCCCGGAACTCCTCGAGGGGAGTGGCGAACATCATCCTGAGGAAGTTCTCCACGTAGCTGTACTGGTTGTCGGGGTAGACGTACGGTTCGCCGATCGACTTCTTGTACGCCCAGGCTGCGACGGTCGGCAGCTTGGCGATGAGGGTGCGGGCTCCTGCATCGATTTCGGACGGTCGCGTCGGCCGCCGGTAGACGTCGTAGAAGGTCGAGATCGCGTTCGTCGCCGATGAAAGGACGGCCATCGGGTGCGCGCGGCGCGGGAAGGCGTCGAAGAAGGACCTCATCTCCTCGTTGAGGAGGGCGTGGTTGGTGATGTCCGCGGTCCAGGCGCTCAGCTCGGCCTCGTTGGGAAGTCGACCGTACAGCAGCAGGTAGGCGACCTCCAGGAACGTGCAGTCCCGGGCAAGATCCTCGATGCGATAGCCGCGATAGAGCAGGATGCTCTTCGCTCCGTCGACATAGGTGATGGTTGAGCGAGCGGCTGCGGTGTTGCCGAAGCCCGGGTCGAATGTCACATGGTGCGCGGTTGATCTGAGCGTACGCGTGTCGATGCCGGGCAGTCCGAGTGTGGGCTCGAGAACGTCAAGCTCGACTGGCTCGTCACCAAGATCCAGTTGGGCTTTGTGCTCGTTCATCTATGCGTGCCTCTCTCGCAGGGCTTCGGACCGGTTCATCGGGAATCAACCGGATTCGAGCGGATTCTAGGGCACTGAAGGCGGGGACTCGTCTGTGCTACCTTTTCGTCGGTGAGGACCTCGTCATGATCGACATGAAGGGACGCAAGCGCGTCGCGCCGTTCCTGGAACCGATTGCCGCTGTGCTGGCGAAGGTCGGTCTCACCCCCGCGGCGGTCACGATCATCGGGCTCCTCCTCACTTTCGTTGGCGCCGGCCTGATCGCGGGTGACGCCGTCCTCGCCGGTGTCTTGACGGTGTCCGTTGGCGTGACGCTCGACGCCCTCGACGGCCCCCTCGCCCGGAGGCTCGGCACCGTGTCGGATCGGGGGGCGTTCCTCGACACGATGTCCGATCGGTTCGGTGAGATCGCCATGTGGGTCGGGCTCTCGGTCTATCTCCGCGCCGAGCAACGCCTCCTGATTCTCTGTGTGGTTGCGCTTGCCTTCTCACTGCTGGTGCCGTACGTCCGGTCGAAGGCCGAGCTTGCCGGCCTCGAGGGGAGAGGCGGATGGATGGGGAGGGCTGAGCGCATGATCCTCATCCTCCTCGGTACCGGCCTCGTCGGGATCGGGTTGCCGATCATGGAACCAGTGCTGTGGGTCTTCGTCGTCCTCACGGGCTTCACCGTGTTCCAACGCATTCGCAGGACCTGGCAGCAGCTCGACGCGTGAAGGACCTCATCACGTACATCCCTTTCCGGCTCCTTGCTGGAATTTTCGGCCTGTTTCCCGAGCGTGCGATGCGGTGGATCGGCGAGACGGCTGGCGCGATCGCATTCCGAAGGACAGGCGGGGGCGCGCCGTTGCTCCATTCGCACATGCGGCGTGTGCTCGGGCCGGGCGCGACCGACGAGGAGGTCCGATCAGGGGTGCGCGGCATGTACCGCTCATATGGCAGGTATTGGGCTGAGACGTTCTGGTTTCGCCCGAGGCGAAGGCGCTTCATCCTCGACAACACGGAGTGGATCGACTTCGAACCCGTCTACCGCTCTATGGAGGCGAAGCGGGGAAGGATCTTCGCCCTCCCGCACATCGGCAACTGGGAGGTCGCAGGGATCATCGCGGAGGAGATCGGGACGCCCGTGGTGGCTGTTGCAGAGCATCTCTCGAACCAGCGGATCACCGACTGGTTCTTCAGGGTGCGAAGAGCCTTCGGCATAGAGATAGTCCTCACGTCTGACCCGTCCCGTACCAAGAAGCTCGTGCGGATATTGCGGTCTGGTGGCGCCGTCGCGCTCGTCGCTGACCGCGACGTGACCGGCCGGGGCGTGGATGTGACGTTCTTCGGCGAGAACACGACGATGCCATCGGGACCTGTCGCCCTCGCGGACCTCACCGGCTCCGACCTGATTCCCGTGGGTGCCTACTTCAAGGATGGCCGGGGCCACCGTATCGTCGTGCACGAGCCTGTCGAACTCCCGTCGAAAACCGACATCCCCGACCGCGACGAGCGAATTTCGGCGTCAGTACAGATGTTCGCGAAACACCTCGAAGGCATCATCCGCGAAGCACCGGACCAGTGGCACCTGTTCCAGCCGAACTGGCCATCGGATGCCTCGATCGCCGGAGACGCCGAATGAAGATCGGCATCGTCTGTCCCTACGACTTGGCCAAGCACGGCGGCGTTCAAGAGCAAGTGTTCCTCCTTCGGGAATGGCTCTCGGGTGACGGCCACGACGTCACAGTCGTAGGACCGGCATCCGAGGAAGTCGAGGGCGTTGTGAGCGTCGGCGGATCGGTCACGGTGAGGGCAAACCGATCCACGGCGCCCGTGAACCTGAACCCAAGAGCGGGAAGCGCAGTGAGGCGTGCCGTGGAGCGCTGCGATGTCGTCCACGTCCACGAGCCGTTTCTTCCGACAGTCGGGCTCGCCGGAGCGCGCATCCGGAGACAACCAACGGTTGGGACCTTCCACGCCGACGCGTCGCGTGGCGTACGGCGGGGCCTCAGGGTCCTTTCGCCCGTCGCACGGCGGGTGGCAAAGCGCCTCGACGTCGTCACAGCAGTGAGTCCGGTTGCCCGATCGGTCGTCACGATGGTGGACGACGTGCGGATCATCCCTAACGGCGTCGACACGCTCCTGTACGCGTCTGTGGGCAAGATCGGAAAGACCGTTGTCTTCCTCGGCCGCGATGACGAACGCAAGGGGCTCGATATCGCCCTCGATGCGTGGCCGTCGATCAGCGAATCCCACCCAGACGCACATCTCCTCGTGCTCGGCGCGAAGCGGGCAATCGACATCGGCGGCGTCACCTTCCTCGGACGGGTCTCGGACGCCGACAAGCAACGAATACTCGGGGAGGCCGAGGTGTACGTTGCCCCGAACCTCGGAGGTGAGTCCTTCGGGATCATCCTCGTGGAGGCCATGGCAGCGTCGACAGCGGTCGTCGCATCGGCGATTCCAGCGTTCGCAGCGGTCGTGGGCGACGCAGGCATCCTCGTGAAACCGGGTGACGCGCGCGGGCTTGCGGACGCCGTGACGGGCCTCCTGTCCGACGACGACAGGAGGCGGGGCCTTCAACGGCGTGCCGCGCTCCGCGCGGGGCAGTTCGACGTGGCGACGGTCGGCAGGCGATACCTGGACGCGTACGCCGATGCGATCGAACGTTGGCAGACCGACGCGGCGGCGCGCCGGTAGCATTGGGGGACGGGCCGCGGCCAGTCGGACGCGCGGTCCATTACACGTTCACGGAAATCAGAGGGACGATGATGTCGACACCACAGCCCGAACACGGAACCCTGACCGTGAAGCGCGGCCTGGCAGAGATGCTCAAGGGCGGCGTGATCATGGACGTGGTCTCCGCCGAACAGGCGAAGATCGCTGAGGAGGCCGGCGCCTGCGCCGTGATGGCACTCGAGCGCGTCCCGGCCGACATAAGGGCACACGGCGGTGTTGCCCGGATGGCTGATCCGGCAAAGGTGGAGGAGATCATCAACGCGGTCTCGATTCCGGTGATGGCCAAGTCCCGTATCGGACATTTCGTGGAGGCTCGTGTTCTCGAGTCCCTGGGTGTCGACTACATCGACGAGTCAGAAGTGCTCAGCCCCGTCGACGACCACCACATCGACAAACACCGGTTCACAGTCCCGTTCGTGTGCGGTGCGAAGGACCTCGGCGAGGCGCTGCGACGAATCGGCGAGGGTGCGGCGATGATCCGTACGAAGGGCGAACCCGGTACCGGGAACGTCATCGAGGCCGTGAAGCACATGCGGAAGATGAACAGCCAGATCGCCTCATTGACGACGCTCGGCCCTGATGAGGTCATGAACGCTGCGAGGGATCTCCGTGCGCCATTCGACCTGGTCAAGGAGGTCGCCGCCTCCGGGAAGCTGCCCGTCGTGAACTTCGCTGCTGGCGGGATCGCGACGCCTTCAGACGCAGCGCTCATGATGCAGCTCGGATGCGACGGCGTGTTCGTCGGGTCTGGGATCTTCAAGTCGGGCGACCCTGCGGTTCGTGCCGCGGCCATCGTGGAGGCCACGACGTTCTATCAGGATGCCGAGAAGATCGCCAAGGTCTCGAAGAACCTCGGCGAAGCCATGGTCGGAATCAACATCGACACGCTGCCCGAGTCGGAGATGATGCAGCTCCGGGGCTCATGAGAGTCGGCGTCCTCGCGCTCCAGGGCGACTTCCGAGAGCACGTTGCGATCCTGGATTCCATCGGGGTCGAAGGCATCGAGGTCCGGACACCTGAAGAGCTGCAAAGCGTCGAGGCATTGGTGATCCCTGGAGGCGAGTCGACGACGATCGGCCGGCTCGCGAGCCTCTACGGCCTCATCGACCCGCTCCGCGAGGCAGCGGCCGACGGAATGCCGATGCTTGGCACCTGCGCCGGGATGATCTTCCTCGCCTCGGGAACCGTCGAACACGAACAGCCTCAGCTCGGCGTGCTCGATGCCGTCGTCCGACGGAACGCGTTCGGGCGCCAGGTGGATTCATTCGAGGCGATGCTCGATGTCGAAGGCTTCGACGAGCCGATGCACGCCGTGTTCATTCGTGCTCCGTGGATCGCCAAGGTCGGAGGCGGCGTGGATGTCCTCGCGTCTGTCGAGGATGACAGCGGCGTTCATCCGGTCTTGGTCCGGCAGGACCGTATCCTCGCAACATCCTTCCACCCGGAGCTGACTGGCGATACGCGCCTGCATCGGATGCTCGTCGGGCTGGTCGAAAGCCACTGAGGAGTCACGATGGCCGGACATTCGAAATGGGCGAACATCAAGCACCGCAAGGGGCGTCAGGACGCCAAACGCGGAAAGCTGTTCGCCAAGCTGATCAAGGCGATCGAGTCAGCCGCTCGAAACGGGGGAGCGGACCCAACCGCGAACCCGACACTGGCGACCGCCATCCAGAAGGCGAAGGACAACTCGGTCCCGAAGGACAACATCGACCGAGCGATCGCTCGCGGCTCCGGTGGTGTCGACGGCGTCGACTATGTCGAGGCGTTCTATGAGGGATACGGTCCTGGTGGAGTCGCCGTGTATGTGCAGATCCTCACTGACAACCGCAACAGGGCCGCATCGGACGTGCGGGCGGCCTTCACGAAGAACGGGGGCAACCTCGGTGAACCCGGCTCCGTCGGGTATCTCTTCGAGCAAAAGGGTTACATCCTCGCCGCGGGTGACGAGGACGTGGTGATGATGGCGGCGCTCGAGGGCGGGGCCGAAGACGTCACCGCCGATGGAGACCAGTGGGAGATCGTCTCGAATCCGAGCGACCTCGCCAATGTTCGCGCGGAGCTCGAAGAAGCAGGCGTCGAGATCGAGACATCGGATGTCACGTACCTCCCGTCGACATCCGTCCCACTCGACGGCGCGGCCGCAAGCAAGGTGCTCCGCTTGGTGGACGCGCTCGAGGACCTCGACGACGTGCAATCGGTGTACGCGAACTTCGACATTCCTGACGAGGTCTTTGCCTCGTTGGAGTAGCGCCATCCTTGGTTACGGCCGCATCGCGGCGTACCATACGAACATATGTTCGTTCTCGGAATCGACCCGGGCCTCACGCGTACCGGCTACGGCATCATCGAGGTGTCCGGTGGGTCAGAGCGTGCGGTCGCGGCGGGCGTCATACGCACGGACCCCGAGCGTTCGGTGGCCGAACGACTCGTGGAGCTGCGAACGGATCTGGAAGCCGTGCTCGACGATCACCCAGTGCATACCGCGGCCATCGAGCAGGTGTTCGTCAACAAGAACCGCAACACGGCGATCTCGGTGGCGCGAGCTTCAGGTGTGGTGATGGCGTGCGTGTCGGATCGGGGCCACGCGGTTGCCGAGTACTCACCGTCCCAGGTGAAGATGGCGATCACCGGCTCGGGTGCCGCGGACAAGGTTCAGATGTCGGCCGTGGTCGCGATGCGGCTCGGCCTCTCGCAGATCGCTGGCCCTGCGGATGTGGCCGACGCCCTCGCAGTTGCGCTTTGCCACGCCCAGCACGCTGCGGCAGCTTCGAGGATTCCCACTGGGGATGTGGCGTGATCGGGCGGGTGCGGGGTGACCTCGTCGAGGTGACCGCCCAGACCGTGACGGTCGACGTCGGTGGCCTCGGGTACGTGATCGCAGTCACCCCTCGCACTCTTGCTGGCCTCCCGGGAATCGGCGAATCCATCGTCCTCCATACGCACCTACACGTGCGGGAGGACCAGCTTGCCCTCTACGGCTTCGACAATGCAGGGGACAAGGACGTGTTCTCGATGCTGCTGGGTGTCTCCGGCGTCGGCCCGAAGGTCGCGCTCGCAATCGTCGCGACCATGACATACGAGCAGCTACGCGCCGCCGTGGCATCCGATGATCTGGCCGCATTGACCGATGTCCCGGGGATCGGGAAGCGAAGCGCCCAGAAGCTCTTGCTCGAGCTCAAGCCCCGATTCGACGTGATGGACGACATTGCAGTATCACCCAGCGGCCCGCTTGCCGAGGTTCGGGAGGCTTTGACCGGGCTCGGGTACGCGCCTGATGAAATCAGGGGTACGCTCGCCGACATGCCAGGTGATCTTTCCGTCGAAGAGATGCTCAAACGTTCGCTGCAGGCACTCGGCAAGGCGAGGAACTGATGAGGGAGGAAGGGCTGCTCGTCACCGCGCCAACCCCCGAAGACCTCGAGGTGGAAGCAGGCCTGCGACCGCGCCGCATCGACGAGTTCGTTGGTCAGGCCGAGCTCAAGGAACGACTGTCGATCCTGATCGAGGCGGCGCACTCGAGAGATGAACCCGTCGACCACCTCCTGTTCTCCGGACCGCCGGGCCTCGGCAAGACGAGCCTCGCAGGCATCGTCGCAACCGAGATGGGTGCGTCGTTCCGCTCGACGTCGGGTCCTGCGCTCGATCGTCCGGGCGACCTCGCCGCGGTCATCACGAATCTGGACGACGGCGACGTGCTGTTCATCGACGAGATCCACCGACTTCCCCGGCAGGTGGAAGAAGTGCTGTACCCGGCAATGGAGGATGGCCAGCTGGACATTGTGGTCGGCAAGGGGCCGGCGGCCAGGTCGATCAAGATCGACCTCCCCGACTTCACCCTCATCGGAGCAACGACCAGGGTGGGGAGGGTTGCGCCCCCGCTCAGGGACCGCTTCGGATACGTCGCTCGCCTCGACTACTACGCCGCAGACGACCTCGCAGCGATCGTTGTCCGGTCGGCCGGATTGCTCAACACGCAGGTGACGCCCGAGGGCAGTCGTGTCATCGCGCGCCGGTCGCGGGGGACACCGCGCATCGCCAACCGACTCCTTCGCCGTGTACGTGACTATGCCGCGGTGAGAGCGGACGATGTTGTCGACGACGAGACCGCGAACAACGCTCTCGAGATGTTCGAAGTCGATGAGCTCGGCCTCGACAAGGTGGATCGGGCCATCCTCGGCGCGATTGTTTCGAAGTTCGGCGGGGGCCCGGTCGGGCTGTCGACGCTCGCGATCGCGGTCGGCGAGGATCCCGAGACGGTCGAGGATGCGTATGAACCGTTCCTCATCCTCGAGGGCCTCATCCAGCGGACGCCGCGTGGGCGGATCGCGACCGAACGCGGCTACGCGCACATTGGGCTCGATCCGGTGCGGCCGACGGACCAGGCCACCCTCCTGTAGCGCGCGTCGTTGTCCCGATGTTCACCGCAGACGACTTCGACTACAACCTCCCTGCGTCCTCGATCGCACAGGCCGCAATAGAGCCACGCGACGCGAGCCGTCTCCTCGACGCCGGCACGCTCACTGATGTGCCGTTCTCCGAGCTCCCGCGGTTGCTGCGGGCAGGTGACGCGCTGGTCGTCAACCGCACGAGGGTGCGTCACGCTCGGCTTCGTGCGGCCAGGGTCGACACCGGAGGCGCGGTCGAGGTGCTCCTTGTGCGCAGGCTGGATCCGTCGCGATGGGAGGCCATGCTCCGCCCGAGTCGCCGTCTTCGCTCCGGCGTGGTTCTCGGCGTAGGGCCGCTCACCATCTCGTTGGCGACCGATCCGCGGGATGGCGTTGCGACGGTTCGGATCGATCCGGTGGAACACGCCGATGATGTCATCGAAGCAATTGGCGAGATGCCGCTCCCCCCATACTTCAATGGCAGCCTCGACGACGACGAGCGGTACCAGACCATGTTCGCGACCGCGCTGGGTTCGGCGGCTGCACCAACGGCCGCCCTTCACTTCACCCCGTCGCTGGTGGAGCGGCTGGAGCAGGCCGGCGTCATGATCGTCCCGGTCGAATTGGAGGTCGGGCTCGACACGTTCAGGCCGATGTCCGACGGTCCTATCGAACACCATCAGATGCATACCGAGCACGCGGAGGTCGTTCCCGCAGCAGCGGACGCTCTGAACCAGGTGCGGGAGGCGGGCGGTCGATGGGTCGCGGTCGGCACGACCGTTGTGCGCACGCTCGAGTCCGCCACCGGTCCGGACGGCGTCGTCGAGGAGTTTTCTGGCCAGACGGATCTGTTCATCCGACCCGGTCATCGCTTCAATGCCGTTGACGCGCTGATCACAAACTTCCACGCCCCACGGACAACGCTGCTCGTCATGATCGCCGCGATGATTGGCGACCGGTGGCGTACGGTGTACGCACATGCGCTTTCCCACGACTTCCGATTCCTGTCGTTCGGTGACGCCATGTTCATCGAAGGCGTTCGACCATGACTGACCCGGTCCGCTGGTCCGGTGTCGCGGCGGACGGCGCTGCCAGACACGGCGTGATGACCACGCCGCACGGCGACGTGCCCACCCCCAACTTCATGGCTGTTGGGACACGCGGAACCGTGAAGACCCTCGATTCCGAGGACCTCCGAAGACTTGGCGCCGACATCGTCCTCGCGAACACCTACCACCTGATGCTCAGGCCGGGCGAGGAGGTCGTCAGCGCTGTTGGGGAGCTTCACGGTTTCATGGGTTGGGACGGCCCGATCCTGACCGACTCGGGCGGTTACCAGGTGCTCAGCCTCGATCCGAAAGTGTCAGAAGACGGACTCGTATTTCGGTCGACCTACGACGGTTCGAGGGTGGAGCTGTCGCCGGAGAGGGCCGTAGAGGTCCAGGAGCGGCTCGGGTCGGACATCGCAATGGTGCTCGATGTGCCAGTGCCCCTCCCGTCTGATCGCGAGACGACGCAAGCTGCGATGCATCGCACCCTCAGGTGGGCGGAACGCGCCAAACGCGCGCACCGTCGCCCGGATCGTGCGCAGTTCGGCATCGTCCAGGGTGGTGCGCTCACGGATCTCCGTGCTGCATCGGCAGCGGGAACCGCGGCGATCGGCTTCCCGGGGTTCGGTATCGGTGGGCTGGCCGTCGGTGAGACGCCGGATGAGCGGAACGCGGCCATCGAGGCGACTGTGCCAGAACTTCCGACCTCGGCAGTCAGGTACGTGATGGGCCTCGGTGACACAGAGGGCGTGTTGGCTGCCATCGCCAGGGGCGTCGACTTGTTCGATTGCGTCATCCCGACGCGCCTCGCGAGGCACGGCAAAGCCCTCACGTGGGACGGCGATGTGTCGGTGAAGAAGGCCGCATGGAATGACGACGCCAACCCGATCGACTCGTCGTGCGAGTGCCCGTGCTGCACCAACTACTCGAGAGCTTACGTCCGGCACCTCCACCGGACGAAGGAGATCCTCGGTCACCGCCTCTTGACCCTCCACAACCTCCACTACACGTACGCGGTGATGTCCCTCGCCCGTGAGCACATTGCGAAGCGCACGTTCGAAGGGTGGAGCGCCGCCGTACTCGCCCGTAGGGCCGCTGGTTCACACGATCGCACCGTTGATTGATCGAGGTCATCGCTAGCATCCGTCCGTTCGTCGACCGACCTCGGTCCGACGGGAGGGCAACCCTTGTACAGCTTCGCAATCCTCATTCTCGCTGCCGAAGATGCGGCCCAGGGGAGCAGCGCGCTTGCGTTCCTCTTCCCGATGATCCTGCTCGGCGTCCTGTTCTACGTCCTGTTCGTGCTTCCGAATCGTCGGCGGCAGAAGAAGATGGAAGCCCTCCGTTCGGAGATCGCCGTTGGTGACGATGTCCGCAGCGTTGGCGGCATCCTGGGGACCGTCGTCGGAGAAGAGGACGACGTCTTCGTCCTCGACATCGGCGGTGGGCAGCGCATGCGCATCCTCAAGCGCGCCATCGCCGAGAAGCTCGGCGGCGAGGACTCGTGAGTCGCCGAAAGGCCTGGATCACCCTCCTCGTCACCGTCGGGCTCGCCTGGGGGAGCGTCATCGGCATGCTTGCCATTGGTTGGGCGCCGAAACTCGGTCTCGACCTCCAGGGCGGGTTCGCCGTCACCCTCGTCGCCCCTCCGGGCACGGACAAGGCAACGCTCGACACCGCTGCCGACATCATGCGCCTCCGTATCGAGAATCTGGGTGGTGTCCAGGAACCTGAGGTCGCCGTCGTCGGGGATCGAGCCATCGTGGTGCAGCTGCCCGGCGTCGATGACCGTGAGCGTGCGCTTCAGGCTGTCGGTACGACGGGCCAGCTCTCCTTCCGTCCCGTCATTGCCGAGTCGGTCACGTCTCCGGCTCTCGCCGGCGCGGACCTCCGTCCCGACGGCGATCAGTCCGTCAACCCCATTCTTCAGCCGCTCAACCCGGTCGACGCGACCACGGGCCTGTCGATCGAGGATGACATCTTGAAGCGTTCCCTCCTCGCGGAAGAGGAAACCGGACTGGTGTACGAACTCGGCGGCATCGACGTCGTGTTCCAGGACGGCACGTTCGTGACCTTCCCGACGGGATCGGACATCACGAACGCGCAAGCGAGGTTCAGCCAGGGCCAGATCGGCGGCGACTGGGTGGTGGTCCCGGAGTTCACATCAGCCGGTGGAGACAAGTTCCGGGAGGCAACCGCGTACCTCTCGGCCTATGCGCCGGGTGACCCTCGACGTCGTATGGCGATCGTGGTCGATGGCGACGTCTTCTCTGCCCCGACCATCGCATCGGACGTGCCTGCCGGGGAGGGCCTCGATCCGGGTTCGGTCGTGATCACGGTCGGCGGCGGAGAGAATGCGCAAGCGGAAGCGGAATCCCTTGCAGCCCTCTTGCGCTACGGCGCCCTGCCGACGACATTCGAGCGAGAGCGCGTGGAGTCCGTGTCGGCGTCGCTTGGTGAGGACTCCCTCATCGCAGGTCTCCTCGCAGGTCTTTTCGGCCTTATGCTCGTCGCGATCTACATGCTGGTCTACTACCGGGCGCTCGGGTTGATCTCGATCCTCGGACTCAGCGTGTTCGGTTCGTTCCTTGTGGGCGCGATCATCCTTCTCGGTGAGATCAACGGGACGACACTGACCCTTGCTGGGGTCACTGGTGTGGTCGTGTCGGTTGGCATCACCTCTGACTCGTACATCGTCTACTTCGAGCGGACGAAAGAAGAGTTCAGGCACGGCCGGGGACTTCGCCCCGCCATCAGCCACGCGTTCGAGTCGGCGTTTTCCACGATTCTCAAGGGCGACACCGTCACCTTCCTCGCCGCGATCCTGCTGTTCATGCTCGCCGTGGGGCAGGTCAAGGGCTTTGCCCTCACGCTTGGCATTGCAACGGTGATCGACGTCATCGTCGCCTACTTCTACACGCGGCCAGCCGCATTCCTGATGGCGCGTGGGCCGCTCGGCGACGGCGGCGTCGTCTCGGTGCGGGGAGCGATGGGACGCACTGATTCCGACGTCGTGGCCGAGGCAGAGGTGGTGTCATGAGCGCACTGTCCCGCGTGTACCGCGGTGAAACCGCGATCGACTTCGTCTCCATCTCGCGCAAGACCCTCATCGTCTCAGCGATACTCGCCCTCGCGTCCATCGTGACGCTTGCCGTGCGCCCCCTCAACAAGTCGATCGACTTCACGGGTGGTGTGATCGTCTCGGTCGAGAACAACAGGAACGTGGCGGTCGAAGAAGTGCGAGCAGAACTCCGCGACGTGGGCTTCGAAAGTGCGCGTGTCCAGATCTCAGGCGATGGGTTCGTACTCGTGCAGACGGAAGCGCTCGATCCGGATGGTCAGGACGCTTTGGTGAAGGCCGTCAGCGACGCAGCTGGCGCCCAGGTCAACGACGCGAACGTGTCGGCGGTCGGGCCGACCTTCGGCGCCGAGGTGACCCGAAAGGCGATCGAGGCCCTGGTCGTGTTCCTCATCGTCGTCTCGCTCTTCATCGCCTGGCGTTTCGAGTGGAAGATGGCGGCCGGTGCCCTGACCGCTTTGTTCCACGACCTCGTGATCGCGGGCGGCATCTATGCCGTCGTGGGGTTCGTGGTGACGCCCGCAACGATCATCGCTGCGCTCACGATCCTCGGATACTCGTTGTACGACACCGTGGTGGTCTTCGACAAGGTCAGGGAGAACGTGGCCGAGGGGAGCACCAAGGCGACGTACTCGCAGATCATCAACTCCTCCATGAACCAGGTGTTGATGCGGTCGATCAACACATCGTTGACGTCGCTGCTTCCCGTCGGATCGCTCCTGGTTGTCGGCTTTCTCGCCCTCGGCGCAGAGACGCTGCGTGAGTTCGCCCTGGCGCTCTTCATCGGTATCGCCGTGGGTACGTATTCGTCGCTCTTCGTCGCATCGCCGCTGCTCGCGATCTGGAAGGAACGCGAACCGGAGTGGGAGCGACGCAGGCTGCGAGCGCTTCGCCTCGAGGCAGGCCTCGATACCGCGCCTGTCGAACCAGAGCCCGTCTCGATGAAGATCGAGGTGGCAGCTCCGAAGCAGGCGGTCGCCCGCCCGCCGAAGCAGCGCCGCAAGCGCCGTTAGCAAAGGGTTTCCGCCGGTATGATCGGCGGATGAAGCAGGTTCCGGGGTCCATGGACACAGCAGCGGTTGCGGTCGGCGACGCCGCGTCGTCGACCACCGACCCGGATGTGCACGGTCGAACCCCCGACGAGATGTTCGACGACGTGCTCCACGCCCTCGAATCGGCGCACCCGTCAAGCGACCTGGACATGGTCAGGGATGCGTATGCCGTCGCTTCTTCCCTTCACCAGGGGCAGAAGCGGGCCACCGGGGATCCATACATCGTCCACCCGCTCGCGGTCGCCGAGATCCTTGCGAACTACGGCCTCGATGACTCGACGATTGCGGCTGCGCTCCTTCACGACACGGTCGAGGACACGGAACTCACCATCGAGGAAGCAGAGAAACGATTCGGATCCGAGGTCGCACTCCTCATCGACGGCGTGACGAAGCTCGATCGCATCAAGTTCTCGTCGCGTGAGCTCGCGCAGGCAGCCACCATTCGAAAGATGGCCGTTGCAATGGCCCGCGACATCCGGGTGCTCGTCATCAAGCTCGCTGATCGGACACACAACATTCGCACGATCCAGCCATTGCCTGAGGAAAAGCAACGGCGGGTGGCTTCCGAGACGCTCGATGTCTACGCACCTCTCGCACACCGGCTCGGTATGCAGGAGATCAAACACGAGATGGAGGAGACCTGCTTCGCGATCCTCCACCCGGGCCCCAACGCCGAGATCTCCGAGGCGGTCATGCGCCGTTCGCCCGAGCGAGAGTTGGAGATCGAGCGCGTGATCGATGACCTGTCGAAGGAGCTGGCGGATGCCGGCTTGCAGGCGTCGATCACGGGCCGTCCCAAGCACCTCTACTCCATCTATCGAAAGATGGTGACCTCGGGCCTCGCGTTCGAGGACATCCACGACCTCATCGGCATCCGCGTGATCGTCGCGGAGGTCAGGGACTGCTACGCCGTGCTGGGACTCGTGCACTCGATGTGGCCCCCGATCCAGGGCAGGTTCAAGGACTACATCGCGATGCCGAAGTTCAACTTCTACCAGTCGCTGCACACGACCGTGGTGGGGCCCGAGGGCAAGGCCCTCGAGGTGCAGATCCGGACGCAGGAAATGCACGAGCGAGCTGAGACCGGTATCGCGGCCCACTGGCGTTACAAGGAGGGGGGTGCCGCATCTGACGAGGTGCAGATCGTCGCAGACTTCACTGAGGCGCACGAGGAATCTGAGGATCCGTCAGAGTTCCTCGAGCACCTGAAGCTCGATCTCTACCAGGACGAGGTGTTCGCACTCACACCGAACGGCGATGTGAAGACGCTGCCGGTCGGAGCCACCCCTGTGGACTTTGCGTACCGCATCCACACCGACGTCGGCCACCGGTGCACCGGAGCGAAGGTGAATGGTCGCCTCGTTCCACTGTCGACGCCCCTCGAGTCGGGTGACATCGTCGAGATCCTCACATCGAAGTCCCAGGATGCGCGCCCGTCGCGTGACTGGCTCGACTTCGTGAAGTCCTCGAGGGCGAATTCGAAGATCAAAGCCTGGTTCACGAGGGAGCGAAGGGAGAACGCGCTCTCAGAGGGCAGGGATGCCGTCTTTGCAGCGATGCGGCGGGACGGACTTCCGATCAACACGGTCGAGAAGGAACTCCGCGCAGTCGCAGAGGACTTCGGGTTCGATTCGCCGGAGCACCTCTTCGTCTCAGTCGGGGAGAATCGCACGAGCCCGAGGACCGTGGCACAGCGGGTCGGGCGTCGCTTGAGGCCGGAGGACACCGCGGAAGCCCTCAGGGCCGAGCGTCTCCCGACGCCGCACAAACGCCGCTCAAGGGTCACCGGCGACGTCATTGTCGAGGGTCTCGAGGACATGCTTGTGCGCATGGCGAAGTGCTGTGGGCCGGTGCCCGGTGACGACATCCTCGGCTTCGTGACGATTGGCAGGGGTGTGAGCGTTCACCGATCCGACTGTGCGAACATCGGCGCCCTCATGGAGCAGACCGAACGCATGGTCGACGTGGCTTGGGCGGCCCAGCAAACGGGAACGTTCTTCGTGTGGATCCAGGTCGAGGCACTCGACCGTTCCAAGCTTCTGAGGGACGTCACGTCCGTTCTCTCGGACTACGGCGCGAACATCCACGCGTCGTCTTCGGTGACGGGCCGCGACCGTATTGCCCTTCTGCGATACGAGATCGAGCTGTCCGATCGGGAGGCGCTCGAGGGGCTGCTCCAGGGCATCCGCCAGGTGGACGGCGTGTACGACTCGTACCGGCTGGTGCTCTGACACCGCGCCCCATATCGTGTCGGACGGACGTCGGAAAGGGCCGGTCCGGACATGCTGATCGATTCATCAACGCTGTGGTTCTTCGGCACGAACACCTACGTGGTGGCTGATGGGCCTGGAGCGGCGGCCGTGGTGGTCGACGCGCCACCCGATCCGTCCGGCGTCGCGAGCCTGCTGGCGCGCCACGATCTCACGCCCATCGCAGTGCTCGTCACGCATGGCCACATCGACCATGCGGGCGGCGTCGATGGCATCGCGGGGCCCACCGTGACGGCATACCTCCATCCCGACGACGTCGACATGGCAAGGCATCCCGGCGCCCAGCTCGAGGCGCTACTTGGGGGCCAAGCATTCGAAATCGGAGACGCTGTCGTCAGGTCACAGTTCTCCGATCTGGCGGCGGGCGACCGGCTCTCCCTCGCGGGTGTTGAGTTCGATGTCCTCTTCACACCGGGCCATACGCGGGGCCACTGCTGTTTCTCAGTGCCAGCCGAGGGAGTTCTCTTCTCGGGCGATCAGCTCTTCCAAGGTTCCATCGGCAGGACGGACCTTCCAGGGGGCTCGTATGCCACCCTGATGGACTCCATGGCGAGAGAGATCATGCCCCTCGATCCCGGAACGCGTGTTCTTCCTGGCCACGGCCCAGCCACTACGCTGGCCGCCGAGCGACGCCACAACCCCTTCCTGCAGGAGCTCCTGTGACCTTCCGTGCGCCAAAGGGCACGAACGACATACTCCCACCCGAATCCGACTGGTGGCGTGAGGCCCATCGCGTATGGGACGCACTGTGCGAGCAGTTCGGATACGGGCTCGTTCTCACCCCGATATTCGAGGACACCGAGGTGTTTGCACGGGGCGTGGGTGGCGACACCGAAGTCGTCGAGAAGCAGATGTACACGTTCGACGACAAGGCCGGCCGTTCGCTGACGCTGCGACCCGAGCAGACCGCCTCGGTGGTGAGGGCGCAGATCCAGGCCGGGGGAGTGGGGAGTCGCTTCAAGTGCGCTTACTGGGGCCCGATGTTCCGATACGAACGCCCGCAGAAGGGCCGGTACCGCCAGTTCTATCAGGCAGGCGTCGAGTATCTCGGGTCGGCGTCACCTGAAGCCGACGTGGAGGTCATCGAGCTCGGCTATCGATTCCTCGAACGACTCGGGGTCGAGAACGTCGAACTCCGTCTCAACAGCATCGGGGACCCAGCGGACCGCGCCGCCTATCGGGAGGTGATCCGCGCGTTCCTCAACGAGCGCCGCGATGCACTATCCGAGGATTCCGTGCGACGAATCGATGCGAACCCAATGCGAGTGCTCGACTCGAAGGCGGATGCCGAGGTCGTGGCGGACGCGCCGACCCCTGTCGATCATCTCGGGGTCGAGGCGCAGACCCACTTCGACGCCGTTCGGGCCGGCCTCGACGCAATCGGCATCCCTTCGGTCCTCGATCCGAGGCTCGTCCGGGGACTCGATTACTACAACCGAACCGTGTTCGAATACGTGCCGCTCGGGTATGACGCAGCCCAGAGCGCCGCTGGCGGCGGAGGTCGGTACGACGGGCTGTTCGAGGTGTTGGGCGGCAAGCCAACTCCCGGCGTTGGCCTCGCGATGGGCCTCGACCGGATCGAGCTTGCGAGCGCGCAGCGAGGAAGGACGTCCCAGCTCGACGCCTATGTGGCGTCGATCGACGAGTCCAGGAGAACCGATGCCCGTGCGCTCGTATCCAGGTTGAGATCATCGGGACTCAAGGTCGAGACGGCGGACCAACATCGCTCGGTCAAGGCCCAGTTCAAGGACGCGGACCGGCTTGGGGCGCGTTTTGTCGTGGTCATCGGCGACGAGTTTGACGATGGCATGGCGACCGTTCGTAGCCTTGCCGACGGCGAACAACGCTCCGTCGCCCTCGAAAACCTCTCCGAATGGATCACCAGCCAATGAAGTCGATACACGCAGGCGAGCTGCGAGCCGAGCACATCGGTCAAACCGTCACGCTCGCTGGCTGGGTTGGGCGGCGAAGGGACCACGGCGGCGTTGCGTTCGTCGATCTCCGTGACGGATCTGGCATCGTCCAGGTCGTCCTGAATCCCGATAACGAACCCGCGAGTGATGACGTGCTGCACGGCCTCAGGTCCGAGTACTGCATCCAGGTCGAGGGCGAGGTCACGCCGAGGCCCGAGGGGACGGTCAACCGGGACCTCCCGACGGGCGAGGTCGAGGTCGTCGCATCGAACCTCACCGTGTTGAGCCCTGCAGCTGCGTTGCCGTTCCAACTCGACGACCGTTCGGACGTCGACGAGAGCCTGAGGCTCAAGTACCGGTATCTCGACATGCGCCGCGGCAGGATGGCGGCGAATCTTGTCGCGCGCTCCAAGGCGATCAGGGCGATGAGGAATGTGCTCGACCGCGAGGCATTCCTCGAGGTCGAAACGCCGACACTGATCGCGTCGACGCCAGAGGGTGCTCGGGACATGCTGGTGCCGTCCCGCCTTCGCAAGGGCCAGTTCTACGCCCTTCCACAGTCACCGCAGCTCTTCAAGCAGCTCCTCATGATCGGTGGTGTCGAGCGGTACTACCAAGTCGCCAAGTGCTACCGGGACGAGGACTTCAGGGCGGACCGTCAGGTCGAGTTCACGCAGCTCGACCTCGAGGGGTCGTTCTGGGGCCAGGAAGACGTATTGACCGTTCTCGAGAAGATCGCAGCCGAGGTCGTGCGTGACCTCAGGGGGGAAGACATCGAACTCCCTCTTCCCCGATTGACGTGGACCGAGGCGATGGACCGATACGGAAGCGACAAGCCAGACCTGCGTTTCGGCATGGAGATCGTCGACCTGTCGGATGCATTCGCAGACACGGAGTTCAAGGCCTTCACGGGAGTGCTCGGCGACGGCGGCACGGTGCGCGGGATCAACGCAGGCGCGTTGGGATTGGCGCGTAGCGGCCTCGACGCCCTGACGACGCGAGCGCAAGAGCTCGGAGCGAAGGGCCTCGTATGGATGGTCGTCGAGGAGGACGGATCGCTCCGTTCGCCGGTCAGCAAGTTCCTCTCAGATGAAGAACGCGGCGCGATCGTCACGCGACTCGACGCCACGTATGGAGACACCCTCCTCATCGTCGCCGACGCGACGAAGGTCGCAAGGGCGGTACTCGGCCAGCTTCGCCTCGACCTCGGCCAACCAACAGGCCACGACGAACTCTCGTTCGCCTTCATCGTGGATTTCCCGGTGTTCGATGTGGGAGACGACGGCTCGCTGTCCCCGGCACACCACCCGTTCACCGCACCAGCCAGCCTCGAGGACCTCGTCAACACGCCGGAGAGCGCTGTTTCCAAGGCGTACGATCTCGTCCTGAACGGCTCCGAACTCGGATCGGGGTCCGTGAGGATCCACGATCCCGCCATGCAGGCCAAGGTGTTCGAGGTGATGGGGATATCAGATGAGGACGCTGAGTCGAGGTTCGGGTGGTTCCTCGAGGCCCTCCGCTATGGAACGCCTCCGCACGCTGGCTTTGCGTTCGGCATCGACCGCCTCGTCGCAATTCTCCAGGGCGAGCCCAACATCAGGGAGATCATCCCGTTCCCGAAGACGCAGACCGGGGCAGACCCGCTCACAGGATCTCCGGGCCGTGTCGACGAATCCCAACTCGAGGAGCTCGGTATCGAGATCGCCCCTGCCGTCCTCGAGTCGTGGGCGGCCGCAGAAGCTGGTGACACACCGGAATGAGCGACGGCGATCTCTTCGCGGCGAGGCGCGACGAGATCATTCGCGCCGAAGCCCCATTGCCAGCCCGGATGAGGCCGAGAACTCTCGACGAGGTGATCGGACAGCGACACCTCCTCTCGCCCGGCGCCGCATTCAGGTCCATCGTCGAGAGCGGCCGACTCTCCAGCATGATCCTGTGGGGGCCGCCCGGTACGGGAAAGACCACGCTCGCCAACCTCATCGCGAAGGAAGTCGAGGGACACCTCGAGCGGCTTTCGGCGACCTCGGCAGGCGTGAAGGACGTCAGGGAGGTCCTGGCGCGGGCTGACCAGCGGCTCGGCGAGGGGAGGGGTCGCACGATCCTCCTTCTCGATGAGATCCACCGATTCAACAAGGCGCAACAGGACGCGCTCCTGCCGGGGGTCGAATCCGGCCAGGTCATCCTCGTCGGAGCGACCACGGAGAACCCGTTCTTCGAGGTCAACTCACCGCTGATCTCGAGGGCGACCGTCTTCCGCACAGAAGCCCTCACAGACGATGAGGTGCGGGAAGTCATTGCGGTGGCGCTGTCGGACCCCATGCGCGGGATCTCGGGCATGTCAATCGACGACGACGCAGCGGAGGGCCTCGCCGGGAGGGTTGGTGGCGATGCGAGGCTCGCCCTCAACTCACTCGAGACCGCAGCGACGATCGCGGAAGGTCGAGGAGCGGACACGATCGATCTCGCGACTGTTTCCGAGGCGCTGCAACGACGGATCATTCGGTATGACCGCGGCGGCGATCGCCACTACGACGTCGTCTCGGCGTTCATCAAGTCCATGCGGGGCTCGGATGTCGACGCGGCCCTCTACTGGCTGCACACGATGATCCGCGCGGGGGAGGATCCGAAGTTCATCGCGAGGCGAATGATCATCTTCGCATCGGAGGACATCGGGCTGGCAGACTCGTCCGCCCTCGGAGTCGCCGTTGACGCCTTCCGTGCCCTCGAGGTCGTCGGTCTCCCGGAGGCGAGCTTCGCACTCACGCATGCCGCGGTCGCGTTGTCCCTCGCACCGAAGTCGAACGCTGTGAAGCGCGCCATCGGAGCGTCGAACGCAGCCATCGACGATCGGCCACACGGAGAGGTCCCGCCGCATCTCCGCAGCGGTGCAACGGAGGGCGACCAGCAGTTCGGATTCGGTGTTGGCTACGAATACCCCCACGACAGCGCCCTTGGCGTCGTGGCGCAGCAGTACCTGCCGGATGCTGCGAAGGATGTGATCCTCTTCACGCCGTCGTCGATGGGCGATGAAAAGGACCTGACAGATCGCCTCGACAAGATCGACCGGATCCTCGGAAAGCGATCCCGAGGACCCGGACGACCTCACAGCTAGGCGTTCATCGACTCGTTACGTTCGTTCAAGATCTCCCAGACGGTGAATGCGATCCCGATGAGCAGCGCGGTGCCCATGATCGGGGTGAAGGTCCTCTTCAATGGCGCTGACACGGTGATGAGCCCGGTCATGAACCCGATGATCCCCACGTTGACTCCGTAGAGGACGATCTTGTCGACCATCGACAGCTCTCCATCGCCCCGGCGAGCCACCGCGAGTACTCCGAACAGGGCGTTCGTCATCACTCCGATGAACATGGAGTGATCGAACGCGAGGAGAAACCCGAGTTGTTCGTCCGTCAACGCGTCGAAGTCCATCGATCCGCTGATCACCTGGGCGATGAGGATCGTCCCGAGCACGAGATAGACCACGAGGAAGAGACTGGACATACGCGCGAACATCCCGTTCCCGGAGCCGCGCCAGCCGGCTGGGGAGAGTTCCGTGCGGTACCGCACGACCATGATCACGACGCCGACGATCATCAGCAGGTTTGCAGGCCCGAGGAGCTCCTCCTCGAGTCCGGACACGAATGCGATGTTCGCGACGGTCCCAGCGGCGAACAGGATCCACATCTGGCTCACCCCAAGGCGGTCATCGGCCCACGACGTGTGGCGGCGCAGCAACCACTCGATGAGCGCCATCGCGGCAAGTATGAGGAACCCGATCACCATCGCCGGTGGATGGCCCTCCGCGATGCGCTTCGCAGCCTCGTCACCGAAACCTGGTATTTCCCCTTTCGCCTTGTAGATACCAAGGAGGATTCCCAGTACCGCACCCTCGATGACCGACACCCACGCGAGCAACACGCCAAGTCTTGCCACGCTCGTGCCTTCGGTCCGCGAGTTCACGCTGAACAGCCACACCGCGACCCAGATCACGGCGATGAACAGCAGCGTGCCGAACACCGGCCGCTGGATGCGGTCATCCCAGATCCGGTTGCCAGCGAAGAACGCAGAGACGTACAGGACGATTGCCACGGCAAAGAGCGTGACCATCCGCTTCACCTTCGCGACGTCGGCTGCCCCGAGGGGCGCTCGGTCGCCGAAGATCAGCATCGCCGTCCCCATCACCGACAACGTGATCCAGCCCAGCGTGCCCGCGTGGACATGGGTCATGAGGGTGTCGTGGTCCGGCGTGTACACGTCGAGGCCGTTGAGAATTCCGATCACAATCGTCACCACGAACACCAGGAGCGCGGTTGCAAACGCGATCCGTGCGGCGGGCCAGAGTTGCGATCCGGGTCGAGCATCGGACATGGTGTCCTCCCGTCTTTCGCTGCATCGATCGTAGCGATTCGACGACCTGCGCGCGTGCAAGCGAACGGCACACCTCCCACATCGGTTCGGCTACCGTGCCCCGGTGCCACGAGTCCTCTTCATACGCATCGTGCTTCCCGCCGTGATGGGACTGCTGATCGCCGCCTGTGGTTCCGCAGCGCCTCAGGGGCCACTCGCGCAGGGTCGCGAGGTGTACGCCAACATATGCTCGGCCTGCCACGGATCCGGCGGACAGGGCGGCATCGGCCCGCCGTTCGCCGGGGTCCTGGACACGTTCAGCTCATGCGAGGACCATCAACGCTGGGTGACGCTGGGCTCCGATGGTTGGAAGGCGGAAGTCGGCATCACCTACGGAGACCCGAACAAGGAGGTCACCGGCGGGATGCCGAGCCATGAAGGCCGCCTCACGCCCACGGAGATCGCCGCCGTCGCCGCGTTCGAACGGTCGCAGTACGGCGGTCTCGACCCCGCAACAGCCCTGCAGCAGTGCGGCTTCGACCCGGATTCGAACGGGTAGACGCCCGAGTCGTCGGCGCCCCCCACGGCTACGCTCCCCTCCATGTTCGTTCGCATCCGTTGGTTCGTGTATGGCGCCGCGATGACGGTCGGCCTCGGCTTCCTCGTCGTCAAAAGGGCCCGCCAACTGCGCGAACGCCTTGACGCCAGGGGGCTGAAGAGAGCGTCTGCCCACGTCGCGGCGGACAGCCTCGAGCGCGTCGGCCGGCGGCTTCAGCGGTCGTCGCTGCGCGTCGCTCCAACGGGTGGTGAGGCCGAGACCGGGTAACCTCGCCTCTTCATGGAAACCAACGAGATTCGCAGTACCTACCTCGACTTCTTCGAGAAGCACGACCACGTCGTGATGCCCTCTGCGTCGCTGATTCCGGTCGATCCGTCCCTCCTCCTCAATGTCGCCGGCATGGTTCCGTTCAAGTCGTACCTCCTCGGCGAGGAAGCCGCCCCGCATCCGCGCGCGGTCACCTCGCAGAAGTGCATCCGGACCGTCGACATCGACATCATCGGTACCACCGCGCGTCATCTCTCGTTCTTCGAGATGCTCGGAAACTTCTCCTTCGGGGACTACTTCAAGGAACGGGCCATAGAGCTCGCGTGGAAGCTTTCCGTCGAGGAGTACCACCTCGATCCAGACCGGATCTGGGTGACGGTGCACGACACGGATGACGAGGCCGCGGAGATCTGGCTCGACAAGATCGGGTTCCCGGCGGCGCGGCTCCAGCGTCGCGATCGGGACAACATCTGGCAGATGGGGGTCGCGGGCCCCGCGGGGAAGTCGTCCGAGCTGTTCTACGACAAGGGCCCGCAGTACGGGCCTGACGGCGGTCCCGTGGTCGACGAGGAACGCTTCATGGAGTATTGGAATCTCGTCTTCATGGCCTACGTGCAGGACGAGCCCTACCACCTCGTGGGTGAACTCCCGATGAAGTCGATCGATACCGGCATGGGCCTCGAACGTGTGTCCTGTGTCCTCCAGGGTGTCGACACCGTCTTCGAGACGAACACGTTGCGTGCAGTCCTCGCCGTGGCAGAGAACGCCACATCGACCGCATACGGGGCGGACGACCGCGCCGATACGAGCCTCAGGATCATGGCCGACCACGGCCGTGCCGTGACGTTCCTCATCTCGGACGGTGTCGTGCCGTCGAACGAAGGCCGCGGATACATCCTCCGAAGGCTCCTTCGGAGGGCTGTTCGCCACGCACACATGCTTGGAGCCGAAGGTTCGGTGATGGACCGCCTCATCGACGTCACGGTTGCGGAGATGGGCGCCGCGTATCCCGCGCTCGCGGAGCGACAAGCGTTCATCAGGGAGTTGGCCGACCGCGAGGAATCTCAGTTCGTCCGAACCCTCGAGACAGGCGAGCAGATGCTCGACGCAGCGATCGATGACCTCGACGCTGGCGCTCCGATACCGGGGAGCACCGCCTTCAAGCTCCATGACACCTACGGCTTTCCGATCGAGCTGACCGAGGAGATCGCGAAGGAGCGCGGCCTCGAGGTCGACCGCGATGGGTTCGAGGTCGAGATGACGCAGCAACGCCAACGCGCCCGAGCGGCATTCGAGGGCGCGAGCGACAGCGAGGCCGTGGAGCGGTACCGAGCTGCCCTGCGCAACGTCGATCAAACGGAGTTCATCGGGTACGACCATCTGCAAGGGACAGGAACAGTGCTCAGCCTCCTGCGCGAGGGCGAAGTCGTCGACCGCGCAGACGAGGGCCAGGACGTCGAGGTGTTCGTCGATGTCACGCCCTTCTATGCCGAGTCTGGGGGCCAGGTCGGCGACGCAGGCATCATTCGGACCGAGACGGGCGAGATCCGCATCGATGACACCCAGTTCACCCTGCCTGAGATACGTGGCCACCGTGGAACGGTCGCCACCGGATACGTGCAGGCTGGACAGGGGGCGACCACCCACGTCGATCGGGCCCGCCGCGAGACGACCAAGAAGAACCACACCGGCACGCACATCCTGCACTGGGCCCTTCGGAGCGTCCTCGGTGACCATGTCCATCAGGCAGGGTCGCTCGTGGCGCCCGACCGATTGCGGTTCGATTTCTCCCACCACAGTGCGGTCGACTCGGAAACGCTTAACCACATCGAGGCGACGACGAACGACCGAGTGATCGAGAACGCGAGGGTCACGACCGTCGAGACCTCGAAGACCGAGGCGCAGGAGATGGGCGCGCTCGCCTTCTTCGGCGACAAGTACGGAGAGCGCGTGCGGGTCGTCCGCACAGGCGACTACTCGACGGAGTTCTGCGGTGGAACGCACGTGCCGACCACCGGTCAGATCGGCCCCCTCGTGTTGGTGAGCGAAGGCTCCGTCGGGTCGAACATCCGTCGCGTCGAGGCCCTCACCGGGAGTGCGGCGTACGCACACCTTGCGGACCTGCGGGCTCAGCTCAGGGATGTGGGAAACGTTCTCAAAGCGCAACCGGGGCGCGAGGTCGACGCAGCGATGTCGACGGCGGAGCGCCTGCGTGTCGCCGAGGAGCGGCTTGCCGAGTTCGAGGCCCGCGAGCAGTCCGGTTCTGCCTCCGAGATCGTGTCGTCCGCCGAGGGCATCGGCACCACACACCTCGCCAGCGGGCGAGTCGACGGAGTCGGCAACGACGGCATCCGATCCATTGCATTCCAGGTGCGCGACCGGTTGGGGTCCGGCGTCGGCGTCCTCGGATCAGTGACGGATGACAAGGCTGCTCTGATCGTGTTCGCAAGTGACGATGTGGTGCAACGAGGCGTTTCCGCAGGGGCAATCGCGGCGGCTGGGGCAAAGGAGCTCGGCGGCGGTGGAAGCCGCGATCCCGGGCTCGCCCAGGCCGGTGGGCCGAACGCCTCCGGGATGGACGCAGCGATCGCCACGTCGGTGGCCGCGGCGCGGGAGGCGCTTCAGTCGCTGTGAGCGGGCGCATCCTCGGACTCGATCCTGGGGAGCGCCGCATCGGTGTCGCGGTCTCGGATCCGACGGGCACCATCGCGTCCCCTCACGGATTCGTTCCCGCCGACCGAGACTCTGTAGCGGGAGTGCTCGACGTAGCCGCTGAACTTGGCGCATCACTGCTTGTCGTAGGACTGCCCTTGGCCCTCGACGGATCCGAGGGGCCATCCGCCATGCGAAGCCGGAACCTCGGAGCGGCCCTCGAGGAAGCGGGCCTCGAGGTCGAGTACTGGGATGAACGCTTCACGACGAAGATTGCAGAGTCCGCCCTGCTCGAGGGCGGGATGCGTCGCAAGGAACGGAAGACAACGCGGGATCAGGTCGCTGCGGCGATCATGCTCCAAGGATTTCTCGATGCAAGACGAAACCGAGATGACACCGCCGCAACAGACGGCTGAGCGCACGCCGGGCGCCGACAGAGGTCGGCGGCGCGTCGTGATACGCGCAATCGCTGCGGGCCTCGCCGTCGTGGTGCTTGCCGCCATCGCCTTTGGCACAGCGCGCCTCGTGGTCAGAGACGACGATGAACTGTCGATCGGGCTCCCTGTTGAACTCGTGGTGCCTTCAGGTGCCTCGGCAGCTTCCATCTACGCCCTTCTCGATGAGCGTGGTGTGGCGAACAGCGGCGCGCTCCAGTCAGCGGCGCAGGCGCTCGACGCAGAGGGAAAGCTCCAGGCGGGGACGTATGCATTCACCACCGGCATGGATCCCGCTGAGGTCATCGCACAGCTCGTACTCGGCTCGAACGTCGATGCCCCTTCCACGTTCACCGTCGTCGAAGGCTGGACCGTCGCGAGGATCATCGAGGAACTGGCGCTCAAGACGTCCCATTCCCAGGCCGACTTCGTCGCTTCCCTCGAATCAGGCGAGCTGACCTCGTCCTACCTCCCTTCCGCCTTGGCGAACGACCTCGCGCGGTGGGAGGGCCTGATCTTCCCGGCAACGTACCCGCTCGATCCGACCGCGACACCCGGCGAGATCCTTGCGCCGATGATCGTCGAGATGGAGCGACGGCTCGGCACACTCGATTGGGGGAGGATCGAAGCGCTCGGCGTGACCCGGTACGAGGCCATCATCGTCGCGTCGTTGATCGAGAGGGAGGCGAGCCTGGACGAGGAGCGGCCAATCATGGCCTCCGTGATCTACAACCGGCTCAGCGTGCCGATGCGACTCCAGATCGACGCAACGGTGATATACGCGCTCGGGTACAACCCCGGCGTGGTGACGAGCGAACATCTCGACACGGACTCTCCTTACAACACCTATCGGAACGACGGGCTGCCACCAACTCCGATCGGCACAACGTCACAGGCGAGCCTCGAAGCCGCCGTGAACCCGGCGTTCACGGATTACCTGTTCTACGTCCTCGGCGAGTCAGACGGCACGCACTACTTCGCAACCACCTTCGAGGAACATCAGGCGAACATCGAACGGGCGCGTGAGAACGGGGTCCGTGAATGAACTTCGCCGTCGTAGGTGATCCGATCGAGCACTCGCTGTCTCCGGAGATGCATCTCGCGGCGTTCGCATTCGCAGGCATCGAAGCATCCTTCGAACGGTGGAGGGTCGGCCCTTCAGGGTTTCCGGAAGTTGTCTCTGCACTCCGCACAGGGCAGCTCGACGGAGTATCGGTGACCATGCCCCACAAACGCAACGCCTACGAAGCGGCGGACGACCTGTCGCCAGAGGCCGCCAGGAGCGGCGCCGTGAACAGCGTCGTGCGCGCCGGAGCCGTATTGCGTGGATTCAACACGGACATCGCCGGCGTGCGGCACGCCTTCTCTTTGCTCGGTGTACAGACAGAGGCACCGGTTCGGATCCTCGGTTCGGGCGGCGCTGCGCGTGCCGCTGCCGTGGCCCTCGAGGGGCACACGCTTCTGGTTTCGGCCAGACGGCGCGAGGCAGCGGCGGAACTCGCCACCTCGACCGCGGTACCGGCTGAATGGGTCCCATGGGACGAAGGTCGCGCCGGTTGTGTGATCGTCAACGCGACACCGCTCGGGATGCATGGCGAGGTGATGCCTCCTCAGCTCACGGAAGGGGCGGTCGGGGTGATCGACATGGCGTACAGCGACGCGCCGACTCCACTTGTCTCAGATGCGATCGAGCGGGCCATCCCGGTTGCCGACGGTATCGACATGCTCGCCGGCCAGGCGGTAGAGGCGTTCCGCCGGTTCACCGGCATACGGGTGCCAGCCACCGTCTTCGAGCGCGCAGCGAGAGCCCGGTAATCCGTCTGTACGACCACGCGGACCTAGGCTCGCCCGGATGAACGCAGACCTCTTCCTCGCAGTCGTGGTCGCCCTTGTGGGCGTTGTCCTCGCCAGGGCCGTCGTCGCGGAGGCGGACGCGCACCGCCTCCGGGGGAGCGATCTGTGGTGGAACCCGCCTTGCCCGACCTGCGGGGACGATCTGAACGTATTTCTCTCGAAATGCCGCGGCAACCGCCATCGACAGCGCGCCATGAATGTTCTGGTCCTGATCGCACTGCCGGTGCTCCTCGTCCTGCTCGCCTTCGGTGCCCCCACAGGGTGGGTGGTTCCTGCTTATGTCGCCTTCGGCTTCATGGCCGGTGTCCTGACGGTGACGGACATCGACACGCAGCTCATCCCGAACCGCATCCTCGTCCCGGGCACGCTCGCGTGCGGGTTGTCGCTGGTCATCGGTGGGCTCTTCGCATCCATGCCGGGGGCAGTCGTGCGTGCACTCCTCGCAGGGATCACGTACTTCGTCGTCATGTTCGTCCTTGCCCTTGTCGCGAAGGGAGCGCTCGGGTACGGCGATGTCAAACTTGCTTTTCCCCTGGGGATGTTCGTCGGGTTCGTCTCGTGGTCGCACCTTGGAGTCGCCGTCGTCGGCGCGTTCCTCCTCGGCGGCCTGGTATCGGTTCTGCTGCTCATCACGCGCCGTGTGCGCCGCACCGATGCCATTGCCTTCGGCCCCTTCATGGTGGCAGGAGCCGTCGCTTCGATCGTCTTCGGGTCAGCATTCCTGGATTGGTATCGCGGCTGACAGGCACCAGATGAAGTCTCGAGCCCCTGACGGCCGCCTACTCTCCTGGCCATGCTTCGGTTTCTCACAGCGGGTGAATCGCACGGCCCGGGGCTGACCGCCGTCATCGAGGGCGTACCGGCTGGGCTGACCGTCACGCGCGAAGGCATCGCTGCAGAGCTTGCACGGCGGCGTGCCGGCCACGGCCGCGGCGCTCGCATGAAGATCGAACAGGATGTGGTCGAGATTCTCGGTGGCGTTCGTTTCGGGCGTTCCCTCGGCGGCCCGATATCCGTCCTTGTTCGGAACACAGAGTGGGACAGGTGGAGCACGATCATGGATCCCGATCCTCTTGGTGGGGACGGTGCGCCCCCGCGGGCCGAAACGAACCCGCGTCCGGGACATGCGGATCTCGTTGGGATGCAGAAGTACGACACCCACGACGCTCGCGACATCCTCGAACGGGCATCGGCGAGGGAGACCGCTGCGAGGACGATTGTCGGCTACATCGCAAAGCAACTGCTCGCCGCCATCGATGTCAGCATCCTGTCCCATGTGACCGCGATCGGATCGGTTTCCGTGGACCCCGACTCTCCGCTCCCGTCCGCCGAGGATGTCGAGGCCATCGAGGCGAGCGAAGTCAGGGCGTACGACCGTGACCTGGCGAAGAGGATGGTCGACGAGATCGACAGGGCGGCGACCGACAAGGACACGCTCGGCGGGTCGGTCGAGGTGCTTGCCTTCGGGCTTCCCCCCGGCGTGGGAAGCCACGTGCATTGGGACCGCAAGCTCGACGGCCTCCTCGCGGGAGCACTCATGTCGATCCAGGCGATCAAAGGGGTCGAGATCGGTGACGGCATTGCGCAGTCCAGGTCCAGGGGCACTATCGCCCACGACGAGATCACACATGACGCGTCGGGCTTCCGCCGCCGGTCGAACCACGCGGGCGGCCTCGAGGGGGGCATGACGACCGGGGAGGCGCTCCGGGTCACCGCCTATATGAAGCCCATCTCCACCGTGATGAAGCCGCTCGACACCGTCGATGTGACGACAAAGGAACCGATCAAGGCGATGCGGGAGCGGAGCGACGTGTGCGCAGTGCCGGCGGCGGGTGTGGTCGCTGAGCAGATGGTCGCCTACGTGCTCGCACGCGAGTGCCTGAGGAAGTTCGGTGGCGACACCGTCGACGACTTCGCCGGAGCGGCGGCCGCGTACCGGAGCCGGCTCGACACCTTCTGATGGGCCACATTTGGTTGATCGGCATGATGGGAACCGGCAAGACCACGGTCGGTGCCCTCGTTGCGCAACGCCTCACGATGCCGCTCGTCGATACCGACACGGTCGTCATGGAGTCGTCTGGCCGGACGATCGCTGACCTCTTCGAAGAGTCAGAAGAGGTGTTTCGCGCGGAGGAGCGAAAGGCGATCGCATCGGTCGCAGCCAGCCAGAGCGCGGTGGTGAGTACAGGCGGGGGAGCGGTCATTGACCCCGCCAACGCATCGTTGATGTCTGATTCAGGTGCCATCGTCCTCCTCGCTGCGTCGGTCGAAGAGATCGTCGACCGAATCGGGTCAACAGCGACGAGACCGCTTTACCGAGACAGAGCGCAATTGGACGAGCTCCTCGCGGCACGATGGCCGAGGTACATCGAGTCCGCCGATCATGTGGTCGACACGGATGGCAAGACGCCGCAGGATGTCGCGGAGGAGGTTGTGCGATGCGTGAGCATGTGATCCGCGAGGGATCATCGGTTGCGTCGACCATCGCCGTCGGTCGGTCCATGACCTCCGAACTCGTCCGCCGCGCGGCAGCTCGCGGATACGAGCGCGTCGCCTTGCTTTGCCAGCCGCGGACCAGGGACCTCGCTGAGCGTTACTCGAAGGCCTTCGCCGCCGAGGGATTTGCTTCGTCCGGTTATGCCGTGCCGGACGGAGAGGAAGCCAAGCAGATGAGCGTTGTCGAGGAGGTCTACCGGCATCTCAACGAGCACCGCTTCACCCGCTCGGACGCCATCATCGGCGTCGGCGGCGGCTCCCTGACCGACGTCGCGGGCTTCATCGCCGGCACCTATTTGCGCGGCATCGATGCGATGTACGTACCGACGACGCTTCTCGGCGCGGTCGACGCGGCGATCGGCGGGAAAACAGGCGTCAATGTCGACGGGAAGAACCTCGTCGGACTGTTCAAGCACCCTTCACAGGTCGTCATCGACGTCAACACCCTCGATGCCCTTCCGGAGGACCGTCGACGGGACGGCGCTGCAGAGGCGCTCAAGACGGGCTTCATCTCCGATATGTCCATCGTCAAGGACTACGAGGCCTTCGGGATCGACGTCGACCTCGAGTCGATCGTCAACCGGTCGGTCGCAGTCAAGGTCGACGTGGTGAACGACGACTTCAGGGAAGAAGGCCGAAGGGCGATCCTGAACTACGGCCACACCGTCGGCCACGGGATCGAGTCGGCGACGGGCCGCACCCACGGCGAGTCGGTCGCGATCGGCGTCGTGGCGGCCGGGTCGGCGTCGGAAGCCGTCCTGGGTTTCAGGGGCGCTCCGCGACAGGTCGACGTCCTGGGTCGGGTAGGGCTCCCGGTGAGCGCACCAGACGCAGACGCTGACGAGGTGCGTTCTTTCATGTCGCTTGACAAGAAACGGGGCCCAGAAGGGCTTCGCATGGTCCTCCTGCGGGCATTCGGCCAGCCTGAGGTCGTCGCCGTCGACGACGCTACCGTACGGGCCGCACTGGCCTCGATCGGCGTCGAGTGACGGTGCAACGCCGCGACGGGAAAGCACCACGATGATCTCAACCAACGATGTCCGGCCGGGAATGGCGCTCGACCTTCCAGAAGGCTTGTTCTCGGTCGTCGAATACCAGCATGTGAAACCCGGGAAGGGCAAGGCCTTCGTCCGCATGAAGCTGAAGAACGTGCGGACGGGAGCGGTCCTCGATCGGACCTTTCGAGCGGGTGAGAACGTCCCCCAAGCCCGCATCGACCGACGCGATCACACCTTCCTGTATCAGGACGACCTCGGATTCAACCTGATGGATCTCGAGACGTTCGACCAGATCAGCGTTCCGAGCGAGCTCATCGGAGACCAGGCGGACTTCATGACCGACGGCATGACGGTGCGTATCTCCATGTTCGATGGCACCCCGGTTGACATCGAACTTCCCGCGTCCGTCGAACTCGAAGTGACGTTCGCGGAGCCTGGAATCAAGGGAGATCGCGTATCTGCTGCGACAAAGCCGGTCACCCTGTCGACAGGCCGGATCATCCAGGCACCGCTCTTCGTGGAGCAGGGTGACGTGGTCAAGGTCGATACCCGTTCCGGCGACTACATCACGCGTGTGACCTGACCGTGGCACGCGAGGAAGCCAGGGTTCAAGCCCTCGGGGCCCTCTACGCCACCGATGTCCTTTCCCGAGACGAAGTCGACGTGTCCGCGATCTCTGCACGCGCGGCAGCCCTCGCATCCGGTACATGGGACCACAAAGCCGAGCTCGATGCGTTGATCGAGTCCGTGGCGGAAACATGGCGCGTCGACCGCATGCCGGCCGTTGACCGCAACATCATCCGACTCGCCGCGTTCGAGATCCTGTTCAACGGGCTCTCGAAGGCGATTGCGATCGATGAGGCGGTCGAGCTCGCGAAGTCACACTCGACCGCGAAGAGCGGCGCTTTCGTGAACGGGGTCCTCTCCGCGATCGCCGAGCGTGGTCGCATGCCCGAACTCGAGGACGGCGGCGCGGATGGCTGACCTCGTGATCAGGGGTGGAACGGTCCTCACAGACCGTGGACTGCTCCACGCCGACGTCGGAATCACGGACGGCAGGATCGAGGCCATCGGGGAAGCCGTCGGTGGCGATCGCACGATCGACGCCAAGGGCGCATGGGTGGGGCCTGGCTTCGTCGATCTCCACACGCACCTTCGTGAGCCCGGGCAGACGTGGAAAGAGGACATCGCCTCCGGATCAGCATCGGCAGCTGCAGGCGGATACACGGCCGTGGTCGCGATGCCGAACACCGTTCCCGCGCTCGATACCCCGGAACTCACGGAGGCGGTGAAGGCACGAGGGGACGAGGTTGGCCTCGTCGAGGTGGTGCCATCGGGATGCCTGACGGTCGGCCGCGCAGGCGGGAAGACCGCGCCCATCGCAGCGTTGGCTGCATCCGGCGTGAAGCTGTTCAGCGACGATGGCGACTCCGTCGACAGCGCAGCGTTGCTGCTCGAAGCGATGAGTGAGGTTGCTGCGGTGGGAGGGGTCGTCTCCCAGCATGCGGTGGATGGGCCGTTGAGTGCTGCTGGCGTGATGCACGAGGGATCAGCATCACGGTCAGCGTCCCTTCCGGGCATCCCGGTCGAGGCTGAGGAGATGGTGGTGG
Organism: Acidimicrobiia bacterium; assembly: GCA_003235475.1. Classification (GTDB taxonomy): domain Bacteria; phylum Actinomycetota; class Acidimicrobiia; order Spongiisociales; family UBA5794; genus SZUA-442. The sequence continues at coordinate 35,449 of QJWC01000081.1, read as the reverse complement.
CACGGGACCTGGCCCTTGCATTCGATGCGGGTGTCCGATACCACGTCCAACACGTCTCCAGCGAGCGCGTCGTCACCCTGATCAGAGCGGCGAAGATGGATGGTGCGAGCGTCACGTGCGAAGTGACCCCACATCACCTCATGTTCACCGACGAATGGGTTCTGGCGGGTGGCGCGAATTTCAAGATGATGCCGCCCTTGCGCTCGGAGGAGGACCGCAAGGCGCTGCGTGAAGCGCTGCTCGACGGCACGATCGACGCGGTTGCGACAGACCACGCGCCCCACGCCCCTCACGAGAAGGAAGGACCGCTGGCCAATACCCCGAACGGCGTCCTCGGCCTCGAGTGGGCCGCTTCATCGTTCCTGACGACGTGCAATCCGAGTCCTGACGTGTTCTTCGACCGGATGTCCGTGTCGCCCGCGCGTATCGCCGGTATCGAAGGCCAGGGGCTGCCGCTCCGCGAAGGCGGCCTCGCGCACATCGTGGTGTTCGATCCGAGCGCAACGTGGATCCCGACGGAGTCCCGTTCGAAGTCTCGCAACGCGCCGTACCTCGGAATGGAGCTCGCTGGGTTCGTGCGTGCGACCGTCTACGCGGGCAAGTTGACCCACGGGTATGCAGCATGAAGGACCTGTCCGTCTCGCTCGGTGACCTCACCCTTTCAACGCCACTGGTCGCCGCAGCGGGGACTGTCGGCTCGGTCGTCGAATTCAAGGACGTCATCGACTTTCGGAAGTACGGAGCCGCGGTTGCCAAGTCGGTGTCGCCCGAGCCGTGGAAGGGACGTCCCTCACCGCGGATAGGGCACGCTGGCGTCGGAATGCTGAACGGCATCGGTATCCAGAACCCTGGCATAGACGCCTGGCTCGATGAGATCGCTCCAGACCTTCCTGACATCCCTGTGCCTGTGTGGGGGAGCGCCGTTGCACATGATGTCGAGGGCTTTGCGATCGTGGCTTCGAAGATGCAAGAGGCGGACCTCGAGGCGATCGAGATCAACCTTTCGTGCCCGAACCTCGAAGGCATTCCGTTTGCGCTCGATCCAGCCAGATCGGCGCAGGTCGTCTCGCACGTTCGCGCAGCGACGACGCTTCCCATCGGCGCAAAGCTCTCGCCGGACGCCCAACCGGTCAGCGAAGTGGCCATGGCCGTGGTGGACGCGGGTGCGGATTGGGTCGTGATGGGGAACACGGTGATGGGTGCGGCAATCGATCCACATACGCGCCGACCGGTGCTGTCAGGGGTGGTTGGAGGGTATTCGGGCGACCCAATCCGACCGATCGCGGTGAGGTGTGTGCTCGAGATCAGGGCGGCGCTGCCCGATACGCCGATCGTCGCGTGCGGCGGCGTCTCCCACGCGGACCACGTACTCGAGTACCTCCTCGCTGGAGCAGATGCGGTTGCGATCGGATCCGCGCATTTCAATGCTCCACGGATTGCCGATCGCATCAGCAAGGACCTGCGAACCTACATGACCGCGCGCGGGATCGAACGTCTCCATGAGATGAAGGGAGCCTGGGAATCGTGGATCTGATGACTCCGATTGCCGTCGGCCTCGACATGAAGACAGGCGATGAGGCCGTGGCGATGGCCGAGTCCGTCTTCGAGTTCGTCGGAGCGTTCAAGGTCGGTCTCGGTCTCCTCCACGGGCCGGGTCCAGAAATCATCGGCCGTATTGGCAATGTCGGCCGGCCGGTATTCGCAGACGCGAAGCTGCACGACATCCCTTCGCAGGTCGAACGGGCCGCATATCGCCTCGGAAGACACGGAGCAAGATGGGTCACGGCGCACATCAGCGGCGGACGCGAGATGCTCGAGGCCGCGGTTGCGGGCCTTGCGAGCGGATCCGATGGGCGGCCAACCGGGATCCTCGGAGTGTCGGTCCTCACATCGCTTGACGCAGGGAACCTCGCTGAAATCGGTGTGGATGTCTCGACGAACGATCTTGTCGCTCACATGGCGTCCCTCGCCGAGTCGACGGGATGCGAGGGTGTCGTCTGTTCTCCCCGCGAGTTGTCGATCGTCCGAAGGGCCGCTCCCGGCGTCGCTCGCGTGACGCCGGGGATCCGCCCCTCCGAGATGGACGACGATCAGGCTCGGACGGCGACGCCCGTGCAGGCCCTCGCCGATGGCGCTGACATGCTCGTCATCGGTCGTCCGATCACCGCAGCCGCCGACCCCCGCGCTGCGGCAGAGGCCATTGCTGCGTCGATCGGGTAGCGCTTCAATGCCCCAATACAATGGGGTGGACGAAGGAGAGCATGTGTTTCCCGAGACAACGGATGAACAGCGTGCCGCGGCGCTCGCCAGAGCAGTCGAGGCACGGAGGAAGAGGGCAGAGATCAAGGCCCTGCTGAAGACAGGGAGCCTGACCTTCACCGACGTCCTCGAACGAGCCGAGGAGGACGATCTCGTCGCAGGAACGAAGATCCAGGCCATCATCGTGTCCATGCCGGGTATGGGGAAGATCGCCACGAAGCGCCTGATGGAGGACATCGGGATCGCAGACAACCGCACCATCAGGGGGCTCGGGAAGAACCAACGGATGGCTCTCATTGAGCGATTCTCGTAGAGGTCATCTGATCGTTGTGTCTGGCCCGTCAGGCGTGGGCAAGTCGAGCATCCTGTCACGCGTGATCGCGGAGACGAACTCCGAGTTCTCCGTCTCGGCGACGACGAGGGACCCACGGCCCGGCGAGGTGGAGGGCCGCGACTACGTGTATCTGAGCCGGCCGGAGTTCGAGGACCGCATTGCCTCCGAATCAGTGTTGGAGTGGGCGGAATACGGGGGCAACCTCTACGGAACGCTGAGGGAGCAGGTCCTCCCCGCGCTCGATGCGGGCCGCAACATCATCCTCGACATCGAGAACGAGGGCGCGAAACAGATCAAGGCGTCGTTCCCCGAGGCGGTGTTGATCTTCATCAGGCCCCCGAGCCTGTCGGTGCTCGAGGACCGGCTGCGGGGGCGGGGCGACACACACGAGGCAGACATACAGCGGAGGCTGTCGGTGGCTGATCAACAGATGAGGGAGGCTCCTCTCGTCTACCACCACATCGTCCTGAACGACGACATGGAGTCCGCGATCGACCGGTTCCTCGATATACTCACGGCTCGCACGACGGATCGGGTGTCTGCCTGACCGTCCCTTCCACTTTCAGGAGTCCCCAATGATGCTCGAACCGCCCATCGGAGCCGTGGTCGAGAAGACGAAGTCCCGTTTTGGACTCGTTGTGCTCGCGGCGCGTCGAGCCCGCCAGATCAACGCCTACTACAACGAGCTGGGTGCCGGCATCGGCGGCTACGTTCCTCCTCAGGTGCACAGCCTGTCGCGTAAGCCGCTTTCGATCTCACTCGAGGAGATCGTCCAGGACAAAGTCGTAATCGCACCCACCGAGGAGTAGGCATGCTCGCCGGGCGACATGTCGTCCTCGGCGTCTCCGGAGGGGTCGCGGCATACAAGTCGGCGTATCTGGTTCGCCGACTCTCGGAGGCAGGCGCCGACGTCCGCGTCGTCATGACGGACGCCGCTACCGAATTCGTCGGCCCATCAACCTTCGCAGCCCTCACGGGCCACCAACCTGTGGTCAGCCTCTTCGGTGGAGACGACGTCTCGCCGCACACGAACCTCGCGGCATGGGCCGACGTGATCGTGATCGCTCCCGCGACGGCGTCGACAATCGCAAAGATCGCATCGGGGGACTCGTCGAATGCCCTCGTCGCGACGGTGATGGCGTCGACGGCGCCGACGATCGTCGCCCCTGCCATGCATACGGAGATGTGGGAGCATCCTGCGACCCAAGACAACGTCGCCACGCTCGCACGGTTCGGTTACACGATCGTCCCTCCCGAATCCGGAGAGCTCGCAGGCGGTGACACGGGCGTCGGGCGGCTTGCGGATCCCGACGCAATTGTCGAAGTCGTCTCTGACATACTCCGCGCAGGCGACATGGCAGGAATGACCGTCCTGGTGAGTGCGGGCGGCACGAGGGAGCCGATCGATCCGGTGCGGTACATCGGCAACCGGTCGAGCGGGAAGATGGGCAATGCGATCGCGCTGGATGCAGCTCGCAGGGGAGCCCGCGTCACGCTGGTCACCACCGTGGATGCGCCTGAGCATCCCATGATCGACGTCGTACGCGTGGAAACGGCACAAGAGATGGCCGAGGCGGTCTGGGCCGGCTCACAGGGAGCGACGGTCGCAGTCATGGCGGCTGCCGTCGCCGACTTCCAGCCAGCCGCCACATCGGACGTGAAACTCCGGCGCGCGGCGGGGCCACCCTCCGTCGAACTCGAGCCGACGCCTGACATCCTCAAAGGTGTCGTCGAACGCGGGGGGGTCGACGTTGTGGTCGGCTTTGCCGCCGAGACCGGCTCAGTGGATGCTGCAGCTGTCAAGGCGTTGGACAAGGGCGTCGACCTCCTCGTCGCAAACGACGTGGCGAAGGAGGGCTCCGGTTTCGGCTCGGACACGAACGAGGTCACCCTGGTGTTCAGCGACGGACGTACAGAGTCGCTGCCCCTGATGCCGAAGGCGGATGTCGCCCACGCCATCCTGACGGCGGCCATCTCGCTGAGGGGTTGACCTGGCCCCTCGTAACGCCTGCCAGGTCGTGCCCGACATCCCGTCGTTCGCAGTCGACGATGGCTTCACCTACGGCGTGCCAGACGGAGTGGATGTGCACGTCGGCTCCCGCGTTCGCATCCGAGTCTCGGGCAGGCGGTTGCGCGGGTTCGTGACCTCGCTGGTCCCGATTCCCGACCGCAGGATCATCGACCTCGACGGCGTGGTCGGTGACATTCCTTCCTTCGACGAGGTGCTCCTCGGAACGTCGCGCTGGGCCGCACGCCACTACGTTGCGCCGCTTTCGACGATCCTGACCCGGACCGTCCCCACCAACGTTCCGAGATCGGACGCGGGCGTCGCGAAGCAGAGCAGCGCTCGTTCGAGCGTCAATGCGCGTCACCGCGTCCATGCGGAGATCGCTGCGTTGCCCTACGCGCCGGTCATCGAGAAGGTTCTCGGTGCATCGGACGCTGCAGCGATGATCGTCGTTCCGAGCGTCTTGGAGGCCGAGGACATTGCCAGGGATCTCGGACCGACGTACGGGGAGCGGGTTGTCGTTGCGCACTCCGACCTGTCGGGCAGAGCTGAGACGGCGGCTTGGGTCCGCGCCGCGACCAGCGGCGACTCCATACTCGTCGGCACACGGGAGGTCGCGTTGTGGCCGGTGGCTGCACTCGGCAGGATCATCGTCGTCGAAGAGTTACGTCGGGTGCACAAGTCCCCCTCGACGCCCACCGTGGACACGGCAACGGTCGCGCGACGCAGAGCGCGTGATGCCGGCATCCCGATCACGTTCGTGGGCCCCGTCCCGTCCGTCTCGACGACCGTCGCAGCGGACGACACCGTGCGTCGGCCCGGCCGCATCTGGCCGGTCATCGAGGTCGTGGACCGTCGCGAGGAGCCACCCACCGGTTCGGTCATCCTGGAACGCACAAGGGCGGCGATCGTCGGTGCCGCCAGACATGGCAAGAGGGTGTTCGTCCTCGTCCCTCGCAGGGGGTACGCAAGGGCGACACGGTGCGCGAGATGCGGCACATTGCGGAGGTGTCCTGCATGCCAAGCGGCTTCATCGACCGATGACCGCTGCGACCGGTGCGGCACAGCTCTCGGGCCATGCGCCGAATGCGGATCGACGCGATGGCAGGCGCTCGGTGCCGGGATCGGGAACGTCATTGCGGAAATCAAGCGGTCGACAGACGACGTTGGCGATGCAGCGAGCGGGTCGACGGTCCAAGTAGGCACGGAGCGCGACCTCGTGGGGCTGACGGGCATCGGGCTCGCCGTCGCGGTCGACGTCGATGGTATGGCCGGTGCGCCGAACTATCGCGCGCACGAGTCAGCGTTGTTCGTTCTGGCGCGCCTGGCACTCACGGTCGTTCGGGGGACCGGGAACCGTTGCCTGATCCAGACATCGGATCCGACACAGCCAGTGGTTGAAGCGCTTCGGGCAGGGGACTCGCTGCAGTTCACCCAAGACGAGATCCAGACGAGGAAGGACCTCGGATTCCCACCGTTCGGGGAACTCATTGCGATAGAGGTCGCGACCGGATCGCAGGCTCCCGAGTTACTCGATGAGGCCCTGCGGGACAGGGCACGGCTCCTTGGGCCAGCGGACATGGGGGATCGTCTGCGTTGGCTCGTCCAGGGCCCCGACCTCGGGGACGCGCGGTTGGCTCTCCGCGGCGTCGTCGGCCACCTGCGCGATACCGGCGTACGCGTGCGCGTGGACGCGGACCCGATCGATCTATAGGTTGATCGAAATCTCGTGACCGGCGGGTCCGGAGGTACCCTTGCCGCTATGGCGATCTACCCCATACGAACGTTTCCGGACCCGGTGCTTTCGATGCCCGCGTCCAACGTCATGGAATTCGACGCCGACCTCGCACGACTCGTCGAGGACATGTTCGAGACGATGTACGACGCGCCAGGCGTAGGCCTCGCGGCACCGCAGATCGGTATCCCGAAACGTCTTTTCGTCGCCGATGCCGGGGATGGCCCCTTCGTGATGGCCAACCCGGAGATCGTCGAGACGTCAGGGAAGTGGAAGTTCGAGGAGGGATGCCTTTCGGTACCCGGTCGGTACTGGATGATCAAACGCCCGGACTACGCCAGGGCTGAGGGCCTCGACGTCGATGGGAACCCCGTGACCTACGAGGGTGACGAGCTGATGGGGCGGGTCCTCCAGCACGAGATCGACCATCTGCACGGCAAACTCCTCCTGACGCGTCTCCCACAGCGCGTGCGTCGCGTTGCCCTTGCAGAGCTGAGGGACGAAGCACTCGGCCATCGGCGGGTGTGAGGTGGGAGCCGTCTTCCTCGGTACGCCTGCGCCAGCGGTGGCGAGCTTGTACGCCTTGGCGAATGTCGCGGATGTCGACCTCGTCATCACCCAGCCGGACCGAAAGGTCGGGAGAGGGCAGGTGCGCACTGCGAGCCCTGTCAAGGTGGCGGCGGAGCAGCACGGCTTCCCGGTTGCCCAGCCGACAACCGCCGAGGAGCTCCTCGCTGCCCTGAGAGGGAAGGGCTACGAATTCGGGCTGGTGGTCGCGTATGGGCGGATCCTGACTCCGGACATCCTGGCCACGACGCGCTACGGATTCATGAATGTCCACTTTTCGTTGCTTCCTCGGTGGCGAGGAGCGGCTCCCGTCGAGCGCGCGCTCGCTGCAGGCGACGCGCGTACAGGCGTCACGCTGATGAAGATCGACGAGGGACTCGATACGGGGCCGGTGCTCGGTGAGATCGCAACGGCGATCGAGCCATCGGAGACAGGTGGGAGCCTGACCGCGCGGCTTGCGTTCCTCGGTTCGACGCTGGTTGATCGAAGCATCCCGGAATACCTGGCCGGGCGCCGCATCCCCGTGCCACAGATCGATGCGGGTAGCACCCACGCAAAGCGCCTCTCCAAGGCTGAGGCGCAGCTTGCCCCCACGTGGGACGCGGTACGAGCCGAGCGCGCTGTCCGCGCATTCAATCCTCGGCCCGGCGCATGGTTCGCAACTCCCGAGGGGGTGTTGCGGGTGCACTCCGCCTCCTTCACGACCAATGACACCGCACCCGGGCTCATAGAGCTCGTCGACGGAGAAGTCGTCGCAGGTTTCGAGGACGGAGCACTGACGCTTGGTGTCGTCCAGCCCGAGGGCCGCCAGCGGATGGGTGCGCTTGCGTGGGCAAACGGCCGTCGGGGTCTGGGTACGACCTTCACCGCCCAGGAGTGATCGTGTCACGTGATTTCCAGGTTGCCCAGGTCATCTGACGGCTCGGGGTATCTGAGCCCGAGGCCCTCGATTGCTTCGATCAGAATCTGAGAGACGACCAGGTTTCGATACCACTTGCGATCGGCAGGCACCACGAACCATGGAGCTTCATCCGTCGACGTCTCCTCGAGGGCTCGGGCGTATGCGGCCATGTAGTCGCTCCATCGGGCTCGCGTGTCGAGGTCGCTCGCGTTGAACTTGTACGCCTTGGCCGGATCGTCCAATCTCGCTTGCAGGCGTTGCTTCTGTTCATCCTTGGAGATGTGGAGCATCACCTTCCGGATGACGGTGCCTTCGTCGACGAGCATCGACTCGAAATCTCGGATGTGGGCGTATCGCTTCGACCAGACATCCTCTGGAACGAGGTCGAGGACGCGCACCACGAGCACGTCTTCGTAGTGGCTCCGATTGAACACGGCGATTCGCCCGTCCGACGGCGTGCGCGCGTGAACCCGCCAGAGGTAGTCGTGCGCGAGTTCCTCGTCGGTCGGCACGCCGAAACCGCGGACGTCGACACCCTGGGGATTCACGCCCGTGAACACCTTGCGGATCGTCCCATCCTTGCCTCCGGTGTCCATCGCCTGAAGTACCAGGAGCAACGATCGGGATCCGTCGGCCCAGAGGAGCCTCTGGAGCTCCGAAAGGCGCTCGTTCATCGCCCCCAGCTGGTTGCGTGAAGACTTCTTGGTCGCCTCGGGAAAAGCGGACGTGTCGCTCGTGGGGATCTTTGTCAGATCAACAGAAGCTCCCGGGGTGACGCGGTAGCGGTCGACGGCGCTCAATCGTTCCTCCTCTGGTCCCCGTTGGGGTCGTACACTCGCTGCCGATGAGAGCCGCGGCGCGAATCGCCCCATCCATTCTTGCAGCTGACTTCGCCTCACTCGGGGAGGCGGTCGCCCTTATCGAGACGGAGGTCGACTCCCTCCACGTCGACGTGATGGACGGGCATTTCGTGCCCAACATCAGCCTCGGCCCGCCAGTGATCGCCTCGCTGCGGGCTTCGACGTCCCTGCATCTCGATTGCCACCTGATGATCACGGACCCTGTGCGCTACCTCGAATCCCTGAAGAGCGCGGGAGCGGACGGTGTGACGGCCCACATCGAGGCTGTCCCGAGTCCGGACCCGTTCCTGCGCGAGGCCGAGAGGTTGGGGCTGACGAAAGGAATCGCACTCAACCCATCCACCCCTGTCGAGGCCGTCACGCCGTACCTCGACCGGGTCGACTTGGTGCTCGTGATGAGCGTTCAGCCAGGTTTCGGCGGGCAGTCGTTCATCGAGGGCGCGGTCGACAAGATCGCAGCACTGAGAGAATCGATTGATTCTGCGGCGCTGTCGGCCGATATACAGGTCGACGGCGGGGTCGACCTTCGAACCGTCGCGGCCGCACGATCGGCAGGTGCCGACATTCTCGTGGCAGGGACCGCGATCTTCGGAGCCGCGGATCCCGTCACAGCAATAGGGGAGTTGCGGAGCACGATGGACCACGGAAGCACCCAATGAGCGAACGCATACTCGTCGTCGACGACGATCCGGACATTCTTCAGTTCGTACGCCTCAACCTCGAGCTCGATGGCTTCGAGGTCGACCTGGCAGGCGGCGGCAAGCAGGCGCTGGAGCAGGCGGCGGCAACGCCCCCGGACCTGATGCTCCTCGACATCATGATGCCGGAAATCGACGGCCTCACCGTGCTCCGTCGCCTTCGGAACGACCCGTCGACGTCTTCGATACCTGTCATCGTCCTCACGGCGAGAAGCCTGGCCGAGGATCGTGTGAAGGGCCTCGATCTGGGTGCTGACGACTACATCACCAAACCCTTCGATCTCGAGGAGCTGATTGCGAGGGTTCGAACGGTCCTGCGCCGCTCGCAGCAGATGCGCGACCTCTCGCCGCTCACGGGTCTCCCGGGCAACTTCAGGATCACGGCGAAGCTCGAGGAGTGCATTGCCGAAGGGAGCGACATCGCGGTGATCCACGCTGACCTCGACAACTTCAAGGCCTTCAACGACCACTACGGCTTCTTGCGCGGCGACAGCGTGATCAAGTTCACGGCCAAGGTGCTCCTCGACGCCGCTGAGAGAGCGCAGGATCCCTACGGCTTCGTCGGCCACGTCGGGGGGGACGACTACGTCGCAATCGTCTCGGCAGACAACATGGAGGCGTTCTGTCAGGACGTCGTGTCGAGGTTCGACGACGGGATCCTCGATTTCTATGACACGGCCGATGCCCTCCAGGGGTACATCGAGGTGACGGATCGAAGAGGAGAGCGGCACGCGTTCCCGATCTGCTCCCTTTCGATGGGCGTGGTGTCATCGCAGAAGCGCAAGCTGTCATCCGAGTGGGAGGCGTCCTCGGTGGCCTCCGAGATGAAGGAAGTCGCGAAGCGAACCCCTGGCACCAACTACCAGGTGGACCGACGGGGCTGAAGCCCGCTCCCGTGCCCTAGCATCCCTCCCATACCTCTTTCAGGGCAGGGTGTAATTCCCGACCGGCGGTGAAAGCCCGCGACCCCCGTGCGAACGGGGCTGAACCGGTGATATCCCGGTGCCGACGGTGACAGTCCGGATGGGAGAAAGGGGACGCGAATGCGTCACGCGGTCGACAACGTGCTCGACCGCATCGACGTGGATGACGCGATGCGGCGTGCCATTGCCGCGACGGCTGGCACATACCCGCATCCGAATCCGCGTGTCGGTGCGGTCATCCTCGATGCCTCTGGCAACGTCGTGTCGATCGGCGCCCACGCTCGGAAGGGCGAGCCGCACGCCGAACCGCTCGCCATCGGTGGCGACACGTATCACGACCACACGATGGTGGTCACGCTCGAACCATGCAACCACGTCGGAAGCACGCCCCCGTGTACGGAGGCGATCATCGCCGCGGGCATCCGCAACGTCATCGTCGGTGTCACCGATCCAGACGCTCGGGTGTCGGGCCGAGGCATCGATCGTTTGAAGGAAGCCGGGGTATCGGTCAGCGTCGGGCACCTCGCCGATGAGGTCGAGGCAAACGATCCGTCGTACTTCCACCACCGCAGGACGGGTCGGGCCCTGGTGACCCTGAAGGTCGCGTCCACGCTCGATGGCCAGACGGCTGCCGCCGACGGGACCTCGCGCTGGATCACAGGGGAGGAGGCAAGGGAGGATGTCCACCGCCTCCGAGCGGCGCACGATGCGGTCCTTGTCGGCTCTGGCACGGTGATCGCAGACGACCCTGAACTCACTGTTCGCTTGGATGGATACCGAGGGCCGCAGCCGAGACCGGTCGTGCTGGCAGGGCGCCGTGAGCTGCCGAAGGAGGCTCGCATCCTCGAACGCGATCCGATCGTCTACCACTCGTCCTCTGTTCCCGATGTCGAGGACGTGCTCACGGATCTCCCGCGGCATGGGGTCCTGTCGGTGCTTGTCGAGGCGGGCCCGACGATTGCCCGTGCGTTCGTTGACGCGAAAGCCGTCGATCGCCTGGTCTGGTATGTCGGAGGCAAACTTGCAGGAGGCACCGGATACCCGGCCGTAGCGGGCGTGTTCGACACGATCGGCAGCGCGATACGGATCAGCATCGAGGATGTCGAGCGACTCGGGAACGACCTGCGGATCACCGCGACCGTGGGGGAGCGGTAGCGATGTTCACCGGCATCGTGACCGACCGGGGAAGGGTCGAGGCCCTGACGGCTGCGGACGGCGTTGTGAGGCTCGAGATCCTCGCTCCGGCCACCACAGCCACGCTCGACGTCGGGGACTCGGTCGCGGTGAACGGTGCGTGTCTCACCGCTGTCGACGTGTCGTCTGACCGATTCGCGGTGGAGGCGATACCTGAGACGATGATGCGGACCACACTCGGGACGCTCGACGTCGGGGATCTCGTCAACCTCGAGCGACCGCTGAAGGCCGATGGGAGGCTCGACGGCCACATCGTCCAGGGCCACGTCGACGCCGTTGCAGAGGTCACCGCGGTGACGCCCGACGAAGGCTCGGTACGACTCCGTTTCACCCTTCCGGACGATCTTTCACGCTTCGTGGTCGAGAAGGGGTCGATCACCGTGGACGGCGTGAGCCTCACGGTCACCGCGCTGTCGGGTCGGGACGTGAGCGCGGGCTGGTTCGAGGTCGCCGTCATTCCCCACACCCTCGATGTGACCTCGTTGGGGAAGGTCGACGTCGGGTCGTACGTCAACCTCGAGATCGACCCGATCGCGAAGTACGTGGAGAGAATGATCGGAGGTCGCGGATGACCAGCGGCGACTTCCAATCAGCTCTTGAAGCCTTCGCAAACGGTGACTTCGTCATCGTCGCTGACGATGAGGCAAGGGAGAACGAGGGGGACCTCATCATCGCAGCCGAAGCGGTCACGCCAGAGAAGATCGCCTTCATGGTGCGTCACACGTCGGGTCTCATCTGTCTCGCCATGACCGGCGAACGCCTCGACGAGCTCGATATCCCGATGATGGTGGTCGACAACACCGACGCTTTCGGCACAGCGTTCACCATCTCGGTGGACGCGGTGAGCAATGTGACGACGGGGATTTCTGCAGCTGACCGCGCGCACACGATCCAGGTGCTCGTTGACAAGCAGACGCGTGCAGCCGACCTGCGCAGGCCGGGACACATCTTCCCGTTGAGGTACCACGATGGGGGCGTCCTCATCCGCCCCGGCCATACAGAGGCGGCAGTTGACCTCGCGGTGCTCGCAGGGCTCACACCCGCTGGAGCGCTCTGTGAGATCGTCAACGACGACGGTTCCATGGCCAGAGGGGATGCGCTGGAGGCCTTCTCCACGGAACACGGGATCCCGATGATCACCATCGGGGATCTCGTGGCGCATCGCTGGCGGACGGAGCAGTTCGTCCAGCGGGTGTCGGAGGCGACGCTTCCGACGAACCACGGCGAGTTCCGCATCGTCGGCTATCGGAACGAAACCGACGGAACGGCACATGTCGCTTTGACGAAGGGCGACCTCGATGGTGCGACAGGCGCGCTCGCGCGGGTGCACAGCGTCTGCCTCACAGGAGACGCGTTCGGGTCGATCCGCTGCGATTGCGGGGCCCAACTCGACGAGGCGATGAGGCGCATTGCTGACGAAGGGCGGGGCGTCATCGTGTACAACACCTCGCACGAGGGCCGGGGTATCGGCATCCTCGACAAGATCGCTGCGTACAGCCTCCAGGAGCAGGGCCTCGACACTGTCGAGGCGAATCGCCAGATCGGCCATGCGAACGACAAGCGTCACTGGGGCGTCGACGCCCAGATCCTTCACGACCTCGGCGTCGAGAGCGTGCGGCTGATGACCAACAATCCCGACAAGATCGCCCAGCTCGAGCGATATGGCATCAAGGTGGACGACCGTGTGCCGCTGTGGGTCGGTGCAACACCGCAGAACGCGCAGTACCTGCGTACCAAGGAGACGAAGATGGGCCACATCGCCTCGCAGGTGGGCAGCTGATGCGCGTCGACCCCGCCGATCCACGCGATCTCAGCGCCGACGGGCTTCGCATCGCCATCGTGACAGCGATCTTCAACTCGCCGATCACCAGCGGCCTCATGGATGGAGCCCGTGACTACCTCGAGGAGGCAAACGCCGAGGAAGTGCTCGTCGTGGAAGCACCCGGCGCTTTCGAGCTTCCGCTCCTCGCGCAACGGCTTGCTGGGCAGGGCTACGACGCCGTCGTTTGCCTGGGTGCCGTGATCGAGGGAGATACGGACCACTACGAACACGTTGCACATCGCGCGTCCGAGGGACTCATGCGCGTGCAGCTCGACACCGGCGTTCCCGTTGCCTTCGGCATCCTCACGGTGCGGAACGTCGAAGATGCGATCGTGCGGTCCAAGCCGGGGCCGGAGAACAAGGGTCGCGAGGCGGCAATCGCCGCGGTGATGGCCGCGAGGGCGCTCCAGGCTCTCGAATAGACACGTTCCGACTGTGCCAATCACCGATGCACCGTGGTACCCTCATCCCTCGATAAGGAAAGAGGAGGCGCCCGCTTCCCACCTGTCCATCGCTCCAAGATGCGGCGGGTTACGACTCCTGGTGGCGACACGTCGCCATTCGTCGCGGTGGGCGCACATCCGAGAGCAGTCCACGAACCAGGAGGTACTCCCATCGCGGAGCCACGGGTAAACGAACGAATCCGAGTCAAGCGCGTTCGCCTGATCGCACCGGACGGTGCGCAGATCGGCGAGAAGGACATCGACGAAGCGCGATGGCTTGCCGCACAGCTCGGATTGGACCTCGTAGAGGTCGCCCCAGATGCACGACCGCCCGTCGTGCGAATGATGGATTACGGGAAGTACAAGTACGACCAGTCCGTCAAGGCCAGAGAGGCGCGAAAGAACCAGATCCGCACGGTCATCAAGGAAGTGCAGTTCCGTCCCAAGATCGGGAAGAGCGACTTCGATGTCAAGAAGAAGCGGGTCATCAAGTTCCTTCGGGCCGGTGACAAGGTCAAGTGCTCGATGCGCTTCAGGGGCCGTGAGGTTGCCCACCCGGAACTCGGAAGGGCGATCCTCGATCGGCTGTTCGACGAAGTCGAGCCGTATGCCGTGATGGAGGCGACGCCGAAACTCGAGGGACGGAACATGACCATGGTCCTCGTTCCGTCCAAGGACATGCCTGTCGGAGACGACATTGACGACGACCTCATCGAAGACGAGGACGTCGAATACGGTGATGACAGCGAGGAATAGCTCGCCGCATCGCCCGGACAGGAGATTGCTGTGCCGAAGATGAAGACCCACAAGGGCGCTGCGAAGCGCTTCAAGCGGTCAGGTAGTGGAAAGATCAGACACCGGAAGGCCTGGCGCGGGCACAACCGTCACAAGAAGAACGCCTCGCGTTGGCGCCGCGTCAAGGGCACCGGAACGCTCAGTGGTGGCGACGCCAAGCGCGTCGACCGCATGCTGAACAACTAGGAGGACGACATGGCTCGCGTCAAACGATCCGTGAACGCACGGAAGAAGCGCAAGAAGGTCATGGACCGCGCCTCCGGTTATACCGGGGCTCGGAGCCGTCGTTACCGCACCGGCCGGGAACAGGTCATGCATGCGATGCAGGACTCGTACGACCACCGTCGAGCCCGCAAGGGCCAGTTCAGGCGTCTGTGGATCCAGAGGATCAACGCCGCGGCGCGTGTCAACGGGACGACGTACTCAAGGTTCATGGCAGGTCTCAAGGCGGCCGACGTCGACGTCGATCGCAAGATGCTCGCAGAGATGGCGGTGAGCGATCCCGAGGCGTTTGCGGCGCTCGTCGAGGTCGCGAACAGCGCAGCGGTCGAGTAGACAAGGCCGACGGTACGAGGTTGGGGGCCCGCGAGGGCCCTCTTCTTCGTTCACGGCACGTACGATGGCATCGATGATCACGTCCACCTCCAACGACCAGGTGAGGGCCGTCAAGCGCCTCCACACGCCCAAAGGGAGGCGGGACGCGGGGCGGACGCTGGTCGAGGGGGAGAACGGCCTCGAAGCGTTGCGTCGTTCTCATCTCGTGCCCACCTCAGTGTTCGGGCTCCCCGACGATGACGGTGCGATGGAGTACTGCCGCGTCGCTGGCGTTGCGTTCACTCCGGTGAGCGACCACGTGCTTCGGGCGATGTCGGACGTTGAATCCCCGGTCGGCCCTGTGATGGTGATCGAGACGCCCTCGTTTCGACCCATGGGGTTTGCGAACACGGTGGCGTTGGTGGACGTTGCGGATCCGGGCAACGTTGGCACGGTCGTGCGCACGGCCACCGCGCTCGGCTGGGCAGTTGCGGTGTATGGGTCGACGGCCGACCCTTGGAGTCCAAAGGCGATCAGGGCATCAGCCGGTACCGTATTTCGGGCGGCGATCTCGAGGGGGATCGATCCGATCGCTGACGCCTCTGCGAACGATCTCACTTCTGTCGCGATGGTGCTCGATGGGGACGAGGCAGTTGACCTGGCGGGAGCACCCGCGATGTTGATCATCGGCTCGGAGGCACGTGGCCTGCCGTCCGCCATCCGCGACGATGCAGAACTCCTGTGGACGATTGCCATGGCGGACGGCGTCGAAAGCTTCAATGCCGCCGCGGCAGCAGCGATCGGCATGTATGCCCTTTCGTGACTTGTCACGCCGCTGAGTTCTGATACGCTGCCGACATGGTCGACACACGATTTACGAGCGTGTCCTTTACGGGCGGAGCCGCCCGGGAACGCTGACGCGCATACGACGCCGAAAAGACCGACCCGGGAACCGTCCCGGGTCTTTTGTATTCCGGGACGTCCTCCCAACCTGACGTGGAGACGAACCGATGATGCCAACCGCTAACCTCTCAGACCCGATGGAACCCCTTGAAAGCCTCCGCTCGACCGCGGGCGCGCGCATCGAAGCTGTGGCCTCGATCGCGGAACTCGATGCTCTCGAAGCCGAGCTCGTCGGCCGGAACTCGCCGATTGGCGCGGCCCGCCGTGGGCTCGGGACGATCGAGGACGCAGATGAACGCCGTGATCAGGGGAAGGCCATCAATGACCTGGCAACGGAGGTCAGCGCAGCGATCGACGCCCGGCGAGCCACGCTCGCTGCGATCGAGGAGCGAGAAGCCCTCGCCGCTGATCGCGTCGATGTGACCCTGCCCGGAAGGCCGGTACGACGGGGGACATCGCATCTCGTGCAATCGACGATCGACGAGATCGTCGACATATTCGTCAGCCTGGGATACACCGTCGCCGACGGTCCAGAGGCAGAGACCGGCTTCTACAACTTCACAGCGCTGAACATCCCGGAGACGCACCCTTCGCGGCACGAGAGCGACACGCTGTATCTCGACTACGGCGAAGGCACCGGCGACGAAGAGGTCCTCCTCAGGACGCACACTTCCCCCATGCAGGCGCGGTACATGGAGACGCACGAGCCTCCCGTTTACGTCGTCGTCCCTGGAAAGGTGTTCCGCGCCGACGAGATCGACGCCACGCACCTTCCGGTGTTCCACCAGATCGAGGGTCTCGCCGTCGACGGGTCCATCACATTCGCCGACCTCAAGGGCACCCTCGCGCACTTCGCCAAAGAGTTCTTCGGTAGGGACACCGAGGTCAAGTTCATACCGCATTACTTCCCGTTCACCGAGCCTTCGGCTGAGATGCACGCCTATACGAAGGGCCAGTGGATCGAGCTCCTCGGTTGCGGCATGGTGAACCCGGCAGTGTTCGAACAGGTGGGATACGACCCCGATGTGTACACGGGCTTCGCGTTCGGCATGGGCGCAGAGCGCATGGCGATGGTCCGCCACGGCATAACAGATCTCCGTGCCCTCGCCGACCCGGATCTTCGGATCCTGGAGCAGTACAGATGAAGCTGACACTGTCCTGGCTGGAAGAGTTCGTCTCCCTCCCCACTCGTGATCCGTCCGCGCTCGTGGAGGTGTTCGAGAGCCTTGGCCACGAGGTCGAGGATCACCACGTCGTTGATCCAGCGTTCACGGGGATCGTCGTGGGGCGTGTGCTCGAAGTCATGCCACATCCCAACGCGGACAAGATTCGGCTGACACGAGTCGATGTCGGGTCGGAAGAGCTGGAGATCATCTGCGGTGCCTGGAACTTCGAGGCTGGAGCGGTCGTCCCGGTTGCCGTGCCGGGTGCTGTGTTGGGAGACGACTTCGAGATCACCCGGCGATCGATCAGGGGCGTGACGTCGAACGGCATGATCTGTTCGGAGATCGAGCTCGGTCTGGGGACGGAAGCCGACGGCATCATGGTGCTGAACGAGGACTACCCGGACTCGTTGGCGAACATAGGAGCGTCGTTCGCTGACGTCATCGGATTGCCGGATGTTTGGTTCGAGGTCAACGTGACACCGAACCGCCCGGACTGCCTCTCCGTCTACGGCCTCGCTCGCGATCTCGCGGCCTACTTCGACGTTCCGCTGCGCGATCACGGCATCTCGGTCAAGGGGGAGGGCGAGCTATCAGATATCTCGGTGTCGATCGAGGTTCCTGATCTCAATCCGAGGTTCGCGGGCCGTGAGGTCAGCGGAATCATTGTCGGGCCCTCGCCCCATTGGATTCGGTGGCGCTTGGAGCAGGCAGGCGTGCGGCCCATCTCCAACGTCGTCGACGCATCCAACTACGCGATGATCGAGTTCGGGCACCCCACACACGCCTTCGATGTCGATCGCCTCGGCAATCGCATCGTGACGCGCCTCGCCACGGAAGGGGAGCGGATCGTCACACTTGACGACCAGGAGCGTGTGCTGACGTCGACCGACATCGTCGTGACGGACGGCGCTTCTCCGGTAGCGATAGGCGGGGTGATGGGTGGCGCCGCCACGGAGGTTTCCGATGACACATCCACGGTCTTCATCGAGGCCGCCTACTGGGATCCGCCGAGCGTGCTCGCAACTTCCAAGCGCCTCGGGCTCCGATCGGAAGCCTCCGCCCGATTCGAGCGTGGTGCGGACCCGATGTTCTGCCACCTCGGCGCCGACCGCGTCGCACAACTTCTCGAGGAGATAGCAGGGGGAACGGCGGCCCCCAACGCCGTAGACGTCGACCCTGGTGGCATCGAACCGTGGACCATCCGCTACGCGACTTCCGAGACGGCGCGCATCCTCGGGATAGAAGTCGACGCCGGCACAACCACGGAGCTTCTCTCACGCCTCGGGTTCGGAGTCGAGGGCGGGGACCCGCTCGAGGTGACGGTTCCCACGCGCCGTTCGGATGTACGACGACCTGTGGATCTCGTCGAGGAGATCGCGCGTTTGCACGGTTTCGACAAGGTGCCGGATCGGGTTCCCCAGGGCCCGGGCCTCGGTCTCCCTGTCAGGGATCGCAAACTCCGCCTCCTGAGGGACGTCATGACCGGCGCTGGGTTCTCAGAGGTACTGACATTCTCGTTCATTGGCGAGTCCGATCTCGACAAACTCGCCTACGGCGAAGGTCATGTCGTGCGCGACGGAATACGCGTGGTCAATCCGTTGAACGAGTCTGAGGGAGTGATGCGCACAACGTTGCTGCCGGGTGTCCTCAAGTCTGCAGGGGCGAACCTCGCGCGCCGGATCCCGAGTGCACACCTTTTCGAGATCGGTCGTGTCTTTCTGAAAGGGGCCGGCAAACTCCCCGAACAACCCGACCGTATCGCGTTCGCGATGGCCGGTCAGCCCCTCGATACGTGGATCGAAGAATCGCGGCAACCCGACGTGTTCGACGCGGTCGGAGTCTGGGAGATGATCGCCGACAAGTTCGGGATTCGGGATGCGTCGATCCGGCCTGCAGCGATCGAATCCTTTCACCCGGGCCGAAGCGGAGAGGTGATGATCGGTGATGTCGCGATCGGGGCGATCGGCGAGCTCCGTCCGTCGGTGGCCTCGGCGTTCGGCCTTTCGGGCCGGGTCGCCGCAGCCGAGTTCGACCTCGACGCTCTCCTCACCGACCGAGGGGCCTGGCAGTTCGACCCTCCAAGCGTGTTTCCACCAGTCGTCTTCGATCTCGCGTTCGCGATGGAGGCGAGAGTGCCGGCGGGTGAGGTGATCGCTGCGGCTGTGGAGGGCGCCGGCGACATGCTCGAGACATATCGGGTCTTCGATGTCTTCGAAGGTTCCTCGATCGGGGAAGGTCAGAAGTCGATCGCGATCTCCTTCGTGCTGCGATCGCCGGACAAGACGCTCACGGATGAGGAAGCCGCGCCGATCCGAAAACGCATCGCTGCAACGGTCCAGACCGTCACTGGCGCCATGGTCCGGGGCGACGTCTAGCGCCGTGGTGCCTGTGCCATACTCGCGTCGCTGGCATCCCCTAGCGAGGTGAGCAATGGTCGATCACATCCGGCTCGGTTCGACGGGTATGGAAGTCTCCGAGGCTTGTCTCGGCACGTGGATGTTCGGGTCTGAGAACGACGCTGGCGGTGAGGTCGTCAGCAAGGATGAGGCGTCGCGGATCCTGGATACTGCCTGGGAGCGGGGCGTCAACTTCTTCGACACCGCCAACGGCTACGGGCGGGGCCGTAGTGAGCAGTACCTCGGTGGGTGGCTCGCCGGCAAGGATCGAGAGGACTTCGTCATCGCCAGCAAGGTGTTCTACGCCATGCGCGGCCGACAGCGGATCGGGCTTTCGAGGAAGATCGTCATGGCCGAGATCGCTGGCACGCTCGAACGCCTGGGCACTGATTACCTCGACATCTACTACATCCACGGCTGGCTCGAATCTGCATCACTCGAAGAGACACTCTCGGCATTGAACGATCTGGTCCGCCGCGGCGCGGTCCACTACATCGGGGTGAGCAATTTTGCCGACTGGCAGCTCGTGCTGGCCAACGAGATGTGCCGTTCGCGCGGTTGGGCACCGATCTCTGTCGTGCAGCCACGGTTCAACGCTGTGGATCATGTCCCATTCACCGTGGACCCGTCCGAGATGGCACTCCCTGGGCTCTTCGACGCTTGTCGTCGGCTGGGGATTGCGGTGTGCTCGTACTCACCCCTCGCCGAGGGCTTTCTCACAGGCAAATACTCCAGGGACGCGGATGGAAGGACGGTGAAGCCGCAGGGATCACGAGGCGCGCGCTCCACGAAGTTTGGAGATTTCCCCGAACGTTGGTGGAACGTGCTCGACGCCGTCCAGGATGTGGCAGAAGAGGTCGGGGGCACGCCCGCACAGGTCGCGATCAAGTGGGTGAGCAAGATGGACGGTGTCACCTCGATTCCGATCGTCGGCGCGAGTTCTGCGCAACAGTTGAACGAGACCCTTGGGTACGTCGACTTGGAGATGTCGGAGGAGCATTACGCGCGAATCTTCCGTGCCGGCGAGATCGTCGACATCAAACCGGGCGTGTACACATACACGTAGGCGGGGTCGAGGTCACGCGGTCGTGCGCGCTTCGCTGCGGCTTTCATCCAGGCGGCCGCGGGAGCCGGTCAGTTGCTAGAGCGGAACCTCGACGCGTTCGTCGCGCTGCACACCGTCCACGATGTACCTCGGTAGGTAGAACCGGACGGGCGTCACACGAACGGCCACATACCCCGGGACGAGCTCCTGAAGGTTCTCCGGCCAGTCGAATCCGCCGATGCGGGCGAAAGGGTTGTCCGTCTCGGAGTATGCCTCGGCCATCGCCTCGATCTGGACACCGCGACTCGTGAAGGGTGGCTGCTGTGAGTCGAAGATGGTCACCGCGACATGGGGGTTCGACGCAATGTGCGTCATGTGGCGGCTGCCGGGCAACGACACGAAGTACAGATTCAGATCCTCGTCGGCGACGTACTGGACCGGCGCGCACCACGGCTGTTCGCCGTCGGTGGTCGAGATGGTCAGGTACGTGTTCTCTGTGACGATGCTGCGGACGATGTCCCTGGCCTGTTCACTCACGGAAGCTCCCTTCGCCGCGCTCGGACGCGCCGCCGGCGACGGTACACGCGGTCGCATCGGCGTTGCAACCCATGACGCCTGCAGGGAAACCGTTGTACCTGATGCGTGCCATGCTCCGTCCCATGGACTCTGAACTCAGGATCTTCCTCGGTCGCACGGCCCTCGAGGTTGCGCCAGACCTCCTCGGCTGGACCTTCAGCACCACCCTGGATGGAACCACTGCCTCCGTGCGGTTGACGGAGGTGGAGGCGTACATGGGCGAAGACGATCCTGCCTCCCACGCATACCGTGGCATGACAGCACGTACCGAGCCGATGTTCAGAGAGGCGGGGACCCTGTACGTGTACCTCTCGTACGGGATCCATAGCTGCGTGAACATCGTGACGGGCCCTGTGGGAACGGCGCAAGCCGTCCTCCTGCGAGGTGGCATTCCCCTAGAAGGTGTCGACGCGATGGTGAAGCGGCGGGGTCGCGAAGCGAATCTCACCCGCGGGCCGGGAAACCTCGCGAAGGCGATGGGCCTATCAACGACGCATTCCGGGACTTCGATCGACGGCGAACGCATCATCCTTCTGCCCGGTGCGCCACCAGCAAGCGTCGTCGCGACGCCGAGGGTCGGGATCTCGGCTGCCACCGATCGTTTGTGGCGATTCATGGCGGCTGAGGACATCACAGCCAACGACATTTCGGATCGGAAGGGAACCGCGTAGAACAGCGTCCCCGAGGCGCCTAGAAGGTCCGCGGTTGTTGAAGACGTCGGCCCAATTTGCGGACGAAGATGGCGAGCAGGATCCCCGACGCTGTGATCAACCACAATCCCACGGCAGTAGCTGCGAGCCACCCACCTGCCTCGTCATCCACGAAACGGGAGGTGACGCCCAGAACGATGGACCCCGGCACGTACAGACCCCACCACCAGTCGGAGACCTGAGACCGTCGCATGTCCCGCCACCTGTCGCCGATCGGCTCGACCAGCGCGTCCGATGACATGCGGTCGATCTCGTTCATCACGAGCTTCGGTATCACGACGTTGGCAAATGGGATGAACCATCCTCCGACGGTCCATCCGGAAGACCATCGTCTCATCGTGGCGCCACGTGAGTCGGCAGCCTTGTAGGCGTAGTTGGACCAGACCAGCATGAGGACGGTCGACACGAGGAACGCGAGTCCGTACAGGGCGAACACGGCGTCAGCTGACTCCCAGACTTCCAGGACTTCGGCCGCGGTCGTGGGTCCGCCCGAATCCCAGTCACTCCAGCTCCCGTATACGCCCATATAGAGGACACCGGAGAGCCCGGCGAGCGCGGACGCGCCGATGAGGAATCCAAAGAGCGTCCCGGTCAATCCAGAGGGAACCCATCTACGGCTCAGACCGATCGGCGGCATCGAGGATGCCGCGTACGTGGTTATCCCGGATTCCGCGCTCGGTGGCATGGGTGCTTGTGGCGGGGGAGGTGGTGCTGGGCGACTTTCAGGCGGATACCACTTTCCGTCCGATGCGAGCCACCAGCCTTCCCCATGCGGTGTGTCGCTCATGGCCGAGACCATATCAGCCGGCACCCAAGCCTGCGACTCGTCACGGCGACTCACTTCCCGTGACACGGTCGCCTACCCTCGCCCGCATGAAGACCCCCGCCGAACAGTTCGCCTACATCACTCGCACCGTCGACGTGACCCTCCCCGAGGGAGCCCTGCTCGAGCAGCTCGGGCGGGGTACGCCACTGCGGGTGAAGCTCGGCGTCGACCCGACCGCACCGGATGTGACGCTGGGCTGGGCGGTCGTCTTCGATCTGTTGCGCCGTTTCCAGGAAATGGGCCACACCGCCGTGCTCATCCTCGGCGATTTCACCGCGCAGGTCGGTGATCCGTCGGGGAAGATCGCCACCCGCAAGCGCCTCTCGGACGACGAAGTCAACGGTTACGTCGATGCGTGCCTGCCCACGATCACGTCCCTGCTCCTCGAGGAGCGTCTCGAGATCCGACGCAACAGCGAGTGGCTCGGCACCATGGACATGGCCGATGTTCTCGAGATGACCGCACAGGTGACCGTTGCCAAGCTCATGGACCGCGAGGACTTCGCAACGCGGTGGCAGAACGAGGAGCCCATCTCCCTGATCGAGTTCATGTACCCGCTCCTCCAGGCCACGGACTCGGTTGCGATCAACGCGGACGTCGAGATCGGGGGCAACGACCAGCTCCTCAACCTGCTGATGGGTCGCATCCTCCAGGAACGCGCGGGACAGACACCCCAGTCCGTGGCCACGGTTCCGCTGCTCGTCGGCACGGACGGGTCGGCGAAGATGTCCCAATCGCTCGGCAACTACATCTCGGTGCGTGACGATGCAGACGAGATGTTCGGAAAGACGATGTCGATTCCCGACGAGTTGATCCCGCAGTGGCTCCGCCTCGCCAGCGGGGGAACGCCCGATGAGGTCGAGGCCGTGACACGGGGACTGTCCGATGGCACGGTGCACCCGGGCGACGCGAAGCGTGATGTGGCCCGCCGGATCGTTGACCGCTACTGGGGAGATGGGGCTGGACTCCAAGCAGAATCGGCCTTCGACAGGCTCTTCAGGGAAAAGGCCGCGCCTGAGGACATCCCCGAGGTGACCCTGTCTGACGACGACGAGATCTGGCTGCCGTCGGCAATCGTGGACGCGGGCCTGGCATCCTCCAACAGCGAGGCACGCCGGTTGATCGCCCAAGGCGCAGTCCGCATCGACGAGGACCGCGTGTCGGGCGAAACCGTCCATCGATCAGATCTCGTCGGCCGCACTGTTCAGGTGGGTAAACGTCGTTTCGTGCGCTTCGTCGAGGAGCGCTAGAAGCCGTTGTCTGCAAGCCAATCGGCCGCGATCGCGTCTGCGTCCTCGTTGTCGATGTCGTAGCGCTTGTTCATTGCGGTGAGATCGGCCGTCGTGAGCTTGGCACTCACCGAATCGAGCAGGTCAGTAAGAGCCGCTCCATACTTCTGCCTCAACAAGGTCGTGATCACGGGAACGATGTTGTCGGCCGCAAGCATCGTCCGATCATCTTCGAGTAGAACGAAGTTCTTCGCTGCAATCACGCCACTCGTCGAGAAGAGCACGGCGATGTCGATCTGGTCGGCTTCAAGAGCCTGAACGGTGATCAGTCCCGCATCGAGCGGCTGGAACGTGCGGGCAAGGTCAACCCCGTACACGTTCGAGAGGCCTGGGATGCAGAACGGGTTCGTTTCGCAGTCCGGAGGGCCGCCCAGGACGAGGCCGGCTTCGTGGTCTGCGAGGTCGGACAGCCGCGTGATACCCAGTTCGGCCGAACGTTCAGCGGTCATCACGAAGGCGTTCGTGTCCAAGGCATCGGACGGAGCGAGTGCCTCGAGGTCGAGCGACTCCAACGCGTCGTTCAGGAAGGATGTGGTCTCGACCTTGTCGCTCGTCGCCTTCCCCGAGAAGCTGGTGAGAAACTCGAGCATGGACGCGGCATACTCCGGAGCCATGTTGATGTCGCCGGAGGAAAAGGCACCGAGTTCGAGGTCCCTGAATCCGCCGACTGCCTGCACTCGGACGGAGAAGCCAGCGCTTTCCAGCGCCCCCTTGTAGATCTCGGCCAATATCGCGCTCTCACCGAAGTCTTGCGCTCCGATGATGACTTCCGGACCTTCGGTGTCACCACCCGATGAGCAGGCTGTCGCGACGATCGCGACGGCGAGCAGCATCGCCCCGATGGCACCTCTGCGGTGGTTCCGCATGGGTAACTCCCTTCGTGCGGGGTCAAGGCCCCGCGGAGTACCGAACATTACGGGTGGGTGCGTATTCCTGTATCACGGAGCGTGGGTATCCGCGGTGGTCTGATGCGGCGCGACCGCAAAGGGTCGACCTTCTTCTCGAGCCATCCGAAACCCACCTCGGTCGCTAAGGCGAGCAGGGCGACGAGGAGGCCTCCGACGAAGATCAGCACGTCATTCCCTTGGGCGAACCCGTCGATGATGTAGCGACCGAGGCCGCCGTACCCGACGACGGCCCCCAGTGTCGCGGTCGCCACGACGCCGACCGCGGCGGTACGCACCCCAGCCATGATGAGGGGCAGACCGAGCGGTATCTCGACACCGAGGAGCACACGGGACTCCGACATTCCCATGCCACGAGCCGCTTCGATGAGGGAATCGTCGACGTCGCGGACGGCAGTGAAGGCGTTGACGAACATCGGTGGCATTGCCAGCAACACGAGGGCGATGAGGGTTGCCCAATACCCAAGGGGGGAGGTCAGCGCCGCGATCGAGAGGGTTATGGGGAACATGACGCCAACGACGCCGAACGAGGGGAGCGCCCGACCGAGATTCACGGCGGAGACAGCAAGGAACTCGCCCCGTCGACGGTGGGCGAGGAGAACCGCTGGGGGGAGTGAGAGCAGGCCCGCGAGGATCACGCCCAAGCCGGATATCGACGTGTGCTCCCAGATGCGTGAGAAGAGCCCTCTGGCACCCGTCCAGTTCGACGGATCGAGGAGATAACCCAACACGTCACCGAGAAACTGGATCACGTGCCAGCCCTCCGTGCCCAAGGCATCGCAAGCCGTCCCACTCCGACGAGAAGGAGGTCGACGACGACCGCGAGCGCCACCGAGAGCAGCGTGCCCACCAACGCCTCGGTCAGGAACTGGCGCCGGATACCTCGCAGGATGAACACGCCGTAGCCGCCCTGTCCGATGAGGACGGTGACGGTGACGAGTCCGATGGTCGTCACCGCCGCGATTCGGATCCCGGCAATGATGGCGGGCAGGGCCAGGGGAACCTGCACGCGCAGCAGCTGCTGGCGGGCCGTCATCCCCATTCCGGAACTCGCCTCGAGCACGTCGTCTGGCACGCCGTCGATGCCGGACACGATGTTCCTGATCAGGATGAGGAGCGTGTACGACACCAGCGCGATCTCCGCAGTCAGGAGGCTGAGGCCGAAGACAGGCACGAGGAACGTGAACAACGCGAGCGAAGGGATCGTGTAGAGGATCCCTGTCACCCATGTGATCGGCGTATAGGTCCTTCGCCACCGCAACGCGATCAGCGAGAGCAGCACCGACAACACCAGGCCGCACGAGACCGCGATGCCGGTGAGGACCGCATGTTCGACCGAGGCCTCCCACATGTCACCGAGGTGGTCGAAGACCCATCCGAGGTCGATGACGCCGTCGGCGATCACGTCACGATCTCCCTGCCGATCGTCTCCGCCGACAGCATCCCGAGGTAGCGGTCCCCGTCGAACACAGCCGCCGCGCTCGTCCGGGAGCTGACCACGACATCGAGCGCATCGAGCAGCGAGGCATCGCTCGTCAACCACGACTCGAAACGCCGGAGTGCGAGAGACGCGAGATCGCTCGCCCCGTCCAGTTCCTCCCCGGGAACCCAACCGTGGAGCACGTCACCGTCGGCGAGCGCGATCCAGTCGACGCCCCATCGCTCCATCATCTCGCGAGCTTCCTCGATCGATGCCGAGCGCGACACGGCAGGGCCTTTGACCAGCTTCACAGACGAAATCGGAAGGAGCGAGAGCCGCTTCAACCCACGATCATGCCCGAGGAAGGACATGACGAAAGCGTTCGCCGGATCCCGCAGGATCGCCATGGGCGGGTCGAACTGCTCGAGGATGCCGCCGAGGTTGAGGATCGCGACACGGTCCGCGAGTGTTATGGCTTCATCGATGTCGTGGGTCACCAACACGGTGGTCTTGCCAAGTCGCTTCTGGACCTCGAGGAATTGTTGTTGGAGTGCCTTGCGCACGATCGGGTCGACAGCTCCGAACGGCTCATCCATCAGCATGATCGGGGGATCTGCAGCCAGCGCCCTGGCAACACCCACTCGCTGGCGCTGCCCTCCCGAGAGGTCGGACGGGTAACGGTCCCGCAGCTCTGGATCGAGTTGGATCAGGTCGAAGAGTTCGTCGACCCGCGCCCAGACCCTTCGGTCGTCCCACCCGAGGAGTTCTGGCACCGTCCCGATGTTCTGGGCGACCGTCCGATGGGGAAGGAGGCCGACTTGCTGGATCACATATCCGATGCCACGGCGGAGTTCCACGGGGTTCGACGATCGCACGTCGTTGCCGAAGACCCTGATCATGCCCGCCGTCGGCTCTATGAGGCGATTGACCATCTTGAGCAGCGTCGTCTTCCCGCATCCCGAAGGCCCGATGAGGGCCACCGTCTCGCCCTCGGCGACCTCGAGTGAAAGGTCGGTGACCGCGGCAGCGCTCGAACCGGGGTAGATCTTCTCAACCTGTCGGAACTCGATCGCCGGAACATTGGGCATGCGTGCACACTATTCCTGATGGACGCCATGCGCGAGGTCTCCGCAGCTTCAAGCGGGCTCGATGCCAACTAGATTCCCGTCGATGCAGGCCCTTGTGAGACATGCCTCGGACCGGTGGCTGAACAGCGCGACGATTCGCGGCGCCGCGCTCGCGGCGGCCGGTCTCGTCGCGCTCGCAGTTCCGAACCTCTCAGCCCGCATCCTCGGATACCTGGCCGCGGGTGCCTTCCTCGTGATAGGCGTCTCCGAACTCTGGAACTCCCTGCGAGCTCGTCACACGACAACGAGACGAACGGTCTCGGCCGTGGGCGAAATCGTTGCCGCGGCTGCGATCGTCCTGATCCCGAACGCAACCATCGCGATCCTGGGACTCGTCGTCGGAGGGCTCCTCGCGCTCAATGGGTTGATCGTCCTGTGGGGGGCCGTCGTGGCGGGGGAGCGGTCCGCGACGTGGCTTTATGACCTTGTGCGCGGCTCCTTCTTCATCGGCGCTGGCGCCCTGATCATGTGGATTCCCGAGGTCCTGGGATCGGCGATGGTCTTGAGCCTCGCCTTCGTGGCGATCGGCATGGGTGCGTTACTCATGTCGCTGGGCCTGACGTCCCCGGACGAGGCAAACGCCGGTGCGGCGGATGTCGGCGGCGTGGTGTACCGCTGGTTCGGACTCCGCGATGTCGGGGATGAGATGCGTGAAGATGTCGTCGACAACCTCTACTTCGAGCCTCCGGACGCCACACAGAAGCAGATCGGCTTTTGGGTCCTACTGGTCTTGTCCGTCGTCATCGCGACACTCGGCGTGCTCGCAGATTCCACAGCGGTCGTGATCGGCGCGATGCTCGTCGCTCCATTGATGACGCCGATCATGGGCATCAGCGCGGCAATCGTCAGCGGATGGGTCCGGCGGATCGGAACGTCCTTCTCGACGGTCGGGGGCGGCGTGGTCGTCGCGCTCGTCGTCGCATGGATCGTCGCCGCGTGGGCGCCGAGGTTCGTGCCACTCGCGTCCAACAGCCAGATCCTGTCGCGAACCGCCCCGACGATGATCGATCTGCTCATAGCCGTCGCGGCGGGTGCGGCTGGGGCCTATGCGACCGTTGACAAACGTGTGTCGTCGTCGATCACCGGCGTGGCGATCGCGGTGGCGCTCGTTCCGCCGCTGGGTGTGGCAGGGATCATGTTCGAGGCCGGTGAGTGGAGTGACGGCCTCGGCGCGTTCCTTCTGTTCTCGACGAACTTGGTTTCGATCATCCTGGTTGGTTCTCTCGTGTTCTTCATCACCGGGTTGTCGCCGGTATCCCGGATGGGGGACCACAAAGAGGGCGTGCGCACCGTCTTCATCACGGTTGCTCTTGGCGCGCTGATCATCCTCGTCCCGCTGCTCTTCACGTCTGAAGGCATCCTCACTGCCGCGAGCCGCCAGTCGAAGACGGAGAAGGTTGCGCAAGAGTGGTTATCAGACTCCGGCCTCAGGCTCGCGCGCGTCCAGATAGATGGCGACCAGGTCGATCTACAGCTTGCGGGCGAGGGCACCGTTCCTTCCGTCGACGAACTCGACGCAGCCCTCGACATCGCGCTCGGGATCGACGCGTACGTGACCGTCGAGTACTTCCCGACACGTGTGTTCCACTCGACGGACCCCTGACCGCTGTGAGAAGAGCCCGGGGCGTAACCTGTCGGTATGGCAGACGAGACCGCAACGCCGGTTATCTCAGTGCAGACCATCCACCTCACGCTGTCGGGTGACATCTTCCTCAAGTCGAGGCGGACCCAGAAGGGGCTCATTCGACGTGTCAGGGCGAACCTCGAGTCCGCGATACGGTCGACCGGAGCCGATATCCCGCTGAAGCGGATCGGTTCACACCGATTCGAGGTGCTCGTACCAGCTGATCGGGTCGACTCGACGACCGAAACCCTGTCACACGTGTTCGGGGTGGCGTTCATCGACACCGTCACCGAGATTCCGTTCACCTCGTTCGACGTGCTCGTCGATTCCATTGCGTCGGCGATGTCCGCACGAGTCGCTGGCCACACCTTCGCCGTTCGACCCAAGCGCCGTGGCACCCACGACTGGAACTCCCAGGACCTCGCAAGAGCTGCGGGAACGAAGCTGGTGGAGGCTGGCGGGAGGGTCGACCTCAGCAACCCCGAGGTGACGGTCTCGGTGTCGGTGCTCGACGACCGCGCATTCATGATCGATCGGCATGTTCCGGGCGCGTCTGGTTTGCCGCTGGGATCGCAGGATCGGGTTCTGTGCCTCCTGTCGGGCGGGTTCGACTCGGTGGTCGCTGCCTGGATGTTGATGTCCCGCGGGTGTCGCGTGGATTTCGTCCACTTCACGTTGAACTGCGCCCAGTCCGATCATGCTCTGGCCGTGGGAAGGGAGCTCTGGCAGACATGGGGCCACGGATCCGATCCCGAGGTGCATCTCGTCGAATTCCAACCCGTGAAGGATGCTCTGTTCGAACACGTGGACCCCGGGATGCGGCAAGTTGCGCTCAAGGTCATGATGGCGAGGGCCGCATCCTGGATCGCCGAGCGCGAGGGCATCCCCGCGCTCGTTACGGGGGACTCCCTCGGCCAGGTTTCCTCACAGACGCTGCCGCACCTCGTGGCGGTGTCCCAACAGACTTCAGTCCCGATCCTTCGTCCACTCGTGGGGCTCGGCAAGGAGTCGATCATCGACCTGGCTCGCCACGTCGGGACCGCCGAACTTTCGTCAAGGGCACAGGAGGTCTGCGACCTGTCAGAGGGTCGACGGGTCGCGACGTCTGCGCCCGGATCGCGTATCGCGATGAGCACGGATCAGATTCCTGACGAGATCCTCACGGACATGGTTGCGACGCGGAAGTCGTTCCGCCTCGCCGATTGGGTACCGGGACAGTTCTGAGAAGGATGGAGGGCGGTTCGATGCCACTGATGCTCGCCCAAACCGCGGCGACCGACACTCCGTGGTGGGTCGGCGTCATCGTCGTCGGGGGATTGGTTCTGGTTGCGGTGTCGCTCGTCGCTCGAACGACCACACGCGTCGCGGCCGCGACGTCACCTGACTCATGGAAGGACAGTGCGAAGCGCGCGTATGCCGCCCTGCGTCGGGCGTACGACGAGAGCAGCGAGGATGCTGCGATCGCCTCACCGGACCGACAGGTGAACCTGGAGGCGACCATGTCGGGTGCCCGAGACCACTTGTATCGACTCGAGGCCCTCGCGCCGGACGGACGGGTCCGCACGATCGCCGTCGAATGCAACGAAGCCGCTCAGGGAGTCGCAGCGGCTTTCCGATCCCGACGTGATGCCCGCAGTGCGTACGAAGCGACCGACCCGAGCGACGCTGCCGCCCTTCGCGCGGCGCGGGAGCGAGAGGTCCGCGCGTCTCAGGCGCTCGCGGGAACTCGCCTCCGCCTCGACAAGGCCGTTGTCGCGCTGTCAGGCATCAACTGAGGGGGCGAGCTTCGCGAGGTCGACATTGCCTCCCGAGATGATCACGCCAACCCTTCGGCCTTCAAACTTGTCCGGGTATCGGAAGAGGGCTGCGAACACCGTCGCAGAAGACGGCTCGATGAGCTGTTTCGTCCTCGAGACGACATACCGCATGGCTTCGACGATCTCCTCCTCGGAGACGAGCACGACCTCGCGGCCGTCGCGGCGGAGGATCTCGAACGCAATGGATCCGATTCCAGTGAGTAGCCCGTCACCGACGCTCATCGCGCCGGTGGCGGGATAGCGCACACCATCTCGAAGGGACCGGTGACTGTCGTCAACGACCTCCGGCTCGGCTCCGACAACGTCGAGGCCATGTTCCCTGGCAACGATGCTTGCGCCGCTCATGAGTCCACCCCCGCCGATCGGCGTCACCACGACATCGAGGTCCGGGACGTCTGAGAGCAACTCGAGCGTCGCGGTCCCTTGACCCGCGACCACCATTGGATCGTCGAAAGGATGGATCACGTGGGCACCCGTGTCCGCGACGACACGGTCGAGGACGGCCTCGCGGTCTGGCTGCGGGCAAAACACGATGTTCGCTCCGTATGCACGGATTGCATCGACCTTCACCTGTGCCGCGTGGTCGGGCATCACGATGGTTGCCATTGTGCCGATCACCGATGCCGCGTATGCGACGGCTTGACCGTGATTGCCTGACGAATGGGTTGCGATTCCAGAAGCGAGCGCCTCCTCACGGTGTACCAAGGCGGCGTTCACCGCACCCCGTGCCTTGAACGCTCCAACGCGTTGGAGGTGCTCGGACTTGGCATGGAACGTCCCACCGAACCTTGCATTGATGGTCGCGTTCGTGAACACGGGTGTCCGGTGGACGTAGGGGGCGATCCGTTCTGCGGCAGCGAGGACGTCTTCGTATGTCGGAAGGGCGGATGTCGTCACGGGAGGATTCTCGCACGAATGCGCTCCGACGCGAGGGCGTAGAGGCCCATGGCGATCGCCGCGAGGACGTGCCACAGCGCATGGAATTGCATTGCCGAGTCCGGCACGCAGAAGACCCCGCCCGAGCGTCCGACAACGAAGGATCCAACGGCGAGTACAGACGCGACGACCACGGATGCGTAGAGACCGCGGGGTCTGGGCACGCCACGGTGCGCGACGATGTCCGAGGCGACCGTGAGACCGATTGCGCCGACGAAGACGGCGTTCGTTGCCCCGGATGCCTCTGAAGTCGCGATCGAGGCGACGACCGCGAGCCCGACGATGCTCCACCTCACCGATGCGCGCATGACGAACGGCGCGAGGGCGACCGTCACACCCACGACGATCACCAGCGCGAGCAGCGACCAGTCATGCGCTTCAGCGGCGCCCCATGCTTGAGGGCCGTGGTAGAGGAAGCTTCCGACCCCTGCAACGGCCAGAGTCGTCCCGAGCACGAGCCGGTACCTTCGCTCGAACCCGGTCGCCTTCGCTGCCCACATGAGCACGGCCGCTCCCACTGCGGTGAACGCAAAGCTCGAGATTGCGTTCGCGGGCTGCGCGAGGAAGCCATCGCGGATGGCCTCGCAGTCTGATGCGCCAAGGGGAGGTATCGCTGCCACGACCGCACGCTACCGAGGTCAAGTTCGGTCGAAACCCTGCCGATGGTGTTGATACGGCTGGATCGACCCGTGCGCCGATACAGCTTGGCGATCCGTATACCGAGAGGTCCACCAATGCAGACGCTGGCACAGAAGATCAGAGCAAAGGAATTCACACGCGCTCGAAAGGGCCTCGACATCGACGAGGTCACTTCCTTCCTTGCGACAATCGCAGACGAGGTCGAGGCGCTCGAAGCCGAACTCCGCAAGGAGACGGTTCGCGCGAACTCGCTCGAGCGCCGCGTGCAGTCGCCGCACGAGGCCGAAGGCAATCTCGAGGCAGCCTTCCTCGCAGCGGCAGAGACCAAGCAGAAGCTCATGGACGAAGCGCAGGAACGCGCCCGCCAGATCGTGATCGAGGCGCGCGCAGAGGCCGAGAAGCTCGTCGAGCGCCCGAAGGAGGAGGCGCATCGCGCGCAGGAGGAATCCACCGCGATCCTC
This sequence comes from Acidimicrobiia bacterium, assembly GCA_003235475.1. Classification (GTDB taxonomy): domain Bacteria; phylum Actinomycetota; class Acidimicrobiia; order Spongiisociales; family UBA5794; genus SZUA-442. The sequence continues at coordinate 2,536 of QJWC01000081.1, read as the reverse complement.
CTCCAGGCAACGGAGCGCCTGGACTCCGCGCAGCGCGAGGCATCAGCCATCGAAGAGCGAGCCCGCGCCGAGGCTGCGCGGCTCGAGGCGGACGCCGCGGAACGTGGGCGTCGCGCCGTCGATGAAGCTGACCGTCGCGCCCAGGAGACGATCGATGCTGCCCGTCATGAGGCTGCCATCCGGATCGCCGCCGCCCAGCGCGAGTCGTCCGACATCCGAGCCGAGTTGGAAGCCGAGCACACCGAACTCATCGAGCGCGTCCGAGGTCTCCAGACCGCGGTCGTGGGAATGCTCGAGCACGGTGCCGCGAGGCATCCTGATCTCGCTGCAGTGCTCGACACGTCGGTCGAAGACCAGCCAGAACGAGCCGCTGTCTAGCGACACGTCAGCCGCGGCGGCGCCGCCACACTCGCCGGCAGCGAGGCCACGACGCGAGATGAGGTCGGTTTACGGTGTCCCCGGTACGATTTGAAGGACCAGGAAGAGGCGAGTGATGGCACGACGATCAGGTCGCTCGATCGGCGATGTGGCGAAGTACACGTCGGCGCGCCCTCCTTCGTTCGATCGTGAGCCCCAGGATGACACCGTCACATCCGGCACGACGTTCGGCCTCATCGCGTTCGTGATCTTCGCAGTGATCTGCGTGATGGCCATTCGCTCCGGGACAGCGAACATCGAGTCCGACCTCGAACGCCGCTCCTCCCAGGCCTTGCTCGCAGCCGGATACGACAGCGTCAACGCTGACGCCACCGGAACCTCCGTACTCCTCACCGGCCAATACACCGACGACCTGGACGGCGAGCTGCCATTCCAGATCGTGGCGAGCCTGGCCGGTGTCGGCGGAGTCGATGGCCAGATATGGCCTGTGTCGACATCCGAACTCGGTGACGCCAAGATCTATGCGGACGCCCTCGACATCCAATGGGCCAACCGCCGCGCCACCGTAACGGGAAGTTTGTCAACGCAGGAGAAGGTGGATCTTGTGCTGGCCACGCTCGATGAGGCGTTCGTGCACGTCGACGCCGACGAGCTGAAGGTGAAGGAAGGCGTTGCTGACGAGTCGCCGTGGCTCGGAACGGTTCTCGGGCTCGTCCAGAGTGTGGCCCCGCAGCTCGAAGAAGGCCGCATCGTAGGAGACGGCGAGAACCAGCTGCTCGTACTTTCAGGCGAGGTGACGGACGGCGACCTCAAGGATGAGCTGAACGGGAAGGTCACCGATACCGCGCTCATCCTCGGATTTGCTCCAACGCCGGGCGTCATCGTTCCCCGGACCGGCCCGACGAAAGAGGAGGTCGACGAGCTCCAGGAAGACCTGAACGAGTTGATCCTCGACCAGGTGGTCGAATTCGAGACGAAGAGCTACGCGCTGACGGAAAAGGGCAAGGCGCTTCTCGATGAGGTACTCGCAGCCCTCGATGCCGCACCGGAGATCCGCGTGCTGATCGCGGGACACACGGACAACACCGGCAGCGCGGACGCGAACCAGCTGCTCTCGGAGCAGAGAGCCAACGCGGTCCTCGAGTACCTTGTCGAGCATGGGCAGGATCCTGCGAGGTTCGACACGATCGGCTACGGCGAGACCAGGCCCATCGCATCGAATGACACGGCAGAAGGCCGCGCGCGGAATCGTCGGATCGAATTCACAGCGTTGCTCGAGGAGGGGGAATCCGGATGACGTACGTCGCATCACAGATCATGGTCTGGATCATCGCGGCAACGATCTTCGGATTCGCGCTCGGTTGGATGATGAACTCGCGACGTGGAGCGAAGACGAAGAAGCGACGGCGCAGACGGTTCTGATCGGTATCGACTGCTACGAGGAAGCAGTACCCATCACGTGGTCGCGGTAGAGCGCGGTACGCGTGAGCCCCAAGGCAACGACCACGACGCCGGCGGCACCTGCGAGGTAGACCGGGACCACGCCAAACCATCCGGCGAGCAAGCCGCCGATCGCCGCGCCTGCCGGAAGCCCGGCCCACGCAAAGGTCCGTGAGGCCGCGATCACACGTCCCATTTGCTCAGCGGGCGCCAACCTCTGCCTCATGGTCACAAGGGCGACATTCACCCACGTCACTCCGGTGATCGCGACGCCGGCTGGGATGACGGCGAACCAGTTCGCGACGAGCGCGACGACCATGAAGCCTCCGCCGAGCATGAGCAACCCTGTCACATACATGGTGCCGAGCGGGATCCGGCGCGCGACGCGGGCAGCAAAGGCCACACCAACGGAGCCGATCGCAGCCTGAAGGGCAAAGAAGAGGCCGATCTCGAACCCATGATCCGTCAGCGCGGCGTTCATCGTCTCGAGATCGAGCACCTCGGTTGCCACGAACAGGACGAGGAGCGCTTCGAGGGGCTGGAAGACGAAGTTTGTCAGTGTGCCACCGAGCATCGCCCATCGGAGCCGAGGATCAGCGAAGAGAACCTTCACCCCCGACTTGAGAGCTTCGCCGAAAGATTCGCGAACGGGCTTTGCGTGTGGCCGGATCGGACGAACAAGGGCAAGGAAGAAGGCTGAAGCGACGAAGGTGGCGGC
>QJWC01000006.1 GCA_003235475.1 Acidimicrobiia bacterium | reverse complement strand
AGGAAGACGTCGAAGCCCGGATAGTCGTAGATGCGGCCGTGATCGAGCAGAAACGCGTTGAAGCCGAAGGCCCCCGGAGCACCGAACGGGCTGTTGAGATCGCCGCGTGCACCCGGGAACCGCGCCACCTCATCGAGGGTACCGATGTCGTAGACGACGGTGTCGCCGAACCCCGACGTCTCGAACGTCCAGACGAACTCACCGGAGAGAATCGGGACCATGCCGTTGGCGAAGCTACCGCTCGCGAAGCCCGTGGTCGCTCCGTCCGACGCGCCGATTTCGAGGAGCCGGCTGTACGCGCCGACGTACACGGCACCGCTCGAGCCGTCGATCGCCACGCCGATCCCGTTGAGGATCTCGTCGGACTTCCATGTCAGGGCGATGTCGTCCTGGCCACGGTAAGCCCAAGCGCTCAGGACATCTCCCGGCATGCTCTCATCAAAAGCGGTGACGACGTAGATCTGGCCTGGCTTTCGCTTGGCGTCGTAGGCGACCGTGTGGCCGCCGCCGCCGCTGCATCCGCCGTTGTGGAACTCGTTGATATCACCCGATTCGAGTGCGTAGGCGTAATAGTGGCATGGCCCGACGACGACGACGGAATCGCCGACGATGGTTGGAAACGACGTGTCGCCGAAATCCCGATACACCGGATCGACCCACTTGATCGCGGCCGACGCCTCCCCGATCGTCACGGCCGTCATGTTGGGAAACGTCCCGAAGTTCGTGAAGTGCGGGCCGGCCAAGTAGGCCACGACCTCGCCGCTACCGGCGTCCACATGGATCGTCGGCATCGAGATCAACGGATTGGGCACGAGGAAGGAGTAAATCGGCTCGCCCGTCTCGGCGTCCCGCACGAACAGCAGCGGCTCGAACTGCGTCTGGTCGATGCCGACGTAGACGAGGCGGCCGTCGTGATGGGCAAGTGCCGAAGGGAAGATCAGGCTCTGCTCCGTCTCCCAGAGGATCTCGCCCGTTACGAGATCGAACGCAGCCACCGCCGTCATGGCCTCGCCGACCCCGAACTGGCTCCGCATCGCGTAGACGCGATCGCCGACGACCAGTGGGGCGCTGTACCCGCTCGGCGCCGACCAAGCGGGAGTCTCGTCGAGAGCGAGCGGGTCGACGAGGATCTCCGCCCTGCCTGTGTGCTGGTTGTCGTGAAGATAAACGCCCCAGGGCTCCGCGGCAGCGACCGCAGTCGCCCACAGCGCCAAGGCAATCCCGACCGCGATCCTCACACGCCCTTTGTAACCACGAGCTCTGCCGATCAAATCCGAGGCCTCCTGTTTTGCGACGACAAGCGACGGTGGCGGGTTCTCGACCGCCCCGGTCGCGTGGGTGACGAGCCTAGACATCATTCGGCAGTCACGATGTGTGCGACTGCGGCGTCGAAGTCCTGCGGCAGGATGTAGTGGTGGTAGACCTGATAGACCAGTCCCCTGCGGTCGATGAACACGAGAATCGGCACGTAGTTTACCTCGTAGTTGCGAAGCAGGTCCGGCTCTTTCCCGGCGAGCATCGTGAACTGCAGATTGAACTGCTCCTTGTAGCGGCGGATCAGCTCCGCACCGTCGGCCATCACGTTGATCGACAGGATCGAGAGGCCCTGATCGGCGTACTGCTGGTGGGCGCGGCTGAGAAACGCGATGACCTGACTGCAATAGTGGCAGACGTTGTGAGTGAAGTAGACGATCGTCGGCCTGCCGGTGTGGTCGACGATTCGATGCACTGTGCCGTTCTCGTCCGGCAACGCGAACGGCGGCGGCGGCTTGCCAACCGTCACGACTTCGGCCCGCGCCGACGCTGCCGCGAGTAGCAAGCCCGCGAGGAACACGCCCCTGGCAAGCCCCGGGACCCAGGCCCCGCCTCGCGCCGCAACGAGCCGTGGCCTCGCCTCGATCATCTCGGGCTCGCCGCGCCGTCGACCTCGACACGCGCGATGACGTACTCGATCACGTTGCGGTAGTTGGCGGGATAGATGAGAGGGAGGCCATCTGCTTCGGCATAAGCGAATGCAAATGTCGGTAGCGGATCGCCCCCTTGCGCAGGGTCGAGCCGGATTCCACGCCCTTCCGATACCTTGAATCGGTTCGGCGTCAATCTCCCGCAGAAGAACTCGCGCAGGTCCGGCCGCTTGTCCGCCTCCGAAGCGTCCACGGGAATCCACCCTACATCCGGATCGTGGAAGCTCGCCCAGCAGTGGGCGCCCGTGCAGTCGCCGCTCAGACCGCCCGCACGCTCGGAGTTCTTGGAAGGATACGGGAGCGGAAATCCCTGCTCCCAGCGCACCGGCACGCCTCGCGAGATCATCATCGCCATGAACAGCGCGTGAAAGTCGTCGCACTTGCCACGCTTGTACTTCATCACCCAGGCCGTATCGCCCATTCCGCAGCCCGGGATCTCCCTGTCGTAGATCAGCAACTCGAGGATCGCATCATACACTTTGCGGCCGACGACCGACGGTCTCTTTTCTTCGCCGACCACGCGCTTGGCGAAAGCTGACACCTCGTCGGTGATCCGGACGGGATCGACGAGGCGCAGATACTTCCGCTCAGCGTCGGCAGGCTGTAGGCTCGCCTTCTCCGTTCCCGCACGACGGCGTACCACGTGATAGCTGGCCTCCAACGAGAAAGGCCCCTCTGCGGCGTCGGCCTCGACATACACCATGCGATTCCCGTACAGGGTCTCGGTGCGGGTCTCGTGGGCACGCTCGCTGCGAATCGAGAGCCCCGAGACCTCCTGCCAGTCGTCGGTAGGTG
>QJWC01000114.1 GCA_003235475.1 Acidimicrobiia bacterium | reverse complement strand
GGCCTCCACGGCACGGACGTGTTTCTGGAGTTCCCGTCGGTCGGTGCCACCGAGAACCTTCTGCTCGCCGCGGTCCTCGCACAGGGCACGACGACCATCTCGAACGCCGCGCGCGAGCCGGAGTTGACCGACCTCGCCGAGTACCTGAAGAAGATGGGGGCCAAGATCGACGGAGCGGGCACATCCACGATCGAGATACACGGGGTGCCCTCGCTGTCGCCTGCGAGGCACTCGACTGTTCCCGATCGGCTCGAGGCGGGGACGTACCTCGTCGCAGGCGCGATGACCGGTGGAACAGTGACGGTCAACGGCCTCAACCCTTCGTTGCTTCGCATGGAGTTGCGAAAGCTCGAAGCAACCGGGTGCGACGTGTCGACGACCGAGACCTCTGTGACGGTCACCGGCCCTGATCGTCCGGACCCCGTGGACATCGCGACGCTGCCTTATCCAGGTTTCCACACGGACATGCACCCGCAGATGGTGGCGTACCTGTCGGTGGCTTCGGGAACGTCGCTGGTCACAGAGAACATCTACGCGGGGCGGTTCCGTTACCTCGGCGAGCTGAACCGCATGGGCGCGGCAATCCACGCGGACGGCCAGCATGTTGTCGTGCGCGGCGTCGACGAGCTTTCCGGGTGTGAAATCGACGGTTGCGACATACGCGCTGCGGCTGCGTTGACGATCGCCGGTCTTCGCGCCGAAGGCGAGACGGTGATCCACGACGCCCAGCACATCGACCGCGGCTACGAGGACTTCGTCGGCAGGTTGGCATCGCTCGGGGCGACGATCGACAGGTCATGATGCGTCGTGGTGTCGTCCTCGCCGCGGCGGCGCTCATCTTCAGCGTCCCAACCGTTTCTGAAGCGGCAACGCCCCTGCAGGAGGTCGTGTCGATCGAGTTGATCGGCAGCGAGGGGACGACGTTCGAGGTGAACGGCCGCCCGTACGTCGGGCCGATGCGGTTCACGCTCCACGACGATGGCATCGCACTCGCCGAGACCGCAACGATCGAGCAATACCTGCAGGGGATTTCGGAGATGCCGTTTTCGTGGCCGCGGGAGGCGCTCGCGGCGCAGGCGGTCGCCGCCCGCACCTATCTGACGCGTCGCCTGCTCGGCGGTCGCAGGGGAGACGCAGCAACCTACGGATATGACATCTGCGCGACGAACCGATGCCAGGTGTATCGCGGTCTCCAGCTCGTCGAGGGTGACGGGGGGGACCGATGGCGTGCAGCGGTGTCGTCCACGGAGGACATGCTGATCCTGTACGACGGAAGGCCGATTGAAGCGGTGTTCACGGCCATGGTCGGCTCGCGGAGCAGCGCGAACCAGGACGTCTGGGGTTCTGCGCCCGTCCCGTACCTGCAGCCCGTCGATTCGCCGGAGGTGGGCATTGCTCCGTACGCCGAGTGGTCGTTCTCCATCGATGCTCAGCAGTTCGTACAGATAGTCAGGGCCGACGGCCTCGAAGTCGGTGGGGAGCTCATCGACATCGTCGTGGACGACCCGCCAGAAGGCGAGGGACGCACCGAGCTGACGATCGTCACGACGCACGGAACCGACTCCATCCTCGCTCCGGATCTCAAGGGTGCGTTCAACCGCTACGCAGACGTCCTGTACCCGGGGTCCATGCCTGCGAGGCTCCCGAACGGCAAACGGCTTCCCGAACCGTTCCTGTCGTACACCTACGAGATATCGCGGACCCGACGACCCGCGCGGGCACACGAGTCGCTCCTGCCGGCCGAAGACCGCCGCGGCCGCGATGTGCTCACCTTCACGGGCGAGGGATGGGGCCACGGGCTCGGAATGAGCCAGTGGGGCGCGCGCATCATGGCTGAAGAAGGCGCCTCGTACACGGACATCCTCGGCCATTACTACACCGGGACGACGGTCGCGCGGGCGGAGGAGCTCGTCCCGGATGAGGTCGTCGTCGGCCTGATCGATGGCGCGGGCGAGGTCACCGTGACCGTCTATGGCACCGCGATGATCAGGGTGAACGGGGTATTCGCCGGAGTGGTGCCTGCAGGCACGTGGATCCTCAGATCGTCGACAGCTGGCCTCGCCATGTTCAACTCGGATGCGGAATCGCCCGTGCCGCTCATCACGAGGCGCAACTGGCCGCGATGACGGCGCGCTTTGGGAACAATTGTCCCTACGGTGATGTTGCAAACTTGAGGGACGCGGCCGGTAGCATCGCCGCGGAGGAGCCATGACCAACATCGAAGGCAGCATCATCGAGATCGGATCCGTTTCGGCGACGCCGAAGAACGGGGAGACCGACATCGACCGCGAGCTGCTCGACTCGACCCTCGAGTACATCAGGCCGGCACTCCTCGCCGACGGCGGCGACATGATCCTGACCGGCGTCAACGGCGACACCGTCCACCTCGAGCTCGTCGGCGCGTGCGGCGGCTGTCCGATCTCGGAAACCACCGTGACGGCCGGAATCGAGCGCATTCTCAAGGATCGCGTACCGGGCGTCCGCAACGTCATCGCCACCGGCTGAATCGACCCCGCTGCCGTTCGGTAGTCTGACGCCCGTTCATGGCACGACGTCCCGGCGATCTTGGGGGAGCGATGGAACTTGTCAACTATTCGGTAGACGGCGCAGTCGCGACCATCACCCTCAACCGGCCTCCGGTCAACGCGCTGAACAACGCCTTGATCGCCGACATCCATGCTGCGGTCGATCTTGCCTCGGACCCATCGGTCCGTGCCGTCGTCATCACAGGCCAACCTCACTTCGCGGCCGGTGCCGACATCAC
>QJWC01000089.1 GCA_003235475.1 Acidimicrobiia bacterium | reverse complement strand
CGTCTCGACCCTGAGGGAGAGACGGGCCAAGGACATGGAAGTGCGCGCAACGGGGGCGGGCCCGCACCGCGACGAACCGGACCTCGTGCTCGGCGGTCGATCGACGAGGTACCGGGCATCCCAGGGTGAGCAGCGAACCGTGGCCCTTGCGTTGCGTATGGGCGCGTATCGGCTCATCGAGTCGCTGCGTGACGTGACGCCCATCCTGCTCCTCGACGACGTCTTCTCGGAGCTCGATCCGGATCGTGCCAGCCGTGTCCTCTCCCTCCTGCCGACCGGTCAGGTTTTTGTCACAACCGCACGAGACGATGAGGTCCCGATCGGAGGACGCCGGTGGGCGGTGGCAGACGGAAAGGTGACGTGAACCGGCCATGACGGACAAACCAATGCGAGCAAAGTACCTCAGAACCGACGGTGACAGGCAGCCCGAGGAGATCAGTGCGATCATCGGGACGGTCATCGAGCATGCGTCCGTGGGTGTGGACATCCGGCACGGGGACCTGGTGTCCCGGTGGGCCGAGATCGTGCCCGCCGACTGGCGATTCGGCACCCCCGTCGGCGTGCGCGATCACACCCTCCTCGTGACCGTCCCGGACGGCGCGACGGCGTCGCTTCTGAGGTACCAGACGTCGGCCGCAATGGCTGCGATCGACCGGGAGTACGGGCAAGGTTTTGTCCGCTCGATCCGGCTTTCCGTGGACCGTCACTCCGACCGTGAAAGTCAAGCGAAATAAGGGTTTTGGCCCCATTTCGCCCTATACTTACAGCAGTGTCATCAACCCGTGAATCCCTCACCCTGAGAGGGATCGAAGGAGTCCTGTGACAAAGCCAAAACGTTCGACTGGCGCGTCCTATGAAGCCGACTCGATCCAGGTCCTCGAGGGCCTCGAAGCAGTCCGAAGGCGCCCCGCGATGTACATCGGATCGACAGGCCCGAAGGGCCTCCATCACCTCATCTGGGAGGTTGTGGATAACGCTGTGGATGAAGCGATGGCGGGCCAGTGCACGCGTATCGACGTGGCACTCCTCGCCGACGGTGGCGTCCGCGTCCGCGACAACGGCCGAGGCATCCCCGTGGACAAGCACAAGGCGACCGACCAGCCTGCCGTCACGACGGTTCTGACCACCCTCCACGCCGGCGGGAAGTTCGATTCCGGCGCGTACCAGGTCTCCGGGGGCCTCCACGGCGTCGGGGTCTCCGTTGTGAACGCCCTGTCGACGAACCTCAAGGTCGAGGTTGTCAGGGACGGCTTCCTGTGGAGCCAGGAGTTCGCGTACGGCCAACCGAAGGCCAAGCTGAAGAAGGTCAAGCCGATGAAGCGCACGGGCACCCAGGTGACCTTCCAGGCCGACCCCGAGATCTTCGAGGAGACCACGACCTACAGCTACAAGACGGTCGCGAACCGGTTGCGCGAGATGGCGTTCCTCACCAAGGGCCTCGAGATCACCCTTCGCGACGAGCGCGGAGAAAAGGTCGTGGAAGAAACCTTCAAGTACTCAGGAGGGCTCGTCGACTTCGTCAAGCACCTCAACGCAAACCGGGACCCGATCCACGGGAAGGTCGCCTACTTCCAACAGGCCTCGGAGGACGGCGAGATCGAGGTCGCGATGCAGTGGACGAGCGGGTACAACGAGACCGTCCTCTCGTTTGCGAACAACATCAACACGCACGAGGGCGGAACCCACGAGGAGGGCTTCCGAACGGCGCTCACGAGGGCGCTGAACGACTTTGCAAGGGGGCGCAACCTCCTGAAGGAGAAGGACACGAACCTCCAGGGAGAGGACGTGAGGGAAGGGCTCACCGCGATCATCTCGGCGAAGGTCAGGCACCCGCAGTTCGAGGGCCAGACGAAGACGAAGCTCGGGAACACGGAGATCAAGTCGTTCGTCCAGAAGGCACTGAACAAGGAACTCCCTGAGTGGCTCGAGAAGAACCCGGGCGACGCGCGCAGGATTGCTGACAAGGCCTCACAGGCGGCGAAGGCCCGGGCTGCGGCCCGCCAGGCAAGGGACCTGACGAGGCGCAAGAGCCTGCTCGAGTCGGGCGGCCTCCCCGGAAAGCTCTCCGATTGTTCGTCGAAGGAACCGGAAGTGTCCGAGTTGTTCATCGTCGAGGGCGACTCCGCCGGCGGGTCTGCGAAGCAGGCGCGAAGCTCCGAGTTCCAGGCGATCCTGCCCATTCGCGGCAAGATCATCAACGTCGAGAAGAACCGACTCGCCCGCGTGCTGCAGAACACAGAGATCCAGTCACTGATCACCGCGATCGGCACAGGCATCGGCGATGAGATGAGTGTCGAGAACGCCAGGTACCACAAGGTGATCATCCTCACGGACGCCGACGTCGACGGTGCCCACATCCGGACGCTGCTCCTGACGTTCTTCTTCCGCCACATGCCCCAGGTCATCGAGCACGGCTACGTCTACATCGCCCAACCGCCGCTGTACTCGGCGAAGATCGGGACGAAGACGACGTGGATCCAGAACGACGCCGATCTCGACCGGTTCAAGGCCGACAACGAGGGCCGGAAGATCAACATCCAGCGGTTCAAGGGCCTCGGCGAGATGAACGCCGACGAGCTGTGGGACACAACGATGGATCCCGACAAGCGAACGCTCCTCAGGGTCGAACTCGAGGAGCAGTTCACCGCCGAAGAGACGTTTTCGACCCTCATGGGCAACGACGTCGAGGCGCGTCGGATATTCATCCAGCAGAACGCCAAAGACGTCCGGTTCCTGGACGCGTAGGGGAGAACATCAATGGCGAACGACGACACCCGGCCGGTGTACCAGCCGATCGACATCGAGAAGGAGATGCAGGACTCGTTCCTCGAGTATGCGATGTCCGTCATCGTGTCGAGGGCGCTTCCGGACGTGCGGGACGGGCTCAAGCCTGTGCACCGGCGCGTGCTCTACTCGATGTGGGACAGCGGGATCCGACCGGGGACGCCGTACCGCAAGGCGTCGCGCGTCGTTGGCGACGTGGTCGGCTGGTTCCACCCACACGCTCCTGAGGCCGTGTACGACTCGATGGTGAGGCTCGGACAGGACTTCGCCCTCCGAGCGCCGCTGATCGACCCGCAGGGGAATTTCGGGACCGTCGACGACCCGCCTGCCGCGATGCGATACGTCGAGGCGCGTCTCGCAAAGCTCTCCGCCCACCTCCTCGACGGAATCGATGAGGACACGGTCGACTTCAGGGACAACTACTCGGGCGAACGCGAGGAGCCGACCGTCCTGCCTTCCCGGTTCCCCAACCTGCTGGTCAACGGGTCCACCGGCATCGCCGTCGGCATGGCGACCAACATGGCGCCCCACAACCTCGGAGAGGTCTGTGACGCGGTGCTGTACGCCCTCGATCACCCGGACGCCACGGTTGAGGACCTCAAAGCGTTCGTGAAGGGCCCAGACTTCCCCACGGGTGCCTACATCGTCGGCAACAAGGGCGTGGCCGACGCACTGGCCACCGGGCGTGGATCCGTCCGGATGCGGGCGGTCACCGACGTCCTCGAAGTGCGTAAGAACCGCATTGCGATCGTCGTGTCCGAGATCCCGTATCAGGTGTCGCGCGACCGCATCATGGAGAAGATCGCTGATCTCGTCCGTGCCAAGACGCTCGCCGGCATCGCCGACCTCCGTGATGAATCCGACCGTAACGGGACGAGGCTCGTGATCGAGCTGAAGCGGGATGCGAACCCACAGGTGGTGCTGAACCAGCTGCACAAGCTCACGCAGCTCGAGGACACGTTCTCAGTCAACAACGTCGCCCTGGTGGACGGTGTGCCGCGGACGTTGAACCTCGCGCAGCTCGTCCACCATTACGTCGACCACCAGCTCGAGGTCATCGAGCGACGGTCGAAGTTCCGGCTCGAGAAGGCCGAGGCGCGGGCGCACATCGTGCGGGGCCTCCTCATAGCGCTCGACAACATCGATCGAGTCGTCCAGATCATCAGGGGTTCTGAGAACGTCGACGAAGCACGGACCGCCCTCATGGAAGAGTTCGAACTCTCCGAGATCCAGGCCAACCACATCCTCGACATGCCGCTGCGCCGGCTCACGGCCCTCGAGACGAACAAGCTGCGCGAGGAGCTCGAGGGACTCGAGGGGACGATCGCATACCTCGAGAGCCTGCTCGCCGACGAGGTGATGCGTCGTGCGCTCATCGGGGAGGAGCTGTCCGAGATCAAGGAGAAGTTCGCCGACGAGCGCCGTAGCCGCATCATTCCTGACACCGGGGACATGTCGCTCGAGGACCTCATCGCCGACGAAGAGCTCGTGGTGTCGGTGTCGGCAGCGGGGTATGTCAAGGCCGTGTTGGCGAAGGCGTACAAGACGCAGGGCCGCGGCGGCCGCGGCGTGAAGGGTGCTGGCCTGCGCGACGACGACGTCGTCACCCACCTCCTCCACACGTCAGCACACGCGTACCTCCTCTTCTTCACGAACAAGGGGAGGGTGTATCGCGTGCGGGCACACGAGATCCCGCGCAAGGATCGCACGGCCCGGGGCGTGATGATGCATTCCGTGATGCCGCTCGAAGCAGACGAGGTCGTCCAGGCCGTCATCGACACGCGCGACTACGAGACGAACCGCTACCTCGTCATGTTCACCCGTCACGGGCAGGTGAAGAAGTCGAAGTTCTCCGACTACGACTCGAGGAACCAGACACTGGTCGCGATCAAGCTCGTCGACGATGACGAGGTCGTTGCTGTCCGCCAGACGAACGGCTCTTCAGACCTGATGATGCTGACGCAGAACGGCCAGGGGATTCGCTTCTCCGAGAAGGACGTGAGGCCGATGGGCCGTGCGTCGCAGGGCGTGCGGGGCATCAGGCTCCGCGAAGGCGACGTCGTCGTTGCTGCTGCCGTCGCCGAGGAAGCCGAGGAATTGCTGCTCCTGACTTCCGGCGGCTACGGGAAGCGGACATTGATGGAGCACTTCCGAACCCAGAACCGTGGCGGCTACGGCGTCAAGGCGATGAAGCTCACGAAGGTTCGGGGCCACATCGTGGCGGCGAGGGGTGTTCACCCAGACGACGAGATCGTGATCACGACGTCGGACGGCATCGTCATTCGGCAGCTCGCGAAGGCGATCTCTCGCCAGAAGCGGGAGTCGACGGGCGTCAAGGTGATGAGCGTTGCCGAGGGCGCGTCGCTTTCAGCTCTTGCGGTGGTCGCCACCAACGGCGAGGACGACGAGTAGGGAGACGTCCGGGTCGTAAGGGGCCCGGTCGATACACTCAGCGCGTCTCGAGGAGGCACCATGGCTGTGAGGCGAGTTCGCCGCATCATCCGGAAGATCGATCCGTGGACCGTGCTGAAGGTCAGCCTTCTGCTCACGACGATCGCCGCCCTGGTGTGGACGCTCGGGGTGTGGATCGCGTGGTCGATCGCTGTTCAGCGCGGTGTCCCGAATGCGTTCGTCGACATCTTCGAGCGCCTGACGATTGCAGTGACGCCGGATGGCCAGCTCTACTTCCGCGTCGTTCTCATGCTCGCGATCGTCTGGGTGATCGTGTCGACGGCCGCGATGACACTCGGTGCGGTCCTCTACAACCTGATCTCGGATGTGGTGGGCGGCGTGGAAATAGTGATGCTCGAAGAGGTCATCGATCAGCCGGCGACTTCCCCGACGGTCTCGACACGTCCCGTGATCCGGGTGCCTGCGAGTGCGGACAACTCGGCCCTGAGCGCCGAGGACACGGTCGAGAACCTCTGACCTCGCCTAGAACTCTGGCGTGGGGATCAGCCGCTGCAGCACGATGGCGGAAGCTCCGGCTGCTCCGAGATCGACCGGTTGGATGAAACGGACCTGATCGATGAGGCACAGGCTCTCGGCGACCGCCTCGCAGTAGATCAGCGTGACGTCGAACCGGATCTCGCCGGACCCCGACGTCGTCTCGACCCTGACGGTGAGCGGCAGGGATGTGCCCGTGATGTCGAGGGTGTCGCCCGACACGAAGGACACGAGGTCGGAACCCGCACTGATCGTGACCGACGAGGGTGCGTCCTTGTTGACCTTGTACCCGGCCGGAAGGGAGTACTTGAGAACGAGGTTGGCCGCCCCGTCGGGAAGCGAAATCGGCTGCAACATCACCACTCCTCCCCGCCAGGCTGCTGGCGGCGCAAACTTCTCGATGCCCTTCAGGACCACGGTCCGGGTGCCACCGGTATCCGTGTCAATGGCGCGGATCACGTGGTTGTTGGTGTCTGCCACGTACAAGGTCGTGCCGTCGAGGGCGAGGCCCCCTGGCTCGTTGAAGAGAGGTGCGTCGCCATCGACCCAGCCCCCCTCATCTCCGAGCCACGTCGTCACCGTGTTCGTCGACAGATCTATCTGCTTGATCTTCGAGTTGTACGTATCGGCGACGTACAGCACGTCCCCTCCGAATGCGACCCCGAGTGGATGCTGGAGCCGTGCTTCGTCCCCGGTGCCGTCCTCGTCGCCGAAGTCGAAGAGGCTGCTTGCACCGCCTGCCACGAGTTCGGTGAAGCCACCGACGAGATCAGCGACTCGGATCGAAGACGACTCTGAGTCGGCGAAGTAGAGCAGCTGTCCGTCGTAGGACAGCGTGAGGCCTGAAGGTTGGGCGAGCTCTGCGAAGTCGAAGTCCCCGTTGAGGGTCGATTCGTTCGCGTTCCCGATGAGGGGAGCTGCGATACCGCGGGCGAGGTCGGCTGCCCAGATCTGGTGCGTGCCGGCGTTTGCGATGTACAGGAAGCCCTCATGGTGGGTGATCGCCCACGGGTTCGAAAGCTCGACCTCGGCGAACGGGCCCGCAGCGGGTGGCCATCCCTGCCTCCCGGTGCCGAGGACCGTCGTGACATCCCCCGACCTGGTATCGACAGCCCGGATGGCGTGGTTGTTCGTGTCGGCAACGAACAGGGTGGTGCCGAGCATCGAAAGGCCCTGCGGGGCGTTGAACGAAGCCTCGAGCGCGGTCCCGTCCTCGAAGCCCCTGCGACCGGAGCCGTAGACCGCCGCGACTTCTCCGGTTTCCGCGTCGGCGACGACGATGCGGTGATGCCCCGTGTCAGCGATGTAGAGCGTGCCGTCGTACACGGTGACCTTTCCCGGGAATCGAAGGGGGCGATCAGGGGCGAAGTCGGCTTCGAGCGCCGGCGTGAATGGCGTGCGGTCGATCGATCCCGATGCGTCGAACTCGTTGACAAGCGCAGCGATCACGGGTTGAACGGCGTCGTACACCCCTTCGCCCGCTCTTACCCCTACGGCTCGCCCATCCGGATCGATGATGGCGATTGTCGGCCACGCATTCGCCCCCCAGGTCCGCCAGATCTCGAAGTCGCGGTCGTTGACGACGGGGTGGGTGATGTCATACCGCTGGACGATGTTGCGCAGGTTGTCGGTCTCGCCCTCGTTCGTGAACTTCGCCGAGTGCACGCCGATGACCACGAGCTCGTCCTCGAACTCGGCCTCCAGGCGCTCGAGGTCGGGGATGATGTGGATGCAGTTGATGCATCCGTAGGTCCAGAAGTCGAGCAGCACCACCTTGCCCTTGAGGTCGGTGAGGCTGATCGGCGCAGCAGTGTTGATCCAGTCGAGCCCTTCGGGGAAGTCAGGTGCGTCGATCGTGCCCGCGACGGACTCGAGCGTCGTTGTCGTCGACGTGTCGTCCGTCGTGCTCGGAGTGCAGGCGGAGGCAATGATGGCGATGAGGATGAGCGCGCGGAGATGTCTCAAGTCGGGGCCCTTCGGTTACTGATGAGAACGCCAGACCGCGACGTCGAGTTCCAACTGCTTGAGGGCTTCCATGACCGCTTCCGGTTGGGACGATGCTTCGCAGAGCCCCGGTTCGAAGGCGTCACGCGCGGCAGCCAGCACCGTGGCGGCAAGCGCAAACGCCTCGAGTCTCTCGGGGTGATCAACGACGCCGACCGCTCGCTCGTGATCGCCACGGTCCGTCGATACCGAGACTGCTGCCCATGGACCAGAGAAGGGAGCGACCAAGCCGCCGTGTACGGAAACGTCGGCGTAGAGCGGGCCGACAGGCGCCGGGAAGGAAACAGCTGTACCGGTGGTGAGCGGATCTCCGGGCGCCGTTCGCGCCACGACCACATGGGCGGTGCCGTTCCCAGAGCTGAGGTGGGCGGCGAGGGCCGCGCCGAACGTCCTTGCAAGATTGGCCCCGCGAATGATCGGGACGGGAGCGCTTCCCGGCGGGACATCGGCGGCTTCGTCCCAAAGCACGATCGGTATTCCCGTCACCGACGCCCTCGCGACGAGATCCCCATGGGGTGCAGGACGATCGGTGAGCGCGACATCGAAGCCGTCGAAATCTGTTGCAGGACCCGACCTGGCCGAACGCCGCGCACCTTCGCTGCGCCACACGCCGACGTAGTCGACCTCGTCTTGGCCCATGAGCATGTGGCCGGCGCGAAGTCCCACTTCTGTGGTGTTGTCGAGGAGGATCTTCACGGGGCAGCGGCGGATGCCGGGTCGTCGGCGAGCTCCCACGTTCCCGACGCCGCAGGGGGACGAGTCGTCGAGGCGCGCCTGCAGGCGACAAGGGCGGCGGCGGCCGCGCCCAGGGCGACGAGAGCGAGGAGTCGTTTCACAGCCACTTGAAGATACCCGTCGGATTCGACGACTCGGTGGGCGCGGCAGCCAGCCAAGCGGATCCTGCACGCGCTACAGTTCCCGGTGCCCCGGGTACATACCCGGGACCGAGAGACGAGCGAAGTCCGGTGAGACTCCGGCGCTGTCCCGCAACTGTGATCCCGATCCCGGGTAGCCAGGTCGCCTCGATCTCGGTGGGCGCTGCCCTCCGGAGGAGAGGGGCTGTCGCCGCATCGGTCTCCTCCAGGAGAGAGGAGATCACATGATCAGAAGACTGGCCACGGTTGTGGCCGTGGGGCTCATCGCGGCTGCGTGCGGAAGCGGAGCGACGTCAGGCACCTCGTCTACAACGCTGGCGAGCACCACGACGAACCCGACATCCACCACCACGACGACTGTCGCTCCGCCCACCACGGCTCCGCCCGATGACGGATTTCCGGCGACGGTCGACACATCGAGCGGCCCCGTCACGATCGAGTCCAAGCCGTCGCGGATAGTGTCGATCTCGCCGACATCGACAGAGGTGCTCTTCGCGATCGGAGCCGCGGATCAGGTGGTTGCCGTTGACAGCCTTTCGGACTTCCCGGAGGGGACGCCC
>QJWC01000038.1 GCA_003235475.1 Acidimicrobiia bacterium | reverse complement strand
CGAGATGCCATCGACGGCGACCGACCCCCTCGAGCGATTCTCCGCCCAGGTGGTCGACTCGACCGGGCGGTCGGCGTCCGTAAAGGAGCGCGTTCTTTCGTTCCTCCGCAGCATCGAGATCGGGGGAGCCACCGCTGAGGCAAGCCCGAACAAACCCACCTTCGTGTCTCGCGAACAGTGGGGTGCAGACAGCTGCCTGCGCAACACGAAGCCTCGTGTCCTGCCGGAGGTGCACCGCGTCGAAACCCTGATCGTGCACCACGCCGGTGGCAACGACTACTCGACGGCCGCCGAGGCAAGAAGCCTGATACGCGCAATCTGCGAGTACCACGTCCAGTCTCGTGGATGGTGGGACATTGCGTACAACGTCCTGATCGACAAGTTCGGGAATGTCTACGAGGGGCGCCGCGGCGGGGTGGAGAACCCGATCCAGGGTGGCCACACCGCGGGTTTCAACTACGTCTCGACCGGCGTGGCGCTGCTCGGATGTTTCGAGCCCGGTCACCCGAGCTGTTCATCCGTCGTGGCGCCGCCAGCCGCGATGCGTCAGGCGCTTGCCGATTACAGCGCGTGGAAGCTCGATCTCCATCACCTCGATCCGATGGGAACGACCACGGTCGTGTCCCATGGGTCGAGCAAGTGGCCGGAAGGCGCGTTGGTGCCGCTCAATCGCATCTCGGGACACAAGGACGCCACCGCCACGGCGTGTCCGGGACAGCTCGTCTACGACTTGCTGCCCGACCTCCGCCCACAGGTGGATGGATTGGGCGGGCTCAAGATCTACGCCGACTTCGGGGGGTTCGATCCGATAAAGGGGCCCAACCGAAACTATTCGAAGGGAACCCTTGGACTCGCCTTCACCCAACCGACGAGCTGGAACATGACGATCACGCGCCGATTCGGGCCGGTCGTGTTCGAGACGTCGGGGTCTGGGACGTCGGCAAACGTCGACTGGGACGGGTCCAGCGGTGGGGTTCCTCTCTCGCATGGGATCTACGAGGTCGACGTGTCGGCGGGTGCAGCAACGCCCCTCCATCAGGTCATCCAACTGGGATCGTATGAGTGGCCGTTCGTCGATGACGAGGGCTCGTACGCGGTCGACAACATCGAGAGCCTGTGGAACCGCGGCCTCACCGTCGGTTGCAATTGGTCCTCGTTCTGTCCGAAATCGAAGCTGTCGCGGGCGGAGATTGCCGCCTTCGTTGCCAGGGCGATGGGGGTACCCGAGGGGCAGCCGACGTATATGGGATACTTCACAGATGTCGCCGAAGGCGCGTGGTACACGCCGCTTGTGGAATACCTGTATGAGCAAGGGATCGCCACCGATGTCGGAAACGGGAGTTTCAAGCCGCTGGCAGATGCCAACCGGGCCACCGTCACCGTGTATGTCATCAAAGCCATCGGTGAAGATGCCAACCTTCCGACCTATCAGGGCTACTTCACTGATGTTCCCGCGGGCCAGTGGTACACGCCGTACGTGGAGCGCGCGTACGAACTCGAGATCGCGCTCGGCTATCCGGATGGAACGTTCCGACCGCTCAGCACCGTCACGCGGGAAGAGTCCGCGGCCTTCCTCATGCGCGGATTGGAGTAGGTTCGAGGTCGACGTGTCGACTTCTGAAACATCCGCGCCCGGATGGGTGGGCCGCGCGTGAAGCGACGCGTTCTCAGAATCACGCTGGCACTCGACCTCGCCTCGCTCGCCATCGCCATCGTCCTCGCCTCACTGCTCGTGTTCGACGTCGTGATCGTGTGGCGAAACCCGGCAGTGCCCGGATCCCTGTCGCGATTGATTGCGAGCCTCTTCCTCGGCGCGTGGCTCGGGTCTGAGGTATCGCAACGTATCTGGCAGATGTCCATCCCGCGCCCGTCCTATGTGCGCGCTGTCCTGATCGTGGTCGTCGCCACAGCGTTCGTGTCACTGACCATCGTGGCTATCCGCCCGTACTGGTCTCGGTCGTTCCTCCTCTTGGTGATGCTGATCTGGTTGTTGCTCATGTTGCTTCACCGGGCGGTTCGTAGATTGCGGCCAGTCGTCGAACGGTTGGTCATCGTGAGCTCGGTCGCCACTCTGATCGAGGATCTCGAGGAGGCAGTGACCGCAGACGTCATCGACGTGATCGATCCCAGAACACAGGACGAGATCGAGCTCCCGCCTCCCGGAGTGTCCGTTGCGGTCGACTACCGGGCCGCCCAGTCGAACCGGGTCGCGCGTTTCGTGTCGTCCTGCACGCTCGCGGGAATCGATGTGCGGCCACTCGCGCAGGTGTACGAGGAACACACCGGAAAGTTCGTCATCATCCACCTTGCGGAAGGGTGGGAGATGGTGCCAGCGCTCAACAGGTGGGCGTGGTACCGAGGCCCGAAGCGTGCCTTGGATACATTGCTCATCCTCGTGCTCTCGCCGATCCTCATCGTTCTTGCGCTTCTCGCGGCGCTGGCCGTCAAGCTTTCGTCGCCCGGCCCCGTCCTCTTCCGGCAGGAACGCGTTGGGCTACGAGGGGTTCCCTTCACGCTGCTGAAGTTCAGGACGATGAAGGCGGATGCCGAGGCTCGGGGGCCGCAGTTCGCGAGCGAGGATGACGAACGCATCACGAGGACAGGGTCCATCATGAGACGGCTGAGGATCGATGAGATTCCCCAGCTGTGGAATGTGCTCCTCGGCCAACTCAGCATCGTCGGGCCGCGGCCCGAGCAGGTTCAGTTCGCCCAACAGTTCTCGGAGGAGATCCCCTTCTACGACGAACGCCACCTCGTGCGCCCCGGCATCACGGGGTGGGCACAGGTCAACTTCGGCTACGCATCGTCGATCGAAGAGACGGTTGAGAAGCTGAGGTACGACCTGTTCTACGTCAAGCACGTCGGGCCGTGGCTCGACCTGAGGATCCTCGGTGCCACGGTGTGGACGGTGCTCTCGGGCGACGGGGCGAAGTAACGCTCGCGGTTTGGCTGCGGGTACGCTCCGCTTGTCCAATTGGAGCCACATTCCTGGGGAGTTCGTGCGCGAGCCGGTGACCATCATCATCCCGACGTACAACGAGGAATCGCACATCGAGGGCGTCCTCGAGTGCCTCGAACGTCAAACCTACGGGGCGTCGAACCTCGAGGTGCTCGTGGTGGACGGGCGGTCCACGGATCGTACGCGGAGCGTGGTCGAATCGTGGTCAGACAGGCTCGATGTGCACGTGATCGACAATCCGTTGCGCCGGCAGGCTCCAGCTCTGAACCTCGGCCTCTCACACGCGAGCAACGATCTCATCGTGCGCCTCGACGGCCACGCATGGTACGCAGACGACTACGTCGCCATGTGTGTCGACGCGTTGGCAACGTCCGATGCCGCCGTCGTTGGAGGACCGATGCAGCCGCTGGGCTCGACATGGTTCGGGCGAGCGGTGGCGCTGGCGACGACGACGCCGATCGGCGTCGGGCCCGGTCGCTTCCACTATTCGCGGGAACGCGAGTACGTCGACACCGTGTGGCTCGGTGCCTTCCGGCGGACCACGGTCCTCGAGGTCGGTGGGTATGACGAGAACCTCAGAATGGCCGCCGAGGATGCCGAGTTGAACATGCGAATCACGAGGGCAGGGGGGCGGATCCTGCTCGACCCGTCGATCGAGTCCCGGTACGTGCCGCGGTCGACCGTGCGGTCGCTCGCGATGCAATACCACAACTACGGCCTCGGAAAGGCATCGACGCTGAGGAAGCACCGCTCTCTTCCGACGTGGAGGCCCATTGTTCCGGCCGCGTTCGTGGCTGCCCTCGTGGCTGCTCCCGTGTTCTGGGTCCTGGGCATCGGCCGACCCTTGGTGTTGGCGATGTTGGCCGTTTACGGTGTCACGGTTCTCGGAGCGGCAATCGCCCAGGCTCGCACGAGGTTGACGCTCGTGCCGGGCGTTGTGACCGCCATTGTCGTGATGCACGTCTCGTACGGCGTCGGGTTCATCCGCGGCGTACTCGAACGATCCACCACGAAAACGCACGCTGCCCCGCAGGGGGAGTGAGCGTTCGGGCTGCCGCCCGACCGACTGGGCCTACGCCGACGGAACCATCCAGGTGCCGCGCGACCGAACGAGCTTCTCGAGGTCGCCGGGGCCCCTCGTCTGCTGCGCTGCAGCGATCTGCTGTTCGAGGGCTCGCCCGTAGCTCTGAGCCTCGACGTCCCGGAAGATGCCGAGCGGCGTCGGGCCGTAAGGTCCGTGCGAGATCCTGCTCAACGCGAACGCCGCGGCCGGGTTCGTGGCGGCGGGGTTGTGCACATGGATGTTGTGGAGCCCGACGTCCGCGACCTCGACGACGCGTGCGCCGGCCGAGTCGAGCTGGACCCCGTACTCATTGTCCTTTCCGAACGTGATCGGCTTACCCGGCTCCATCCAGATCCGGTTCTGGTCGCGGGTTCCCTTGTCCGTCAGATCGGCGAACGCCTTGTCGTTGAAGACATTGCAGTTCTGATAGATCTCGAGAAGCCCGGCACCTTCGTTCTCGTGCATCGCCTTCAACATCGCGATGGTGTGATCGCGATCCATGTCGAGCGAGCGAGCGACAAAGGACGCTTCGGCGCCGAGTGCGAGGCTGACGGGGTTGAACGGGCGATCGATCGTTCCCATTGGGCTCGTCTTCGTCGTCTTGCCGACCTCGGATGTAGGCGAGTATTGGCCCTTCGTCAGGCCGTAGATCTGGTTGTTGAACAGGATGATGTTCAGGTTCACGTTGCGCCTGAGCGCGTGGATGAGGTGGTTGCCGCCGATCGAGAGCCCGTCGCCGTCACCGGTGATAACCCATACGGTGAGGTCGGGATTTGCTGTGGCAACGCCGGTGGCGATCGCCGGTGCGCGGCCATGGACGGTGTGCATGCCGTAGGTGTTCATGTAGTACGGGAACCTGCTCGAGCAGCCGATGCCCGAGACGAAGACGTGCTTTTCGCGGTCGATGTCGAGGGAGGCGAGATACGTCTGCACCGACGCAAGGATCGTGTAATCGCCGCAGCCGGGGCACCATCGGACCTCTTGGTCGGTCTGGAAGTCCGACCGCTCGTATCGTGCTGTGTCAGTCATGTCGATGCCCCTTCGTCGAGCAACTCGTGGATCTTTCCCTCGACGTCGCGTGCTTTCATCGGCAATCCCTGCACGCGGTTGTAGCCGACCGTCGGGATGAGGAACTCAGCGTGGATCAGCCGGGTGAGCTGGCCCGTGTTGATCTCGGGAACGAGCACCGTCTCGTACCGTGACAGCACGTCGCCGAGGTTCTTCGGGAACGGGTTGAGATGTCGCAGGTGGGCGTGGGCGACCTCGCGTCCCGCTGCCCGGACCCGGTTGACCGCAGTACGGATTGCACCGTAGGTGGAGCCCCATCCAAGGACGAGCAGCCCCGTACCTCCGCCGTGCACCTCAACGTCAGGGATGTCGTTCGCGATGCCTGCGATCTTGCGCTGCCTCACCTTGGTCATCGTCTCGTGGTTGTCCGGGTCGTAGGACACGTTGCCGGTCAGGGAATCCTTCTCGAGGCCGCCGAGTCGATGCTCGAGACCCGGTTGTCCCGGAATCGCCCACGGCCGCGACAAGGTCTCCTCATCCCTGAGGTACGGCAGGAACGAGTCGCCGTTCTCGATGCTCGCGAATGGCCGCGAGATGTCCGGGAGCGCATCGATGTCCGGGAGGTTCCATGGCTCCGAGGACGTTGCAATGTATCCGTCGGTCAGCAGGATCACGGGTGTCATGTATTTCACGGCAATCCGTGCAGCCTCGAACGCTGCGTCGAACGCATCGGACGGAGCTGAAGTCGAGACGATGGGGAGGGGCGACTCGCCGTGCCGCCCGTACATGGCGAACAGCAGGTCGGACTGTTCCACCTTCGTCGGCAATCCGGTGGACGGCCCTCCTCGCTGGATGTCGATCACGATGAGCGGCAGCTCCATTGCGAGGGCGAGCGATAGCGTCTCGGACTTCAGGGCGAGTCCAGGGCCCGACGTGCTCGTGACCGCGAGGCGACCGGCGAAGGCTGCGCCGAGCGCCGAGCCGATACCTGCGATCTCATCCTCTGCCTGGAAGGTCTTGACCCCGAAGTTCCTGTGGCGGGCGAGTTCCTCGAGGATGGTCGATGCCGGCGTGATGGGATACGAGCCGAGGAACAGGGGCAGCTTGGCCTTTTCCGATGCAGCGATCAGCCCCCACGCGGTTGCCACGTTGCCGACAACGTTCGTGTATTCGCCGGGTGGCAGGGCGGCAGGTGCGATCTCGTAGGTGTGATGAAGCGCCTCGACGGTTATGCCGTAGTTGTAGCCGGCCTTGAGGGCCGAGATGTTGGCATTGGCGACGGCTGAGCCCTCGCCGAACTTCTTCGTCACCCATTCGTAGACGGGATCCAGGGGCCGCGTGTAGATCCACGACATCAGGCCGAGCGCGAAGAAGTTCTTCGAGCGGAGGGTTGCCCTGCCCTTCACGCCTGAGTCCTTCACCGCTTCCTTGGTGAGCTCTTCCATCGGGGCTCCGATGACCTGGTACGCGTCGAGCGAACCGTCTTCGAGCGGGTTCGTGTCGTACCCGGCCTTCGCGAAGTTCCTCTCCTCGAACGCGTCGGTGTTGACGATGAGGAGTCCGCCCTTGACGAGATCGTGGACGTTCGCCTTGAGGGCAGCGGGGTTCATTGCGACGAGGCAATCGGGGCTGTCACCCGGCGTGAGGATGTCCCAGTCCGCGATGTGGACCTGGAACGAGGAAACTCCGCCGATTGTGCCTTGGGGAGCCCTGATCTCTGCGGGGAAGTTCGGAAGCGTCGCGAGGTCGTTCCCGAAGAGCGCCGATGACGCCGTGAATTGGGTGCCAGCGAGTTGCATGCCGTCGCCGGAGTCGCCCGCAAACCGAATGACGACGTCGTCGATCCGTTCGGGTGTGGTGTGTTGGTCAATGACCGCTTCGTCCGGCACGAGTTCCTGCTCCTCACCGATCGCAAGTATGAATGTGGGTCGTCGCGACCGGGGAGTCACCCCTGCCGGTTCGACCAGACGGAGCATATTCAATCGATTGCGTCATCCGTCGTCCTCGAAGCATATGGAGGCATTCCCGATGCCACGACGCCTTCGGACTCCAGCGCGAGGCCGATCGCAAGGAGCGTCGACTCGGACCACATCGGTCCGATCAGCTGCACCGATTCACCGAAGCTCTCGTCGTTCTTTCGCAGTGGTACGGAGAGCGCCGGAACGCCGATCCTATTGACGGGCGCCGAGAATCTCGAGAGCGCGTCGCGGTAGAACGCCGTTTCCCCATCGAGGTCCATCTCATCCTGCCCGATGATCTTCGACGATGCGGCGACGGTTGGGGTCACGATCGCCGTGTTTCCTCGAGCGCTCAGCCGCGTGATCTCCGAGCGCACCGCTGAAGCCCAGCGCATCGCCACCGCGAGGGCCCCGGGATCGGCGTTGTGCGCACGTTCGATCCTGACGGCCACGTCCTTCCCGTACCGGTCAGGGTTCGCCTTGAACTGCGCTGCGTGAACCCGGAGTATCTCGGGGGCGATCGCATCGACCAGCGCGCGCATCGGCGGCGAAGCCAGCACCGGCGCGTATTCGATCGAGGCGCCTGCGTCGGCTGATGCCGCGAGAAGTGCTTCGAAGTCCGCTTTGATCGAGGGCGACACTCTCTCCTCATCGAGGTCGACGGACACGATGAGGGTGATGTCGGAGACACTGATGGGGGAGGGTCCCGTTACGGGCGTTGGCACGCTCCAAGGATCCGACGGGTCGTCCCCTGCGAGAACCGAGTAGACGAGTGCGAGGTCGCTCACGGTTCGCGCGATGGGTCCGACGGTGTCGAGCGACTCGACAAGTGGGAACACCCCAGTGGTCGGGACCCTGCCATGTGTCACTTTGAGGCCCATGACGCCGCACAGCGCCGCAGGCACGCGCACGGACCCGCCGGTGTCCGTTCCGATTCCCACGGGTGTGATTGCTGCAGCGACCGCTGCCGCTGAGCCGCCCGAAGAGCCCCCGGGTGAACGGGTGACGTCCCAGGGATTGCGAACAGGCCCGAACCACGGGTTCTCTGAGGAGAACCCGAACGCGAACTCGTGGAGGCCGGTCCGGCCTGCGATGACCCCGCCAGCCGCGCCGAGCCTTCGCACGCACGTCGCGGACGACGCGGGGATGACCGGAGGCATGCCGGAGCCGCGCGTGTTGGGCACGCCCGCGTCGTCGATCAGGTCCTTGAGGCCGATGGGTACTCCTGCGAGGGGACCCGGATCCTGTCCCCGCGCCAGGAGCGCGTCGATGGCGCGGGCCCTTGCGAGGGTCGCTGGACGGTCGATGTAGGTGAAGGCGTTGAGGTCGGATTGGGACGCCTCGGCGCGGTTGAGGGCGTCTTCTGCAACCGACTCCGCCGACACGACGCCACTTCGTACCTTTTGCGCTGTTTCGGTGGCGGTGAATGCTCCCACGTATCGCCCTAGTCCCACACGATCGATTCGGTGTCCGGTGGAAGCATCATCCACAGCCGACCCGGCGGGATCGTGAGGGTGAGGCCGTCGTCGCCGATGAGGAAGAACCGGTCCGACTTCGAGCCACGCTCCCACCGTCCGTGGCGGACGATCCCGTCGTGAAAGACCCAGGCTTCACCGGTGCCGACGCTGTCGACGGTGGGTAGGGAAGTGCCGTCAGCGACTGGATCATCCATGATGAACTTGCGCATGTGCATGACGACGAGCACGTCGAACGCCACTCTGCCTTCTTCCCCCTCGTCGGTGATCCACGTGTGTTCCTCCGAACCGACGGAGTGGAGGTACACGGATCCATCCCAGTCCCAAACAGACGGGGCGGCATTCGAGAACGCGATCTCGATGTGGGTTGCCGCCTCTCCTTCGGTCGGTGCTTCTCCGAAGTCGAAGAGGTTCCCGGGTCCCTCGTCCGGCCAGCCACGCCTATCGGCATACGAGCGAATCAACTCGGTCGACGTGTACAGGTTGTGGGGCGCCTTTCGATTCGACCGACGGAACGTGGTCACGCCCGTGTCGTAAATCACATTGACGCCCTCGTCCTTGAAGATGTCCTGTACCCAACCCTGCGCGCCAGAGATCTGGAATGGTGCACCGTTCAAGGCGGTGATCAGCTTTGCGTCAGTAGGCCTCCCTGACCGGTTCGGTCCCACGAACGCCGAGTCGGACTGGTGGAACAGCGCGATCAGCCGCGTGATCCCGCCCTCGACGAGGAGTTCGTACACGGCGTCGGCCACCTCGAGGCCGGATTGCGGCCTGGCATCGGCATGGTGATCGATCTTGACAGCGACGACGCGCCTGTCAGCGGCACCGGCTTCGACCGGTAGGCCATTGATGGCGCTCGATATCTCGAGGGGTGGTTCAGTGGTGCTGGACGTCGAGGTCGGCGGTTCAGTAGTGGTGGTCGTGGTCGATGCCTCGCCGATCGTGGTCAATGGGGGGATCGTCGTCGACCCGTCGAGGACGTCCGGCGACGCCGCCGAGCATCCTGAGACGATGACAAGTACCGCGATCAGAGCGACAGTGCGTTGGGGTTTCGCCATTCGCCATGAGGTTATCCGGTGTTCTTGCGAACACCGGATAACCGGTCATGGTCCGGTCAAGAGAGAATGCTGACTCCGGAGGTCACGTGACGTCGAGGCACATCACGTAGGCCGTGAACACGACGTCGGGTTTCGAGGCATACCCGATGATGAACCACGCGTCGGGGTTTGTCGTCGAGTTGGGAGCGCTCGTGCCCACCCACCCCTGCGGGGTGCTGATCAGGTAGCCGCCACCCGTCGCGAGGTCGCCCGGATCACAGTTGGCGATTGCGGTGTTCTGCTGCGCGTTCGACGCGTTGCCGCCGGACGACGTGACCGACGCGGTGCGCACGTAGAACGCATTCGCGTCGATGCTCCCTGGAGCTCCCTGCGGCCCTTGCGGGCCTTCTGGTCCTTGCGGACCTTGCGGACCTTGCGGTCCTTGCGGGCCTTGTGGTCCGACGAGGGATGCGAGGAAGTCGACGACGGTTCCCGTGTTGCCCACGGATAGCCAGAGTTCGTATGCGGACAGACCGTCAGCTCCCGGAGCTCCCGCGGCACCTTCAGGTCCTGGGGGACCTTGTATGCCTTGTGCGCCATCGGCTCCATCTGCGCCGTCAGCGCCTGCGGGTCCTGCGGGTCCTTGCGGTCCCGTTGGTCCTTGTGCGCCATCGGCACCGTCTGCGCCATCAGCTCCGTCTGCGCCGTCAGCACCTGCGGGTCCCTCGGGACCTTGCGGGCCTGCTGGTCCTTCCGGGCCCTGTGCGCCATCGGCTCCGTCTGCACCATCAGCGCCAGCAGCGCCGTCAGCACCTGCGGGTCCCTGGGGACCTTGCGGTCCTTGCGGGCCTGCTGGTCCTTCCGGGCCCTGTGCACCGTCGACACCGTCTGTGCCATCAGCGCCGTCAGCGCCTGCGGGTCCTTGCGGTCCCGCTGGTCCTTGCGGTCCTTCCGGGCCCTGTGCGCCATCTGCGCCGTCAGCGCCTGCGGGTCCTTGTGGTCCCACGAGGGATGCGAGGAAGTCGACGACGGTTCCTGTGTTACCCACGGATAGCCAGAGTTCGTATGCGGACAGACCGTCAGCTCCCGGAGCTCCCGCGGCACCTTCAGGTCCCGGGGGACCTTGAATGCCCTGTGCGCCGTCAGCTCCGTCTGCCCCGTCAGCGCCTGCGGGTCCCTGAGGTCCTTGCGGTCCTTGTGGTCCTTGCGGGCCTGCTGGTCCTTCCGGGCCCTGTGCGCCATCTGCGCCGTCAGCACCATCAGCGCCGTCAGCACCTGCGGGTCCCTGTGGTCCTTGCGGTCCTGCTGGACCTTCCGGGCCCTGTGCACCGTCTGCGCCGTCAGCGCCATCAGCGCCGTCAGCACCTGCGGGTCCCTGGGGTCCTTGTGGTCCTTGCGGTCCTGCTGGTCCTTCCGGGCCCTGCGCGCCATCTGCGCCGTCAGCGCCTGCGGGTCCCTGCGGTCCCTCGGGACCCTGTGGCCCCTCTGGACCGTTCAAGCCGTCGAGGCCTGCGGGCCCCTGTGGCCCCGCGGGGCCGATGAGGGAGTTGAGGAAGTCGAGTTCGGTCCCTGAATTGCCATTCGCGAGCCATATGTCATAGGCCGAGGCGCCTGCCACTCCCGCCAGGTCGTCGAGCGGGAAGAAGGCCTTTGAGATTTCAGCGGCCGTGTCGTACCGAGTGTCGCCCCACAAGCGCATCACGTCCGGTGCGTAGTTCGTGAGCTCTGCGAATACGGCGGGACTCACCGCGTAGGGCCCGCCGGCGACGTAGATCTTGTCGGGCTGGAGACGGACGAGTTCGTCGATGGTGGACTGGGGAAGCTCGTACCGACGCGTGAGTAGCACGGGTGCCCGGAATTGGTGTGCGACGGCGCCGAGCGGCAACGCATCGACCATCGTTTCCCCGCTCGCGACGAAAACGATGGGGGTCGTGGCCGTGTCTGCCTTGACATCGGTTGTGACAATGAGTGAAGCGAGCGCGAGCAATGCCACGAAGGCAAGGTTCGTGACTTTGCGGCGACGGACTGCGGTGCCGGTCACTGGGAACTCCTGTTGATCGATCGAACCGTTGTGCACTAGTCATCGGCAGCGATCAACGTCACTTGATGCAGATTTCGCGTTGTCGATCGGCGCGGATTGGGGCAGGATGCGGTCACCCGCAACTCGTCGATCGGAGATCCAACTGGTGGAAAGCGAGCCAGACTCGGGAACGGAGGATGTCGGTCGAGTCCTGGTGGATCTGGCCGTCACCAGACTCGAAGCCGTTGCGGATCCGGAGAAGGCAGGGCCAATGGCGGCGTACATGAAGACCGAGATGCCCTTCCACGGTGTCCCGCAAGCGGGCCGGACACCCATCATGAAGGAACTCGTTCGGACCTACCCGCCGACGGACAACGACGACTATCGAGCGAACGTCAGAGCGCTGTGGGACCTACCGCATCGCGAGGAGAAGTATCTCGCGCTCGGGTATGCCAGGGCCTTCCGGGACCACCACACGCCTGCGAACCTCGATCTCTTCCTGGAACTCGTCGTCGAGGGGGCATGGTGGGACTTCGTCGACGAGATCGCGTCCAAACTCGTCGGGGGAGTCCTTCTCCGGCATCGCGCGGAGACGACTCCGACGATCGACAGCCTCGTCGGCGATGACGACATGTGGCTCCGCCGCACCGCGATCATCTGCCAACTGAACCACAAGATTGAAACCGACACCGGCCTGCTGGCCCGGGCGTGCACCGTGAACCTCGCGGATCCCGAGTTCTTCATCCGCAAAGCCATCGGATGGGCCCTTCGGGAGTACGCCAAGACGGATCCCGACTGGGTGCGATCCTTCGTCCGCGACCGCGAGCATACGATGTCGCGGTTGTCGCTTCGCGAAGCTACGAAGCACCTCTAGGCGCCGATTGCTCCAGCCCTCGTCGTCGGCCAATAGCGGGCGGTGACGACCCAGTGGACGTCGGCTACGGGTGTTGGGCCGAGCTGCCTTCCGTCGGACGCCGAGGACGCACGATTGTCCCCGAGCACCCACACGTGGTCCTGCGGCACGATCCATTCACCGTCTGGCTGTGTCGTTCCCGTCGCCCATCGGTCGGCGAGCAGCGCACCGTCGACGGTGACCCGGCCGTCGGTGACCCCGATCGTCTCACCGGGAAGGCCGATCACTCGTTTGACCAAGTTGACTCCGGCGTTGCTCGGGTCGTCGAACACCACGATGTCGCCGCGATCGAGCGCCCCGGTCCGCCTCCGCGCGACGACCCAGTCACCGGGGAGAAGGGCAGGTTGCATCGATTCCTCCCGGATGGCGAAGCGCCGCAGAAGCCCGCGGAGCGCGGCAGCGCTCAGCAGCGCAACGCCCGCAACACCTGCAACAACCCCGCGTTTCCTCACAAAGCCCTCACATCGGATCAGATGCCGTCACGTTACCGATGGTTACTCGGATCATTAGGGTTGTTCGTACGCTCCTACCACCGATCCAGGGAGGAATCCTGTGAGACTCTTCGAGAAGATCCTCGCCCCACGCCACGAAGCCCTCGCGCACTGTGACCTCTTCTGCGGCGTCTACGACCCCGCCCAAGCAAAGATCGAAGCGGTGTCATGTCTCAAGGCTGCACAGAAGTACCACGGCAGCGACGACGAGGTGTTCCGCGCACGTTGCATTTCCGTGAAGGAAGAGCGTGCCGAGCTGGTGAAGCACCACCTCTCGGTGCTGTGGACCGACTTCTTCAAGCCGCATCACGTCGAGCAGTTCCCCGGGCTCCACGACCTGTTCTGGCGTGCGATCAAGGCGGCGAGTGACGCCAAGAAGTCGATGGACCCGGCCGTCTCCCAGGGGATGATCGATCTCATCGACGAGATCTCGGGCGTCTTCTGGCAGACAGAAGAATCAAAGGCAACGGGCGTCTACCCGCCGAGCTGAGCGTCCCGCCTCCACAGCCAGTCGTAGAACACCCCGCCGATACCCAACACCGCCCCGGCGAAGGCTGCGGCGCCGATGGCGAGCGCGGCCAGTGTCCAGATCCACGTCGGGCCTGAAAGACCCGGTGCGATCGCCCAGCCGATCCCGCCCGCAATTGCTGCGGCGGGGACCACGAGAGGGATGGATCGCCCCATGGTGCGCGCGACGCCTGCGAACCCGGCACGCGCGTCCGCTGGGCGGTACCACAGCACGCCGAGGGTCGTCGTGTAGGCGGCGAGGGACAGCACGGACACGAGTGCCACTCCCTCGACGCCGAGCGACCTTGCCGCGACGATGTACGCACCGATTGCCGGAACCGTGATCACTGTTCCCACGATGACGGGCGTCCACATCTGCCTCCTTGCGTAGAAGGCTCTCGTGAGGATCTGTAACGCTCCCCACACCGGGATGCCGAATGCGTACACGAACAACGCCGCCGACACCGCGTCCGTCGCCCGGGCATCGAATGCCCCTCGCTCATAGAGGATTCGCGTGATCGGAAGCGCGAGTGCCGCGACGAAGCCCGCGGCAGCGAGGGACAGGACGAGCACATGCTTGAGGGCTCGATCGACCGTCCTCAACAGGGCAGCCCGTCGACCCTCTGCGAAGAGGCGAGCAAGCGTCGGATAAGCGGCCACGGCGGCGGCCTGCGCGATCACCCCGATCGGAACCATCATGGTCCGCCTCGCGTATTGCAGGTCGGTCTGTGCCCCCTCGCCGACCATCGAACCGAAGACCGACATGAACACCTCATCGAGTCCCACGATCGACTGGCCGATCATGAGGGGGACCGCGATCAAGAGGTAGGTCTTGACCGCTGGATGGCGCCACGACGCCGCGAGGCGGACAGGCATGCCCACGCGGCGTGCGCCCCACACCTGCAGCGCCAGGTTGCCGACGAACGCCCCGGCGAGTGCACCCCAGATGAAGCCCTCCGGGTCGGGAGATCCAGTCGTCGCGGCCCACGCCACGCCACCCGAGATGATTCCGACGTTGTAGACGATCGGAGCGAGAGTCGGGATCGTGAACACGCCCTTGGCGTACTGAACCGCCGCGAACATCGCGCCCACGACGAACGCGAACTGTGCCGGAAGGACGATTCTGGTCAGTCGGATGGTCGTTGCGACCTGGCCGTCGGTGAAGTCGGGATACAGCGATCGGATCAGTGACGGTGCGGCGATCCATGCGACGATCGCGAGGAGGCTTATCCCGATCGACAGCCACCTGAGGATCGACCAGAACCCGTCCCAGCCGCCCTCCTCATCCTCGTCTGCCAGGTACTTGGCGAAGATCGGGATGAACGTGATCGTCAGGAACCCGCCCGCCAGGAGGTAGTTGGCGTAGTCCGGAATGCGAAACGCGGCGACGTATTGGTCTGTGACGGCGTCGGAGCCGAGCATCCCGGCAAAGATCATGTCCCTGACGATGCCGAGGATCCGGGAGAGCAGGATTCCGGCAGCCACGACGATCGCAGCAGCACCGACATTGCCGGAGCGCAGCCGATCGAGGAACGGCTTCATGCCAGATCGCGCGTGCGCAGCAGGTTTGTCGTCACAGCGATGCTCGCCGCGACATACAGCATCAGGGTGAACAGCGTTCTCCCAGCCGATTGCTCGAGGGCACCGACAGCCTCAGACATCAGGGTCTCGGCGCGGGGAACGATGTCTGCGAAGGTCGCTGCTCCGAGTCGCCAGGGCGAGAGGCTTGAAAGCCCGGTGAGCAGGAACACCGCACCGTTCTCGAACACGAGCAAGTAACCCATCCCGATGATCACGGCACGGTCGGTGATGAAACCGAGCGGGATGAAGATGCACGAGTATGCGACGGTGGCCACCGCCGCGCCGAGGACGAACCCGACGACGACATCGCTTCCTCCGAAACGGGCCGCGTGAACGACGCCGAGCGCCAGAGCGCCTATGGCTGAGAGGACGAACGCGGCTGCAATCGCAGCGACAAGCTTGGCTGCAACGACGCCGACTCGCGGGATCGGCCTGAGCGTGATGAAGCCGAGGGTCAGGTCACGTCGTTCGTTGCCGAGGACGCCAGCGGCGATGACGATCGCGGTCACGGGCAATGCGAGAGCGAAGTACGTCCCGAGTCCCACTCCGACGACCACCTCGAAAGCGGCGTTCTCCGTGCGGCCTGTGCTCCCGAGCAGGTAGATGACCGCCGGAGCGAGCTGGAGGACCACGAGCGCGATCGTCCTGCGAAGCGGCAGCGCCTGTCGGAACGAGGTCGTGAGCAGGGCGATGAACGGCCTCATCGTCGCTCCACCAGGTAGCGGAACACGGACTCGAGCGACTCGTCCTGTGGCTGGAACGATGTCACCCTGGCATCCAGCTCCTTCGCGAGCATGGGGACCTCGGCGCCGAGGCGTGCGATGTCCGACGTCTGCACGAGCAGCGAGCCGGCACCGTGTTCCACGGCGAAGGCCGCGGTAGAGGCGAAGAGGCCCGCGCCGAGCTCGTTCGGGCGGTTCGTGTCGATCTTGACGATGTACGGCTTGTCGTTCATCGCCGCCCGGATAGCAGCAACAGACCCTGCCGCCGCGAGCCGGCCGTCGACGATGGCGATCACACGGTTCGAGACCCGCTCGACCTCCTCGAGAACGTGGGATGAGACGATGACAGTCCGGCCACGGTTGCCGAGGTCGTGGAACAGGGAGATGAGGTGGGCGCGCTGGGCCGGATCGGTCCCATTCAAGGGCTCATCGAGGATCAGCACCTCGGGATCCGTGACCAGGGCTGCCGCGATCTTGATGCGCTGCCGCATGCCCTTCGAGTAGCCGCCGACGCTTCGGTCTGCTGCTTCGTGCATGGCCACGGTACCGATCGCCCCATCGACGACTTCGTCAGATGCGTCCGTGTTCGCCAGCCTCGCGGCATACCGGACGAATTGGCGACCGGTCATGTCCTCGTACACGGCGTCCTCGTCGGGCACGATCGCGACTGATCGGAACAACGAGGTGTCCCGCCTGGGATCCTTGCCGAGCACCGTGACCGTGCCATCGCTCGTTCCCGACAGTCCGGCGATCATTCGTAACAGGGTCGTCTTGCCTGCTCCATTGGGGCCGAGCAGCCCGGTCACACCCGGGCCGAACGAACATGAGAGGTTCGATACGGCGACCTTCTGCCCGAACCACTTCGAGGCGTCGCTCACCTCGATCGTGGGGTTCACGACGAATGCCGGATCGGTCGTCACAGGAGCCTCCGATACCGAATCACCGAGAACGAGACCGCCAGCACCCCGACCACGACGAGCGCCAGAAGCCCGATCGAAGGGTTGATGTTCGCGAACTGCAGCAAGGAGTCGGGGTTGGACTCGCCGAACACCCAGAAGTTCGATGCGTCGGCCGTGTTGACCGGGGACAGGAGCGCGAACCAGCGACCGCCTGCGAAGGTGCTGTTGCGAACGATCAGCTCGGCCAACGCGATCAGGCCGAATATCCCGGCGAGGAAGATGCTCGATGCGATCGCCTTTCGTTTCGCCAGACCAGCCACGACGAATCCGAGTGGGACATACGCAAGCGTGTAGATCCCCGCCACCACGACGATCTTCGGCAGGACGTCCGCCGAATCCACGATCCCCGCGAACAGCCCGTTCCGGTGGGTGCTCGCCTGTCCGATGAAGAGGAGAAGCTGCGGCACGAGGAGGAAGCCCAGGATGATCGCAACGAGGCTGGCAAATCGGGTCGCGATGTAGTCGCCAGACGTGAGTGGCCTCGAGGACAGCATCGAAAGCACACCGTCCGTCCGGTCCGGGATGAGAAGTTCCGGGGCTGAAAGGGCGGTGAACAGCAGAACCATGGTCCCGCCGAGCCCGAAGAACTGCGCGTGAGCGAGGGGCCCGGGGGTGGCGTCGGCGATCTGTCCGGGGACAAAGAAGGCGATTCCAACGAATACGACCGCGGGAATCGACGCAATGCCGACGAGCAACCACGGGAGAACCTTCTTCCGTGCCTTGCGCCTGATGCCGAGAACGCGTCGTACCCCGTCCCAGAAGATGGTTCTCCTTGCTCCCGCGCGTCCTCGGCGCTCGCCTTCGTACGGCGTGTATCCGAGGTCGTAGACCGCTCCTGCTTGGTCGGTCATCGTGCGGCCCCTTTCTGGAGGAAGAGCTCTTCGAGCGTCGCGCCGCCTGCTCCGAGGCGGCGGAGGCTCGTTCCCGAAGACGCGGCCGCGTCCCGGATCACGTCGAAAACATCGATCGATTCGTGTCGCACACGGAGCACGTCTCCGTCGACCTCGACATCGGCACCGGCAGCGCGGAGCGATGCGGCGATACGTTCCGACCCTTCGTTGACCTCGACACGGACGACATCGTCAGCAGCGGCACCCCCGATCGGGAGGGAGTCGAGCAGCGTCCCCTCATCGAGCATGACGACCCAGTCGCATGTGCGCTCGATGTCACGCAACACATGGGACGAAACGACGACGTCGATGCCGAAGCGACCCAACCTCGAGATCAGGTCGAGCATCTCGTCCCGGCCGCTCGGGTCGAGCCCTGACGTCGGTTCGTCCAGGAAGACGAGCTTCGGGTCGTGGACGATCGCCTGGGCGAGCTTCGCTCGTTGTTTCATTCCCGTCGAGAAGTCCCCGATGTATCGGAACCGCTCCTCGTCGAGACCGACGAGGGTCAGCACCTCGGATGCCCGTTGGCGGGCGGCCCTCGGTGGGAGACCGGCGGTTCCAGCGGCATAGACGAGGAAGTCCGCGGCCGTCTGGTCGAGCGGAAGGCAGTTTCCCTCGGGCATGTAGCCGATGACACTGCGCATCTCCACGAGGTCCCTCCGTGTATCCATCCCGAGCACGGTGGCGGTTCCCGTCGTGGGGGTGAGGATGCCGAGCAGGATCTTGATGAGCGTCGACTTGCCGGCACCGTTTGCCCCCACGAGTCCGATGCGACCCGATGGCACATCGAGATCGAGGGAATGGAGCGCGGCGATCTTGCCATACGCATGCCCGATTCCTGAAGTGGTGAACGCAGTCGATGGCACGGCGTCAGCGTAGAAGCCGGTGCGGTGCCATCGGGCCCAATCCTGGGTTCCGACCTATCGTGAGTCGGTCATGGATGTCCTCTTCGCCGTTGCCGCCGCGTCCGTCGCCACGTGGTTCAGCGTCGTTCTGTATCGGTCTGCGAAGGGCCGTGGCACGTACCACGCAGAGGTTTGGGTTGGCGCCTTCGCGGCGTACGCCCTCGGTACGTGGGCCCTGGTTGCGGGGCTGTCCGTGGGCTGGACGTCAGTTTCGTTTCGGACGTTCTACTTCATGGGTGCCATCGCCAACATCCCGCTTCTCGCGCTCGGCTCGATCGCGCTCGCGAGCGAGCGTTGGGGGCGCAGGGTGTCGCCGCTCTTTGCCTTGTGGATCGTGCTCGGCTTCTTTGCGACGTTCCTCGCTCCGTTCGCCACGGCACTTCCGTCCGACCGGGTTCCTGAGGGGAACGAGGTGTTCGGGTTCACCTTCATGATCGACGCCGCGACACTTCCGGGTCCTCGCATCTTCGCGGCAATTGCTGGCGGGGTCGGTGCGACGGTGGTGATCGCGCTTGCCGCGGTCTCGGCATGGCGCGCCCGACGGAGAAATCGAGACCTCGCCGTCGGCAATGTGCTGATCGTCCTCGGAACACTCGCACCGGTCCTCGGCGGCGTGTTGACGGCCATCGGCGAGTCGGCTGCGCTCTCCCTTTCGCTCCTCGTGGGCGTCACGCTGCTGTTTGCGGGCTACCGCAAGGCCTCAGCTGCCCGAAGAGCGTCGACGGCGGTTGCGCCATCCTGAGGTGACGTACCGCCAGTAGGTCGTGGTGTCCGGCGGCGACGGGCGGGTTGTGCGACCGTGTTGTGCCGGTTCCTCCGGGGCCTCCGTCGATGACGGATCGGTCGCGGCCGGGGGCGGGGCCACCCGCTCCTCACGGAGTTCGGCGAGGCGTCTTCGCAGGAATTCCGCCTCGGTTTCGGCCTTCGCGGCCCTCTCCCGCGCCTCTGCGAGCTGCTGGCCAGCTTCGTGGAGGTTCCCGAGCTGACCGAGCATCTTGTTCCACGCGTCGATGGGGACGATCATCGTTCCCGGCGGCGCTTGCGTTTCTGGCGCCTGTTGCGCAGGCTCGGGTTCCGGTTCTTCTGATTCGTTCTTCGCCTTATCGCCCTGTTTCGCTTCGGCCGCAGGCGGGGGCGGGGGCGGTGTCGGGGTTGGGGGCTCGGGGGTGCCTTCCTGCTCAGACGGTTCGGGATTCAGGGCGCGTCCCAACTCGGACGCCCGCTCCCGAACGGCGCCGAGATCGACCATGCGGAGGATGAAATCGCCATCCGATTCGAGGTACGACGGAAGTCCCGACTTCCGTACCCATTTGCGGAGGGTGTTCGATGGAATGCCGGTCGCCGTCTCGGCTTCCTTGAGCGTGACCCACTCGCGTGGCCCATCGGCGCGTTTGGACGTCGGGCGTGGTGGACCCTTGCGTTTTCCGCCACCCGCGCGGATGGCTTCCGTCTCCCACCGGGTCGTTGCGTCCATCACGGCATCCTATCCACGCTGACATCGTTCGGCCGGGGCGGGGTTCTAGGATGGCGTCCACGGAGGAAAACCCGGCAGTGACTGCTCGCGACCCGAATATCGAACAGGACGTGCGCGCCATGGTGAAGCGCATTGTCGACGGGCTCCTCGACGCCTCTGGGGAGGCAGCGAGCCACGACGAGGACGTCGCAGCAGCCCCTTCCGCCACCGTCACGGTGGCCGTCGGAGCTGACCACGGCGGGTTTGCGCTCAAGGAAAAGCTCGGGTTCCGGCTCCGCGAAGCGGGGTACGAGGTGATCGACTGTGGCACTGACTCCTCGGAGGCAGTCGACTACCCCGATTTCGCTGTCGCGGTTGCACGGAGCGTCGCGACCGGCGCCGCGGATGCGGGCGTGATGGTCGACGGCGCCGGTATCGGGTCGGCGATGGCCGCGAACAAGGTTCCCGGCGTGCGCGCCGCCATGTGTTACGACGTGTCGACCGCCCGCAACGCCCGCGAGCACAACCACGCCAACGTCCTCACGCTCGGCGCAGGGCTGATCGGTGACGCCCTCGCATGGCAGATCACCCAGGAGTTCATGAACACGGAGTTCGGCCCCGGGCGGCACGCGCGGCGCGTCGAGAAGATCGACGCCCTCGACTCCCAGCCGGCAGGGGCGGTGTGAACGTGGACCTGTCGAGGGACCAGCTCGTCGAACTCGTCACCAAGGAAGTGCTCGCTGCGCTTGCCGAGCGGTCGGACATCCTCTCGAACCCGTCGAAGCTCCGTGAAGTCGTCGCAAACGGCGCTGACCGTGTGTCGTTCCATGGCGACGCCGAGGACGTGCCGATGGACCTCGCGAAATACATCGACCACACACTCCTCAAACCGGATGCCACGGCCGACCAGATCGACGTGCTGTGCGACGAAGCGCTCGAGTTCGGCTTTGCGTCCGTGTGCATCAACCCGACGTGGGTGAAGCGCGCGGCGGAGCGCCTTCGGGGGTCCGACGTCAAGGTGTGCACCGTCATCGGGTTCCCCCTCGGTGCCAATACGCCCGACGTCAAGGCATCAGAGGCGCGAAGGGCGCTTCGGGACGGGGCCCGTGAGGTGGACATGGTGATCAACATCGGTGCCCTCAAGTCGGGCCAACACGACCTGGTGCGCAAGGACATCGAGCGCGTCGTCGACGCGGCGCGCGAGTCTGGCGCCATCACGAAGGTCATCCTCGAGACAGGGCTGCTCACCGACGAGGAGAAGGTGATCGCGTCAGCGCTGGCAAAGCGCGCAAAGGCGGATTTCGTCAAGACCTCGACCGGATTCGCGGGGAGCGGCGCCACGGTGTACGACGTTGCGCTGATGCGTGAGACCGTCGGGCCCGAAATGGGCGTCAAAGCTTCCGGCGGTGTCCGTACGCTGGAGGACGCAGAGGACATGATCGCCGCAGGAGCGACCCGAATCGGCGCGTCGGCTGGGGTGCAGATCGTCGGTGGAGCAGAAGGAGAAGATGATGGCGACCGGTATTGAGTTGAGGTCCTACGCGTTCCTCGACAGCCTCCAGCCGCAGTACGCCGCCTTCCTCGGCACCACCGCGCAAGGATTCCTCCCCCTCGCTGGCGAGGCGTCATTGTTCGTCGAGGTCGCACCCGGTATCGAGATCAACCGCCTCACCGACATCGCCCTCAAGGCCACCACCGTGAAACCGGGCATGCAGATCATCGAGCGTGTCTTCGGGCTTCTCGAGATCCACTCTCCCGAACAGGCGGAAACCAGGGCCGCGGGCTCGGCCATCCTCGACGCGCTCGGGCTCACCGAGGACGACCGGGTCAAACCGACGGTGCTGTCCAGCCAGATCATCCGCCGCATCGACGACCACCACGCGCAGCTCATCAACCGGATGCGCCACGGCCAGATGATCATCCCCGGACAGACCCTCTACGTCCTCGAGTGCAACCCGGCGGCGTACGCGGCGCTCGCTGCGAACGAAGCCGAGAAGTCCTCGAACATCAACGTGCTCGAGGTGCGGGCATTCGGCGCGGTCGGGCGTGTGTACCTGGGCGGCGAGGAACAGGACGTCGAGGTCGGTTGGCAGGCAGCGGTGGCCGCCCTCGAAGGTCTCTCCGGACGACAAGACTGATACAGATCACGAAAGGCAACAGGAGGAACATCCAATGGCAGACGCACTTGGAATGATCGAATGCCGCAGCTTCGCCGCGATGGTCGAAGCAGCGGACGCGATGGTCAAGGCGGCGAAAGTCGAACTGGTCAGCTACGAGGAGACTGGCGGCGGCTACGTGACCGCCATCGTGCGCGGCGACGTTGCGGCAGTGAAGGCTGCCGTCGATGCCGGTGTCCGCGGCGGCGAGAAGGTCGGCGAAGTCATCGCAACGCACGTGATCGCACGTCCGCATGTGAACATCGATCTCGTGCTTCCGCTCGGAAGGTCGGACGAAGCGCAGGACGCGGTCGGCTGACGCTGACCGCCTGAAGGGAACAACCCCATGAATCTCGGCATCGTGACGGGCACGCTCGTTGCGTCACGCAAGGAACCCCTCCTCGAGGGGCTTCCGATGCTCGTTGTGCGTCAGCTCGACGAACGAGGAGCCGAGAAGGGCGGCTACGTCGTGGCGGTCGATTCGGTCGGCGCCGGTGTCGGTGAGGTGGTGCTGTACGCGTCTGGCAGCTCCGCACGCCAAACCGCGATCACGAAGGACAAGCCATGCGACGCCGTCATCATGGCCATCGTCGACCAATGGGACATTGACGGCGAGACCGTGTTCGTGAAGTGATGCCTGCCCTCGACGACTCCGAGATCCAGGCGATCATCAACCGGGTGAAGGCCCGCGTCGCCGCAGGCGACATCGGCGGCAGCACCGGACAGGCGATACGCGCAGCCGACGACGTGGCCTCGGCGGGCGAGTCGCTCGGCGAGGGCGTGTTCCGCACCATCGACGAGGCCGTTGCGGCGGCGAAGCGATCGTTCGCCCAGTACCGCGACCTCGGGCTCGACCGCCGCAAGGCGATCATCGACGCGATTCGCGTTCGCATGCGTGCAGAGAACGAGCATCTTGCCTACATGGCGCGCCAGGAAACGGGGCTCGGCAGGGCGGACGACAAGGTGCTGAAGAACCAGCTCGTCATCGACCGCACACCCGGACCGGAAGACCTCGAGCCTCAGGTCGTGACAGGCGACAAGGGCATGACCGTCACCGAGTTCGCGCCGTACGGGGTGATAGGCGCCATCACGCCGACGACGAACCCAACGTCGACGATCATCAACAATGCGATCGCGATCCTCTCAGCCGGCAACTCCGTCGTCTTCAACGTGCACCCGAGCGCCAGGCTCGTGAGCATCGAGAATGTCAAGCTCATCAATCGTGCAGTGGTCGCGGCTGGGGGTCCGCACGACCTCGTCACATGTGTTGCGGTGCCGACGCTCGAGTCGGCCCAGGCGCTGATGCAGCACCCGGACGTCCGCGTGCTCCTCGTCACAGGCGGTCCCGGCGTCGTCAAGGAGGCGCTGAAGACGCCGAAGAAGGCGATCACGGCTGGTCCCGGGAATCCGCCGGCAGTCGTCGACCAGACAGCGGATATCCAGAAGGCGGCGAAGGACATCGTCTACGGAGCCTCGTTCGACAACAACGTGATCTGCGTCGACGAGAAGACGACGATCGTCGTGGACACCGTGGCGGATCGTCTCGTGCAACACATGTCGGCATCTGGTGCGTACCGCCTCAAGGAGCACGAGCTCAAACGCCTCGAAAGGGTGATCTTCAAGGAGCTCGGCCCGCCGAACAAGCCCGGCGTGCTGGACGGGCGATTCATCGGCAAGGACGCTGCGGTGATCGCGTCCGAGATAGGACTGACGCTTCCACCGGAGACGCGATTGCTGATCGCCGAAGTCCCGGTCGAGCACAGCCTCGTATGGACCGAGCAGATGATGCCGGTCATGCCGGTCGTCCGGGTCAAGGACGTCGACACGGCGATCGACCTCGCGGTTCGCTCTGAGCACGGCTTCCGTCACACGGCGTCGATCCACTCGACGAACGTCGATGCGATAACCCGCATGGCGCGTGCCATGAACTGCTCGATATTCGTGGCGAACGGCTCAAACGTCGCAGGGCTCGGCGCCGAGGGCGAGGGCTACACGTCGTTCTCGATCGCGAGCCCCACGGGTGAGGGTTTGACCAGGCCACGGACGTTCTCGCGCCAGCGCAGGGTGTCTGTGGTGGGAGCGCTGCGGATTGTCTGATCGAACCCGATCACCTGCAGTCTCGATCTGGGAGTTCGGCTCCATCGTCGACGGCGTGCACGCAGCGGACGCCATTGCGAAGGGTGCCCCCGTTGCATCGCTCCTCACCGGTACCACCCATCCCGGCAAGTACGTCGTCCTCGTTGCAGGCGACACGGCGTCCGTCGAGGTCGCGAACGCGATCGTGAAGGATCTCGGCGTCGACACGCTGGACTCACGGTTCCTCCCTGACATAGCGGTCGAGGTCGCCGACATGGTCACGTCGGAGGCCACCGCCGCATCGACGTCTGGCGAAGCGATCGGCGTCGTGGAGACGACGTCGGTTTCCTCAGGCGTCGACGCAGCCGATGCGGCCGTGAAAGGAGCTGACGTCCAGCTTTCGGCTCTTCGCATGGCGGATGGCATCGGAGGCAAGTCGTACCTTCTGGTGGAGGGCCCGGTCGGCGAGGTAGAGGCAGCTGTGGAGGCTGCATGCGAACGTGCGGGGGACAAGCTCTTGGCGTCTGTGGTGATCGCCCAACTCACCGACGAGCTGAGGGAGGATCTTGCCGCTTCGGCAAAGTTCCTCGAGCGCGTTCGTGCACATGGAGCGGGCGGATCGTGAAGCTCGGCCGCGTCAGGGGCTCCGTCGTCGCGACGATCAAGGATCCGGGGATGGTCGGCATGAAGTTGCTCGTGGTGGAACCGCTCGATGAACATCAGGGGGTTTCCGGGTCGTGCGTTGTCGCCGCCGACGCCGTCCATCAGGCCGGCCCGGGCGATCTCGTGTACTTCGTCTCATCCCGTGAGGCTGCCGAGGCCATGCAACCGCGTTTCGTGCCGGTCGACCATGCAATCGTCGGAATCGTCGACGATGTCGAGGTGCGACCATGAAGGTCGGCCGAGTGATCGGCAATGTCGTGTCGACGATCAACCACGAGTTCTTCGACGGTGAGCGTCTTCTCGTGTGTCGCCTCATCGACGGCGAGGGGGACCTCGACGACTATCTCATCTGCACCGACGTCGTCGGTGCTGGAGCCGATGAAGTCGTTCTCATTCTCGATGAGGGCACATCGGCGCGCCAGGTCCACGGCGTGGCCACCGGCCCGATCAGGTCGGTCGTGGTCGGCATCGTCGACGACATCCACGAGGCACCGGTCGGCGCTGTTTCATAGGCCGCTCGGTAGCCTGCCGCTCGATGCGCAAGACTGCGATTGGAACCATTGCCCTGGCGATCGCGCTCGCATCATCGGCGTGCGGTTCCGGTATTTCGGCATCGAACTGTGACGAGCTCGCGGACGAGACGATCGCCCTCGTCCAGCGTCTCATCGATACGGTCGATGAGGAGGCAGGGGACAGCACGATTGCGGATTTTGTCGCCGGATCGGTGGAGCTACCGTCGCTCGAGGAGTTCCGAAGCCAGTCGGACGACATCGACGCCCTCGCGGTCGAATTGGGCTGCGACCCGAACGTGACGCAGCAGTCGCTTGCCGCCCGCGTCGATGAATTGCACGCGACCTCCGAGCTGGGTCGCTTCATCATCCAGTCGCTCCGGTCCGGGGGTTTCTAGGCCGCGTCGTTGCGGTGCCCGATGAGTGCAGCTGCATCCTCGTCGAGGAGCCAGACGACCCGTTCCTGCGCTGTGACCCGGCCCGCCGGGAGGTCTTCCCCGTCAGCGATCGCCCCGATCACTTTTGCCTTCGCGGCTCCTGAAACGACGAATACGACGACGTCGGACTGGGCGAGCAAGCCGAACGAAGCAGTGACCCGCCATGTGTCGAGGGCCGAGACGAAGTTCGCCACGTACGAGACACCGGCAACCTCAACCGCTGGCGTGCCGGGGAAGAGCGATGCGGTGTGGCCGTCGACGCCGACGCCGAGCAACGTCACGGACCGTGTCGCCGGGTCGGTGAGCATCGGAATGACGATGTCGCCGTATTCGACGGCTGCCTCCGATGGGTTCACGGCGTTCGTGTCCGGGCCGACGACCTCGAGGCCGACGGCGTCGGCGAACGCTGCGCGTGCCATCGCCTGATTCGAGTCCGGATGGTCGACGGGCACCCATCGCTCGTCTGGAATCCATCCCGTGACGTTGCCCCAATCGATGGCCCGACGAGCGAGCTCCCGGTAGGTCGCCTGAGGCGTTGAGCCGCCCGCGAGCCCGAGAACCAGTCTGCCGGACATCGCGATCTCGCTTTCGATGAGGTCGGCGGCCATCGCGGCCAGGCCTGCGGCGTTGTCAGCCACGGCGTACTTCATGTCCGGTCGATTCCGCACCGAGGTGAAGCGGGTGGGCAGGGTGAGGTCCATCGTGTGGGTTGCGGATTCGTGGTCGCGACGGGCGAAACCGACCTCGACGTAGAACGCGTCAGCGACGGGGTC
Organism: Acidimicrobiia bacterium; assembly: GCA_003235475.1. GTDB lineage: Bacteria > Actinomycetota > Acidimicrobiia > Spongiisociales > UBA5794 > SZUA-442. Next base: position 4,183 of record QJWC01000038.1, on the reverse strand, counting down.
GTATGTGCGGAGGCGCAACGAGTCGAACCGATCGGCCGCAGCGTCGATCACGGACAGCACGAGCACGGTGCCGAGGCCCTCACGGCGACGGCTCGGTGACACGTACAGGTGACGGACCCGCCCGACCGAAGGGAGGTCCACGAACGGATCGATGTTGAGGCCGCACATTCCGACGACCTCGTCCTCGTCGCGAACGAGGAAGAACGCTTCTCCGGGGTGATCGAAACGGTTCTCACCACTCCGCCACGCATCGATCGTGCGCTGGACGAATCGTATTCCCTCGTCATTCGCCTCCGCAGCCAGGCCCGCGATCGGAGGAGGCTCAGGGCCCGAATACATGCCGATGTCGATCACTGTCTCACCACGTACCCTTCATGTGCACGAAAGATCCGACAAGAACTGAATCTACGCCGTGGACTTCCTCATCGAGACCGAGCATGGTGCCGTGCCTGCGTCATTGGCAGGCGAAGGCGGCACAGGGGTCCTCCTTGCGCACGGCGCCGGTGCGCCCATGGGCCATCCGTGGATGGTCGGTATGCGGGGAAGGCTCATCGACCGTGGGTTCGCCGTGATGACCTTCAACTACGCGTACACGGCGCAGGGCCGGAAGGCACCCGATCGACTCCCGAAGCTGCTCGATGTCCACGAGGCCGTGGCACGAGAGTTCACACAACAGGTCAACCACCTCGTCGTCGCCGGCAAGTCGATGGGAGGACGCGTCGGGGGGCACCTCGCAGCCGAGAGGGATCTCGACGTCATTGGTGTTGTGTACTTCGGGTACCCGCTCGTCGCGATGGGGAAGACCGATGCCCGTCCGACTCCGCACCTCGAGAGCCTTTCGACTCCCCAACTGTTCATCTCCGGGGACCGCGACCGCCTTGGGCCATTGGACCTCATCGAAGCGCTCGCCGATCGCGTTCCGAACGGGTCGCTCGTTGTGATCGAGGGCGGGGATCACTCGTTCGTACCCCTGAAGCGAACGGGGCGCACCGTCGAGGACTCCCTAGACAAGGCAGCGGATGCCACCGCCCGCTGGGTGGCGTCTCTCGGCGGCTAGGTCAGGCAGCGGGAGGGATGTACACGCCCTTGGTCACGCGGCCCTTGACCGTCCGGAGCTGCCACACTGAACCCTTCTCCCACACACGATCGCCCTCGAGGGGGATTCCCGCAGCGAAGAGGTGGCCTATCAGGTCCTCGATGACATCCCCGTGAGTGCACAGGACCGCCGTCTCGCCCTGGAGTTCGTGGATGAACGACACGAGCCGATGTGGGTGTGACCCTTCGAGCAACGCGGTTTCGGGTTCGATCGGTATCCCGAGGCGCTTCGAGAGCGGTTTGACGGTGTCGAAGCACCGGGCGTAGTCCGAAGAAGCGATTCTCGTGATCGGATGTGCTTGCAGCATCTGACGGAGCGCCTTGCGCTGCCGCTTCCCCCGGTCATCGAGCGGGCGCCTCCAATCGTCCGCGTCGCCCACGCGGCGCTCGCCTGCCCAGCCGTGTCGGACGAGGTAGATCGTGCCCGCGGATCGTTCGAGCACCATGTCGTGTGCCCTTTCGAGCACCTCGCGGTCGTTGCGGTACGTGAGCTTCTCGAGCGCGTTGGGCAAGCGCTTCCACTTGACCCGGTCGACCTCGCTGTTCGGCGCGAACGAGCCCTTCCCGGCGCGCGCCAGGTACCACCGAACGATCTTCGGGTTTCCTGCCGTCGTGTCGTAGGCAACCGTGCCGACCAACCGGGGGTTCTTCGGCTTGAACCCCGTCTCCTCGAGGGTTTCCCTGACGGCGGCGTCGATGAAGCTCTCGCCGCGATCGAGCTTGCCCTTGGGAAGCGTCCAGTCGTCGTAACGGTCGCGGTGGATCAGCAGGTACTCGGGTTCGCCCTCGTCCCCGTGCCGGAACAGCACGCAACCGGCAGCCCAGATGGACTGCTTCGGTGGTGGTGGGGCGTCGATCTGGCTCGCAGCCACGTGATCAGATCCGGTTGCGGTCGAGGTCGTTGAGTTTCGCGAGCCGACGGGCGTGCCGTTCCTCGCCCGTGAATTCCGCAGCGAGGAACGCGTCGACGATCTCCGTCGCGGTGATCTCCCCGATGACCCGCGCACCGAGCGCCAACACGTTCATGTCGTCGTGCTCGACCGCCTGGTGCGCCGTGTAGTGATCGTGGACGACGGCTGACCGGATGCCGGTGAGTTTGTTCGCCGCCATGGACGCGCCGGCACCCGATCCGCACACCACGATGCCGCGCTCACCGTGTCCGTCCCGAACGCCGCGCGCCACGGCGGCGGCGTAGTCGGGGTAGTCGACCGGTTCGAGTCCATCCGTGCCGACGTCGACCACCTCGTGGCCAGCCGCGGCCAGGTGTTCGACGATGGCCACCTTGAGCGGATACCCCGCATGATCTGCTCCGACGACGACTCTCACCTGTCTCCTTGACTGCCGCGCGCAGGGTAATCCCGTCATACACCGGAGAACGCTCGTGGCACCTCGATGTCGCGTCGTCGCGGCGCCCGTCTCTAGCCTGACGGCCATGTTCCGGTCCGCGACTGCATCGGTCGCCCTTGCCCTCCTCATCGGTGGCTGTTCGTCTGGTCCCGCCGCGCCGCCCGTGGGAGCCGTGAGCCAGATCTGCACAAGCGCGTTCTGCCTCGACGTTCCGGATGGGTGGAGTGGTGAGATCGGCGAGACGCACATCGCGTTTCATCACGAGATCCTTCCGGAGGGAACCTTCCTGACGGCGAACACCGTCGACCTCGAAGCGATGGTCACCGCTGCCGGTGGGCAATGGCCGGTCGGTGTCGATGATGCTGTCCGCGCCTTCTGGACGCTTCTCGACGACGCGGGCGAGGGAACGTTCAGTCGCATGGAACGCATGCTTGGCGGCGCGTACCGATCGTGGGGCACGCACACGACCGGCGACATGTGGTACGTCATCGTTCCGGTGCAAGGGAGCGTGGGGATCGGCGTCGAGATGCGAGCTCCGAACGGCACCTGGGAGCCTCACGCCGACGTCGTGTTCGCGTCGGTTGTCCCGGTGCGAGATGGCGACACCTGAAGCCGATAGAGGGGCGTACGGCCATCGCGACGTAGGCTTTGCGCCATGAGCGACTCGATTGTCGTCCGCGGAGGCCAGCCGCTCGGCGGTGAGATCGTTGTGAACGGTGCGAAGAATGCCGCCCTCAAGCACATGGTGGCATCGCTGCTCGCTCCGGGAACCCACACGATCGAGAACGTCCCGAACCTCCTCGACGTCTCGATCATGGGCCGCGTGCTCGACCACGTGGGCGCGGTGTGTGTCAGAGACGGGCACACCCTCACGATCACCGTCCCGGAACGGCCGAATCCAGAGGCACCGCTCGAGCTCGTGCGCCAGATGCGCGCATCGATCCTCGTGCTCGGCGCATTGCTGGCCCGTACAGGGACCGCGCGCATTGCCCTTCCGGGCGGAGACGACTTTGGGAGTCGGCCGATCGACTTCCACATCACTGGCCTCGAGGCGATGGGTGCGACCTTCGAACTCCGTCACGGCGTGCTCCACGCCTCGGCTCCGGACGGCCTCCACGGCACGGACGTGTTTCTGGAGTTCCCGTCGGTCGGTGCCACCGAGAACCTTCTGCTCGCCGCGGTCCTCGCACAGGGCACGACGACCATCTCGAACGCCGCGCGCGAGCCGGAGTTGACCGATCTCGCCGAGTACCTGAAGAAGATGGGCGCCAAGATCGACGGGGCGGGCACATCCACGATCGAGATACACGGGGTGCCCTCGCTGTCTCCTGCAAGGCACTCGACTGTTCCTGATCGGCTCGAGGCGGGGACATACCTCGTCGCTGGTGCGATGACCGGTGGAACGGTGACGGTCAACGGCCTCAACCCATCGCTGCTTCGCATGGAACTGCGCAAGCTCGAAGCAACCGGGTGCGACGTATCGACGACCGACACCTCCGTGACGGTCACCGGCCCTGACCGGCCCACGCCGGTCGACATCGCGACGCTGCCTTATCCAGGTTTCCACACGGACATGCACCCGCAGATGGTGGCGTACCTGTCGGTGGCTTCGGGAACGTCGCTGGTCACAGAGAACATCTACGCGGGGCGCTTCCGTTACCTCGGCGAGCTGAACCGCATGGGGGCTGCGATCCACGCGGACGGCCAGCATGTTGTCGTGCGAGGCGTCGACGAGCTCTCC